>PMBA01000160.1 GCA_003152795.1 Acidobacteriaceae bacterium | reverse complement strand
CAAATTTCGCGGCGGCAAGGGCGTCGCGACCAGTCTCGGAGTGTTCATATTGCTCACCCCTAAATCCATTTTGTGCCTGGTAGTCCTGTTTTTGATTATCGCTGTCGCCTTCCGCTACGTCTCGCTTGGGTCGGTTGCTGTGGCGGCAGCTTTTCCGCTGCTGGCATGGGCCCTCCACGAATACGCGGACTCGCGGCAGCTGATTTTAATCACCCTGGTTTCGGCGCTCGTCATCTGGAAGCACCGGCAAAATATCGGCCGTCTCGCCACGGGAACGGAATCGAAGCTTGGAGCAACGCCAGGGACGGAGTTGGGAGCAAAGTCAGAAACGTCAGGAGCATCCCGCAGATGAGCCGCATTGCCATCATCGGTGCAGGCGCCTGGGGCACCGCACTTGCAATCGTCCTCGGACGGAAAGGAACTCACCAGGTGCATCTCTGGGCAAACGAACTGGAAGTTTCCGAGAGCATCGCAAGAAACCGAATCAATAAGCACTTCTTGCCAGGGTTCATCCTGCCGGAATCGATTGCCGCGACCAGCGATCTGAACGCCGTGCTCGACGGCGCGGAGATCGTGGTCAGCGTCATGCCCTCGCAGCATTGTCGAGGGCTATTCGAACGCATGGCACCTGGACTCCGCCCGGAGACACTTTTCGTGAGCTGCACCAAAGGACTCGAAGACGGCACTCTGCTGCGCATGACGGAAGTGATTGGGGATGTGTTGCGGAGCCGCAAGTTCACCGCTCGCGTGGCAGCACTCAGCGGCCCGTCATTTGCCAAAGAGGTGGCGCGTGGCGATCCGACGGCTGTGACTGTGGCGTCAATCGATGGCGAAGTGACGCGCGCCGTGCAGCACGCGTTCAACGATTCCCGCTTTCGCGTCTATACCAACGACGACGTGATCGGCGTGGAATTGGGCGGAGCGTTGAAGAACATCATCGCTATTGCCGCCGGTGTCTGCGATGGCCTCGGCCTCGGCCACAATTCGGTAGCGGCGCTGATCACGCGCGGCCTCGCCGAAGTGGCGCGCCTGGTCGTCGCCTGCGGTGGCCGACTCGATACTATGGCGGGGCTGGCCGGACTGGGCGATCTGGTTCTAACCTGCACCGGAGATCTCTCGCGCAACCGCAGCGTCGGCGTTGAACTGGGCAAAGGCCGCAAGCTGCCCGACATCATCGCCGGAATGCACGGGGCAGTTGCCGAAGGAGTCTTCACGACCAAAGCCGCGGTTGGTTTAGCCCGTAAGAAGAACGTCGAGATGCCGATTACCGAACAGATGTTTGCCATCCTGGAAAATGGCAAGTCGCCGCACCAGGCCATCGAAGACCTGATGACGCGGGCAGCGAAGAGCGAAGTGTAAGCGCTACTTCTTGTCCAACACTTCGAGGTCTTGTGACGCTACCACCTGCCACTTCCCAGTGCGCTTTACAAAGATGTCGGTCCAGATGAAGCGCCCGGTTTTTCCATCCGGCTTGCGCTTCCAGCTTTCACTGCCATTCACGACTGCAGTCTGCCCATAAAAACGAATCGTGACGTCATCTTCGTTGAGCCGATTTGAGAGTAGAGCGTCTCCGGTCTTGACTTCGGCGATCAGGTCGGCCTTCTTGATGCGTTTGCCGTCGGGCTCAGTTCCGAGGAAGTCATCGGCAACGATCCTTTCGTTCGCGGCTACGTCCATGGTGACAAACGACTGCGTCCAGTCTCTCTCGAGCTGCAGGATTTGTTCGCGATCACCGGTTCCGGCGTCTGGGGGCTGAGCGGTGGAACGACATGGGGTTACCAGGACGAGCAATAGAACCAGCAGACTAATACGTTTCACAGTCACACCTCGCGGAATTCCCGCAGTTTGGGCACGATTGTACAGCGCACTTGCCCGTTAGCGTCAAGGCTGATACTTTTCTTGAACCGCGACCGCAAGCCTCAATAGTGACGGCTTGCCCGCAATCCAAAAGCTCATGCTGAGACGTACTTCAGGAGGATGAAGATCGGCGTGCCGAGCGCTGCCCCCAACGCGACAACGTCCGACCTTGGGCTGGTAACAGCCATACGGTCCGGCGATCAGGGTGCCATGGCGGCGCTTTATGATCGCTATTCGTCGATCGTGTACTCGGTGTCATTGCGGGTACTGCAAGATACGGGGGCGGCTGAGGACGTGTTACAGGATATCTTCATGCAGTTGTGGCGCAATCCGGGAGCTTTTGACGCGAGCCGCGGCAACATGGCGGCATGGCTGGCGGTGATCGCACGGCACCGGGCCATCGATGCCCTGCGCCGGCGCCGTCCGGAAAACGATATTGAAGACGTGATCGTCTCTGTCGAGCCCGACCTCGCCAGCGAAGCCGACCGATCGCGCACCATGGATAAGGTTCGCGGGGCGCTGCAAACCATGCCCTCGCTGCAACGGTCCGCGCTTGAAATGGCGTACTTTGAAGGGCTGACGCATTCCGAGATCGCCGAGAAAACCGGCGAGCCTCTGGGCACAATTAAGACCAGGATTCGCACCGGATTAACCTCCCTGCGAAGAGTGTTGGCCGCATGAGTGTGCACGAACAGTTCGCGGAAGACCTGGCGCTTTACGCGCTCGGTTCGCTCGACGGGGCGGAGCGCCAGAAGCTCGAAACGCATCTGGCGGGGTGCGCCTCTTGCCGGCGCGAATTTGAACTGCTGCGCGGCGACCTCAGCCTGCTCTCGCTGACTACCGCCGGACCGAAGCCGCCGGCGCGTGCGCGGCAACGGCTGATGTCGGCTATTGCCAACGAGCCGCGCCTGCCTGTGGCCGTGCCTGCGTCGGAACGCCGGCAACGATCGTGGTGGCCTGCGTTGGGATGGGTNNACGCTGCAGCAGGATGTAGCTTCGCTGCGACGGCAGTTCACCGACCAAGGGAGCAAGCTCGAACAGGCCAACGAAGTTGTGGCCACGATGCTGGATCCAGAGGCGCAGAAGATCGAACTGGTCGCCGTGGGCTATAAGCCGCAGCCGAGGGGTAAGGCGATCTACCAACGCCGCAATCGCAACCTGATTTTCTTCGCCAGCAATTTGCCCCCTCTGCCCGCGGAGAAAATCTACGAACTGTGGCTGTTTCCTGCCAACGGCGGCGCACCCATCGCGGCGGGCTTGTTCAAGCCGGATGCCCGGGGCAGCGCTACGGTCGTGAATCCTCCGCTGCCGGAAGGCGTCGCGGCCAAGAATTTTGTGGTTACGGTCGAACCCGAGAGCGGCTCGCATGAGTCTCCGCGAGGAACGGCTGTGATCGTGGGCTTGGGCGAGTAGAGGCGCGGGGCGGAGATCTCCTCGAGGCCCAAGAGACTGCCGAGTACTCTGGAGCAACCTGACCTCGGCGGCTAAAGCCGACGCTGAAAATAAGCCATGAATCGCAGCGGTGAACCGCTGCGCCACCCAAAATCAAGTGCAACATCCAGTTTCCCGCAAGCTGCAAAGCCGCCTTGGAACATAACTTCAGACCTATAACTTCAGACCTATAACTTCAGACCTGGAACTTCAGACCTCGAACTCCAGAACAGGAACTTCAGATCCGGAACTCAAGATTTCATCAGAAGCCGCTAGTCCTACTTGCCCGCGGGTCCAGGATACGGAGGGTCGGCGACGGCGCGTAGGTACGCCACCACCGCTTTGATCTCGGCCGTCGTCAGCGTGCTTCGATAGGCCGGCGTCTGCGGAGACTTACCCAGGGCGGGTCCGCCATCCGCAATGATTTTGATCAGCTCACTATCCGACATCGAGTTGAGCGTGTTTCCATCCGTGAACAGGTGCGGAGGCGGTGGCACCAGGTTGTCGAAGTTCGAGACCCTCTCCGCCGTCGATTCGGGATCATGGCAGACGGTACAGTACTTGTCGGTTACTTCCTTGCCCAGCTTTTCTTGGTAGCCAAGGGCAATCTCACGCAAGTTCACGGTCGCCACTCCTCCACCTGATTTGGGAGTCTCGGCGAGAACCTGGTAGCTTCCGGAAATGCCCGCGAGTTGCACCCCGGCACTCACTTGTCCGCTTGCGTCGGAAAGAGCATCCGGTGGGCTGAACGTGAGCCCCGCGCAGCGGAATGACACGAGCGCGCCAGCCACAGGATTTCCGTCACCGCCGTTCACTTGCACCACCAGCGGGTCGGACAATTTCGAGCCCACTCCGCCAATCTGTTTTCCGCCGCTCACTTCTACGATCTGGGTTCCATAGGCTTTCGGAACAGGCAAGGAATTGGACGCCTGGCGCTTTGTGCAGCCCGAGAGCGTCAAAACCATGAGGAGGCCGTAAGTTGAGATGTGTTTCACTTCGTACCTCCCTTCGGGTGGACCTTTAAGGTAAGCAGGAAGGCTGTCAGGTCTCGCGCTTCGCCATCCGGCAAATTGGGATTCGGCATCATGGTGCCGGGTGTGAGCGCGTTCGGGTTCTTCAGCCACTTGTAGATCCACACCGGAGTCAACCGATCGCCTACGTCCGCGAGCGATGGACCTACGTAGCCTTTATCTTTCTTGAAATCGGCCGTGTGGCACGACTGGCACGCGTACTTGGTATAAAAAAGTTCCTTGCCGCGCGCCGCTGCGTCGGCATTCAAAGCACTTGCGTCCAGCGCATGCGAATCGAAACCAGACGCCTGATAGGCCGATAGCATGTAATCCGCCAGGCTCTTAATCTCGGCATCGCTCAAATTGAACTTTGGCATTCTGCGAATCAGCATGGGACGGAGCGTGTTCGGATTGTTCATGAAATCCAACAGCCATGTGCGTTGCACGGCGCTGCCTTCAAAACTCAGGTCGGGAGCCATGTCTCCGCCGTTCCCGTTGATTTTGTGGCAACTCTGGCAGCGCAAGTCCTCCATCAAACGGCCGACATCGCCACCCGGATGATATTTGGCATGAGATGTCGTGCGCACCAGCTCGGGGGGCATGGTCACGGCGCGATCGGTCTGCGCCAGCAAAGCAGTCGTCAGATTCTCGACCTGCATATCGCTAAGGCTGAAGGTCGGCATCTTCAGCGCCGGACCGAAAGCCCGCGGATCGCGGATCTTGCCGGCAATGTAGTCTGGGAGCGTTTCCGGCATGCCACGAATGAAGCCGACTTGGAAGAGCGGCTTGCTTCCGATCCGCGAAAGGTCGGGCGCAAAACTCTCCGGCGGATTCACTCCGTTGACGCGGTGGCAGGCCGTGCAGCCATAGTCGGAGACGAGTTTCTTGCCGCGCGCGACACTCTGCGCATCGGGCTTCTCCAGATGAACGTTGGCCAGGAAGTCATCGTCTTTCTTGCTCAGAAGAAAACTCGACAGCAGGGCAACCTGCTTTTCGTCATACCGATAACGCGGCATACGCGTCTTCGGATCGTATCCCTGGGGAGCCTGCAGCCACCGGCGCAACCAGTCGGGGTTCACCTTGTTGCCAACGCGAGTCAACTCTGGCGCGAGGTCTCCGCCGACGAGATTACCCGCGGCGTTTTGAATAGCGTGGCACGAGGAACAGAACAAGGTGCCATAAAAACTCTTGCCCGCCAGCAGTGCGTCGTCGCCCGTGGGGAGGGCAACATTTCTCACTTCTTTCCGGGAATTTTCTGAAGCCGTGCTCTGTGATACCAGGAAAGACGCGATGTCGGTGGCTTCCTGGTCGCTGAATCGGTAGTTCGGCATCGTGGCCGACGCCGCATACGCTTGTGGATTCTTGACCCACGCGAAAATCCACTCACGCGTCGTCTTTTCCGCAACGTGTTCGAGCGATGGCGGTTCATCCACGGGGACCACCACGGTTCCATCGGGCTGACTGATGGCATGACAATGAGCGCAGCCATAGCGCGCGAGTAATTGGCGGCCCTGATTGAGGCGCGGCGTGCCTCCCTGTGTATCCATGTGGCACTGGCCGCACGACGCCTCAGTGTATCGGGCCGGCAGGATCGGCTGCTCCCACGCCTTGGTGCTGTAGTGCGCCTCCTGCACCGTCGTGGCCGCTCCCTGCCCGCGATGGCACACCACGCACCCGAATTCGCTCAGCGAGTGCGGCATGGGAGGATGAGGTCGAAACGGCTCCTTGCGCACATCCGACAAGCTGGCTTCTTGCAAGGCCACATGACAAGACGCACAGCGATCGACCACGTGCTGCTCGGGAATCCATATCTGGTGAATGCCGCTCTCGAAGCGGTGCTCGAGACGAGCGGCATCTGCACGGGTGCGGATCAACCCCACATAAAGCCTTTGATAATGCCGCCACTGGCTGAAGAGGTCCTTAGTGGGAGCAATCGAGGAGACGATTGCCAACAGGACGCTCACCGCAGCAAAACGGCGCGGCGCTGTACTCACAAAAAACCGTGCCACGCGGCCGAGTTGATTCACTAAACCCATCAGCCTCTCCAGGGCCACACCCAGGCCCAGCTTGGACCTCGGAATAATGTTCCCACGGCGGTCAAAACCACGGCCTCCATCAGGAACAGAGTCATGATCCAGAACGAAAGCGGCCTGGAACTGAGCCAGCTTCGAAAACCTCGAGCCGGTCCCGACGCCGACTCGGTCGCGAGCAGCAACAGAATCGTAACCACCACGGCAGGCAGCAGCGCATCCCATGCATGGACTCGCACCAGCAGCACGCTGAGAACAATGATTAAAACGGCCGCGACGACCATTCGGACCGGTTTGCGGCGAAACCATTGCTTGGCGTCGCCCGTGGTAACTCGGTCAAAGACAGGTGAGAACGGGATGAAGAACAGGCCACTCACGATGAGTCCGGGCAGGATGACTCCTGCCACGAAGGGCGGGAAGTAGTGCAGCAACTCCTGCAATCCCGTAAAGTACCAGGGCGCTTTCGCAGGATTCGGCGTGTGTAGAGGATTCGCCAGTTCCTCGAGCGGCGCCTTCCACAACAGTCCCATCACAAACAGAACTACCGCCAGCGCTTCGATGCCGATGATTTCGCGGAACAGCAGTTCGCGGTAGGAAAGAGTCTTCTCCTCTTCCACCTTGATCGGCGAGTCGGCCAGGGCCAGGGCACTATGCTCGGGGATGATCGGGTTTCCGCTATTGTCGAGATCGTACATTCCACCGTCTTCATGCAGTCGCCACAGGTGAATCGAGATCAGCACGATGACCAGGAGTGGAAACATCATCGTGTGCAACACATAGAACCGGAGCAAAGCGTTCGCATTTACCGTGTGGCCGCCAAGGAGATAGAAGCGAAGGTTGGCGCCCACGATGGGGATGGAAGAGATAATGTTGGCGCCAACCGTCGTGCCCCAATACGACAATTGGTCCCACGGCAGCAGATAGCCGGTATAACTCAGCAGCAGCGTGGCCAACAGCAGAAAAACACCGACGATCCAGTTCAATTCTCGCGGAGGCTTGTAGCCTTTGCGATAGAACACCTTGGCCATGTGGATGAAAACCAGAAAAACCATGGCATGCGCCGACCATCGATGCAGGCTGCGGAGCATGTACCCGGAGGAGACAACGAACTCGAGGTCTTTCATGTCCGCATAACCCTGAGGAATCGAGGGATGGTAATACAGCATCAGCAGGAGCCCGGTGGTGAGCTGAATCGTGAAGCAGCCAAGAGTCAGCGCGCCGAGATACCAAGTTACGCGGAACCCCAGCTGCGATTCGATAACCCGCGCCGACATCATCCGCTGAAAATCTTCGCGCCAGCGGACAACCGCGTGCAGAGGATTGTGGAGACTGGAGCTGCTTCCAGGCACTTCGAGTGGTCTAGCCATGCGCTTCCACCTGGATGTACTCGGAACCGGGTGGCAGGGTCGTTGACCGGTCCACCATCAGAAAACCGTCGTCGCCGACCCACACCTTCAACCACGGCAAAGGCTTTGGAGCAGGACCAGCCAGCGTGGTTCCGTCGCGCCGAAAAGTACTGCCGTGACAAGGACACGCGATTACTCCCGCATCCGCCTTCCAGGTCGTGAGGCACCCAAGGTGTGTACACACCGCACTCAACGCATAAAAACCTTCCTGAGCTCGCACCACGAAAATGCCGAAGCGGGGGTCGAGGGTAACCGAGCCAACGCTGTATCGCTCGGGTCGGCCTACACTGACGATTGGCGAGGGCTCATAGAGCACGTTCGGGGAGAGATAACGGAATCCGAATATGCACGCCCCCAGCCCAGCCACGCCCAGAGAAGTTGCACCGACCTTAACGAACCGGCGCCGATCCAAAGCGGCGCCGTCACGCTGAACGGGAGGTTCTTTGTGGTCTTCTGCCATAGGCCCTCAAAGTCTGGAGGTCAGATACTCGGTGATGAGCGAACAGTCGCGCAGTGTCGAGAATCACACGGGCGTGTGACGCTACGCGCAGGATCGTGAGGGATATATCAGGAAGGTATCCGCAAACGGGCTTCGCGGAAGTTGGCAAGATTGGCAACGGGAAGTCGCTTACTGGGAGCGCCACCTGCTCCCGATGACGATCAGCAACATGGCGATCAAATGCACGCTGCAACAGATCGGTACTACGACGAAGCCGCAGCCGAAATATCGGTCGGCAACAGGCGGCAGGGCTCGCATCAATTCTGCCGACCCCCTGAAGCGACGCCCCGAGCGCATGAGTGACTGAATAACTACAGCGCGAGCATCCTTAAGCGGGTGGGCCAAATGGTTTCGTAATCGTGGCTGATATTTTACCAATGGGGCTGCTTTGCCATTGATTGCTGTGTCACCGTTCGCTTCCATCCGATGAGGCCGGTGGACCGCAGATTACGCCCTGATTGCCTGGCCTGTTCACATAAACCGATGCATTTGCGGCCAACCAAAGACCAACCGCAGTCGTCGTGTTTTGGACGGTTTCGGGCAAGACAGCGGGGGTATCGTGCGCATACGGGTCTTCGTAATTGTCGACCGACCATTCTGAAGGAATGGCTTGTAGCTGGCTCAACTGGCTGACAAACTTCTGGGTGTCGCTACTAAAGGTATTGTTGGTGAATTCACGGAAAGTATCAGGCTTGCCTTTGGTGTTGGTGGGCCAGGGGTAAGGAGAAAGTAACATGTTAGTGCGCAGGCCGTGTTCACTGCCCCATTGGATGGCCTGCACGATGAATTTCTGGTAGCCGGGGCCGCTTCCGCCAGTCAAAAAGAAGTTGGGCGGAACATCGAAGGCGATGGCTTTGCCATAAAGCGCCTCATCGCGCTCAAGCGTGTAGTAGGGGTTGGTAGCAAAGACGTGATCTCCTAGTTTTGGTTCGTTCGGATCATTGGGGCCCACGATCGGAGCGACGGTTTCGATACCGACAGTTCTGGCCGCATCCACGTACTCTCGCCATAGCTTCAGATCCTTTCGCAATTGTCCGGGAGGGGCAGTATCGGACGGCGTGTTCACATTGGCTTCCGAGGGATGAAGACCATTTTGTATGTATACAGCCTGGTAGTAACCGTAGCTTGGGGGAAGCGTGAAGTAGTTCGCGCCGACCTGTCCGAGCTCAGCTTGCCCTGGCCCGGTTCCCGTGAACACGCTTTCGATCGCTTGGATGATGCTCGGCGGGTGCTCGGCTGCGACGACGGCATTGGCATGCTCGTAGAGCCCCACGTGGCCGGTTTGGAGGAGTTCGGTGAACTGGGCACCGTTTTCGAGGCCATCAAAACCGCCCGTCCCGCCGACGAAAATGTATACACCGAGACTTGCGCAGGCGGTGTTTACGGCCGGGTTGTCCTGCTGCGCGGCATTGGCAGCCGGGATGGCTAGAGCGAAAGCCGCGACCAACGCTAGATGCCAGTATGGGTGTCGCACACGGATCTTGGGCATGGCATTCCCTCTCACTTTACCAATGGTAAACCCCGCGTAACGGGGGATGTTGCGGAGAGCATTCAGGCACACGCTATCCAGAAAGGGGCTTGTGGGACGCTCATACCAGTTGCACCGAACTAAACGAACTTCCCGAAGTGGAGACCGCCTTGTGTGGTGAGGCAATGTTTGTCAAGGGAGACGAGAAGTTGACGCGACTGGTGCCCCGCACGGACATCCACCAGGTATTGCAGCAGGTGGCCCAGAGCCTCGCAAAGCTGCCAAGCCCTAATTTAATTGCCGACCTTGCCGGAACAGCCCCGTTCCGAGCGCCGCGCGCAAAACCGCGTGGTCGCGCTGTTCAAGGACAAGGCGCGGCCCCGACTGCCTCGGCTAACGCGGTAACGTGAACGAATGAAACGCCAGATCTTGCCGGTTGTCATTGTTTCCCCGGTTTGTTAACCGGTGCTGCACGCTGGGCCTGACCCAACCGATCCACTGGCACAAAACCGGTAACCGTTCAACCGGTCACACCACCTCGCCGGGTTGCAACGCAGTCCCGCCGTCGCTCCAACGTCCACGACCCTATGGCTGCGTGTACAGCGCCCGCTTCAGAAAGTCTCCCGCGCCCACGCGCCCCAGAAACTTATCCGCTTCCACCACAACGCGGCCGCGCGACAGCACGGCGTCGGGCATGCCCGTTACTTGAATTCCCTCGAACATTGAATAATCGACGCGCATGTGGTGCGTCTTTGCGCTGATGGTGTGCTTGCGGTTCGGATCGAAGATCACGAGGTCCGCGTCACTCCCCACCGCGATCGTGCCCTTGCGCGGATACAATCCAAACAACTTTGCGGGAGTGGTGGAAACCAGTTCCACAAAACGGTTCACGCTGAATCGTCCCCCGCCAACGCCGCCCGAATAAATCAGGCTCATGCGGTGCTCAATTCCAGGACCGCCGTTCGGGATCTTGGTGAAATCGTCGCGCCCCAGCTCTTTTTGCTCCTTGAAACAGAACGGGCAGTGATCGGTCGATACCACCTGCAGATGATCGGCCTTTAATCCATTCCACAATTTGTCCTGATGCCACTTCTCGCGCAGAGGAGGCGTGAATACATATTTGGCCCCTTCGAACCCCGGTGCGTCGAAGTTATCGAGCGAAAGATACAGATACTGCGGGCAGGTCTCGGCGTAAACAGGCAGGCCGCGGTCACGGGCCTCTCGCACTTTTTCCAGCGCTTCATTGCAGCTCAAATGAACGATGTAGACCGGTGCTCCAGCCATTTCCGCCAGGGCAATCGCTCGCGAAACGGCTTCCGCTTCCGCCGTTGTGGGACGAGTCAGAGCGTGATACTTCGGCGCCTTCTTCCCTTCCGCCAGCGCCTGCTGCACGATCACGTCAATCGCGCCGCCGTTCTCGGCGTGCATGCAGACGAGTCCGCCGTTCTTCGATGTGGCGCGCAGAGCTTTGAAAATGCTGGCATCGTCGAGCATGAAAACGCCCGGATACGCCATAAACAACTTGAAGCTGGTGACACCTTCGCGCACCAGGGCGTTCATCTCGTCAAGCTGCGCGTCCGCCAGATCGGTGATGATGCAGTGAAACGCATAATCGCAAACCGCTTTGCCGGACGCCTTCTGCATCCAGGCATCGAAAGCCGTTCGCAATGTTTGACCTTTGTACTGGATCGCGAAATCGATCAGTGTTGTCGTTCCGCCGAAAGCCGCGGCGCGCGTGCCAGTCTCGAAATCATCGGCGCTCGTGGTCCCGCCGAACGGCATGTCGAGATGGGTGTGCACGTCGATTCCGCCGGGAAATACGTATTTGCCCCCAGCATCGATGATCTTCGCCGCATTTTCTCGTGGCAGGCTTTGGCCGACGGCGGAAATCTTTCCATCCTTGATGGCGACGTCGCTAGTGTAAGTGTCGGTTGCGGTGGCAACGCGGCCGTTAACGATGATGGTGTCAAAGCCCATGATTGTGCCGTCTCCGCGGCGGCGAAGTACAGATTTTATGCTAAACTCCCGAAACTAAGTAGCACCGAGCAGGGCTCTTAACCGCAGAGTGCGCAGAGATCGCGGAGAAGATCTTGTTTTGGATTTGCTAGTGGGGCCGAGACATTCAATTCAATTCGTTGAAGCAGTTGTGCTTGCATTCATTAAGGCTTTTCTCTGCGATCTCAGCGTCCTCTGCGGTTAAAGCTGTCGCCGGCAGCCGTTAGACTTACTAGAACCAAGGGAGACTACATGCACTTCGGCATCACCATCAAGCCCGACATGACAGTCGACCGCATCGTCCACCTCACCCGTCAGGCGGAAGCGTCAGGCTTCGACTACGGCTGGATCTTCGATTCCCACGTCCTCTGGCTCGAACCCTATCCCATGCTCACGCTGATGGCGGCCAACACGAAGAAGATGCGCCTCGGCACCTGCGTTACGAATCCGGCGACGCGCGACATCACGGTGACGTCGAGCCTGTTTGCGACGCTGAATTTGATCTCGGGTGGACGCATGCAGTTGGGCATCGGGCGTGGCGACAGTTCGCGGCGAGTGCTGGGTAAGAAGCCGGTCACGGTTGCGCAGTTGGAGGAGTCGGTAAAGGCTTTCCGCGACCTCACCGCTGGAAATGAAATCGAATACGAAGGTCGAAAAGCGCGGCTCACGTGGGCGACCGGTGGCGTTCCGCCGGTGTGGGTTGCAGGATATGGTCCCAAGGTGCTTGAGCTCGCGGGCAGAATCGGCGACGGCGTCATCCTGCAGTTCGCCGATCCCGACTTGATCGCGTGGTGCGTCGGGTTCGTCAAGAAGGGCGCCGAGGCCGCGGGCAGAGATCCGCGGAAGATCGAGGTCATGGCAGCCGCGCCGGTTTGGGTGTCGGATGATCTGAAAGTGGGCCGCGAACGAGTGCGCTGGTTCCCCGCCCTGGTGTCGAACCACGTCGTGGATCTGGTTTCGCGCTACAAGCCCGAGGAACTCCCGCCTGCGCTGACTTCTTATATTCGCGACAAGGGGCATTACGATTACCTTCATCATTGCGAAGTGGGCAGCAGCAATGCCGACTTCGTCTCCGATGAGGTGATTGATCGATTCTGTCTGCTTGGTCCGGCCAAAGCGCACGTCGAGAAACTTCGCGCGCTGGCTCGCGCAGGGGTCACGCAGTTTAACATCTATTTGATGTGCGGGGACGAAGAGGACACGCTGGAGAAGTACAAGAAGGATGTCTTGCCGGCCTTTCGCGCGAACGCATAGATAATTCGAACCGATTTAATTGAGATTCGTCCTATGGAAGTGGTCATCACAGGCGCCATCCCCGTTCTGCCCGCCGCTAACACCGCGGAGTCGCTGAAGTGGTGGACAGAGATTTGCGGCTTTAAGGAAACTTTTCGCGACAGCACACCACCAAACTACGCCGGCATCAATCGCGGCGACGCCTATCTGCACATCGCGGGCATGAGCGACAAGGCGCTCGCCCGGAAGGTCGGCGACCAAACCATGGTTCGCCTCGCGGTGAAAGGCATTGAGGCCCTCTATGCGGAATTCCAGGAACACGGCGGCAAAGTACATCCGAACGGTCCCCTGCAAACCAAACCTTGGGGCACTAAAGAATTTGGTGCCATCGACCCCAACGGTGTGTGCGTGACCTTTCAGGAATGACCGGGATGACCTTCGACATTGTTCCTGCGGCGACCCGCTCTCGCGGTATCAAACTGGTCGCTGGTGTAGTTGGCATCTAAGCCGCACTGTGGCTGCTCGGCTTTCAGAAGCTTTTTCCGAACGATGGCGAGGGCATAGCAGCGCTGGTTCAGATCATTGGCACGCTCTACAGCGTCCCCGATTCGCGCTGTACTTTCATCAACGCGTAGTAGGCCACAAACGCCACCGCAAATCCGACGAACCACGAATAGTCGTATAGCACCCGCAGCGGAGGAACGACCAATCCCACCAGCGCCGTGCCTGCTCCTAACGCCAGCGCGACGACGGCCAGCCAATTGAACCCGCGCGAATATTCGTAGATGCCGTTGCGTAGATAGAGGTCGTCAACTACGAGCACTCGCCGGCGGATCACGAAGTAGTCGCAGATCATGATGCCCGCCACCGGGCCGAGGAAGGCGGCGTAACCGCCGAGCCATCCGAAGATGAAGGTGCTATAGCTGGACAGCAGTTTCCACGGCATCAGCGCGATTCCCATGAAGCAGGTAATGATGCCTCCGGTGCGGAAGCTAATCTTTCGCGGCCAGAGGTTCGAAAAATCATTCGCCGGTGAAACTACATTGGCGCCAATATTCACGTTCAACGTCGCCAGCAGAATTGCCAGCAGCGAAATCACCACGGCCACGGGCGAATGAAAGCGGCTGAGCAATTGCACCGGATCCCAGATTGCGGTGCCGTAAATCACCACCGTCGCCGACGTCACCAGGATTCCAATCAGCGAATAGAGCGTCATGGTGGTGGGCAGGGCGAGCGCTTGCCCGATTACCTGTTGCCGCTGGCTTTTTGCAAAGCGCGTGAAGTCCGGAATGTTCAGCGACACGGTNNGCCAGCAGAATCGGCGCGCTGATTGCCTGCAGATGCCGGATGTACTCGATGCCCTTGAGGATGACGGCGAGATTGATGAGCCAGAACGCGAGGAAGCAGATCGCAGCGCCGTGGGGGACTTGTCCCCAGGAAGGTGCGACCGTCGCGATCAGGGTGTTGATGGCTTCGCCACCGATCCAGGTTTGAATGCCAAACCATCCACAGGCCACGAGGGCGCGCAGGATGGCGGCAAAATTCGCGCCCAGCACTCCAAATGATGCACGCGCCAGGACGGGAAATGGAATGCCGTAGCGCGCTCCCGGATGCGAGTTCAACAGCATCGGGATGAGCACAATCGTATTGCCGATGAACACGGTGGCGACCGCCTGCTTCCAGTTCATTCCTCCCTGGATCAGGCTGGCCGCCAGCATGTAAGTCAGAATATTGACCGACATGGATACCCAGAGCGCGGCAAAGCTGTAGGTGCCCCAGGTGCGGCGGTCACTCGTCGCCGGCGCGAGGTCGGCGTTGTAGAGCGGACTGGATTCGATGGGTGAGCGCATGTCTTTGCCGCGGTGAAAAAGTTCTCAGTTCTCGGTTCTCAGTTCTCAGTAAAAGCCGGCGGCACTTACTGAGAACTAAAAACTGACAACTGAGAACTGACGACGGCATTATCCCGTTTGCGTCGTCAGCGCGCCGTAGGTTTCCGGACGCCGATCGCGATAGAACTGCCAGACCTTTCTCACTTCCTGGATCATGTCGAGATCGAGATCGGCGACCAGCACTTCGTCTTTATTGCGGCTGGCCTGGGCGACGATCTTGCCGCGCGGATTGCAGAAATAACTCTTGCCGTAAAACTCACCGATGTTCCACGGCTTTTCCCGGCCCACGCGGTTGATCGCGCCCACAAAGTAGCCGTTGGCCGCGGCGTGCGCGGGCTGTTCGAGTTCCCACAAATATTCCGAGAGTCCCGCGACCGTGGCGGAGGGATTGAAAACAATTTCGGCGCCGTTCAGTCCGAGCACGCGCGCGCCTTCCGGAAAATGGCGGTCGTAGCAGATGTACACGCCGACGCGAGCATACTTCGTTTCAAACACGGGATAACCCAAGTCTCCCGGGGTGAAATAAAATTTTTCCCAGAATCCGGGATGCACGTGCGGGATGTGGTGCTTGCGGTACTTGCCGAGATACTTGCCGTCGGCGTCAATGACCGCGGCGGTGTTGAAGTACAAGCCCGGCATCTGCTCTTCGTAGACCGGGACCACGATCACCATCTTGTGCTTGGCCGCGATCTTCTGCATCAGCCCGGTGGTAGGTCCATCGGGAACCCGCTCGGTCAGGTCATACCAGCGAATGTCCTGCTCGGCGCAGAAATAAGGACCGTAGAAGAGTTCCTGGAGGCAGAGTATTTGGACTTTCTTCTTCGCCGCGTGCTCGATCAGCTTCAGGTGCTTGTCGATCATGGCTTTCTTGATCGCTGGCAGCGAACGGCTATTGCTGAGCGCATTGCTTGCCTGAATCAGACCACAGCGCACGTTGCGGGACATGGACACACCTCCGAGAGACGCCAATATATCAGACCTCAGTCGGGCACAAGTGCAGCCGCTAAAATTCATTAACCACGAAGGGCACGAAGGTACACGAAGGTTTGAATCCCGTAAGGGTTTCCTTCGCGCTACGGAGCCTGCCCTGAGCGCAGTCGAAGGGTGTCCTTGGCGGTTAGGGGTTTAACGCAGCGCCGCAAATAGAGCTTCTTTCCAGCGCCGGTTATCCATGGTCCAGCAGACTTTGGCTTTGCATTTCTTCTCGAGGACGGGCGCCCAGACCGCATGATTGCGTTCATCGGCGGCCACGTCCAACCGATCGACTACGGTCATGCCGCGCGTCAAGTCGCTATGGGTTTCGACGTCGAGATAATGCTCGCTCCATTGCGTTCCAATTGTCGGATCGAGCGCGATCGACATGGCCACCGGATCGGGCAGCGAAATGCCATCTTCACCGGTTTGAACTTTGTAGGCCTGGCGCGCGTGGCTGTTGCACTCGATGGCAAACTTCGCAAGGGGAGTGTTGAATCCGAGAATGCGCGCGATGTCGTCCTCGCGAACCACGGCGTCTCCGCGGGAAAGATGCCAGCCCACGAGTTCGATCGGGAGGCCGCTGTTCAGCACGATTCGCGCGGCCTCGGGATCGACCCAAATGTTGTATTCCGCGGCCGGCGTCACGTTGCCTTCACAGCAGGGCGCGCCGCCCATGATTACGCAGCGCCCCACTTTCCTGGCGAACTCGGGCTTCATGGCCAGGGCCAGCGCAATATTCGTGAGCGGCGCGAGGGTGACGATGGTGATTCCGGGATTCGCCTCGACCGCATCAATGATGGCATCGACCGCGTGCGCGCTTGCAGCAGGCTGATGAGGAGCAGGATAGTTGTGATCTCCCAGCCCATCGCGGCCATGAAACCAGGTGGCATTTTGATAAGGGCGCAGGAGCGGCTTTTCGGCGCCGGTGTGGACCGGGACTGTTGCGCCGCAGAGTTCGACAGCATAAAGAGCGTTGCGCGTCGATTGCAGCACAGGAACATTTCCGGCTACGGTGGTGATGGCCACCACGCGAACGTCGTCCGCGCGCAGTGCCATGATGAGCGCGACTGCGTCGTCGGAAGCGGTGTCGGTATCGATCAGGAAGGCGCGCGGCACGCGGTTAATATAACAAACTGCGACCCAGAACCGCTGGTGGAGCGCCCGGCGTCCCCGCCCGACTGGACAGGCGAGACGCCCGTCCCTCCACCATATAGTTCATCGCGCACCACGTACCTAGTGCGTAAAGGAAAAATTCAGGCCTGTCGCAACCTGGATGTCGTTCCTCTCAATTGCAGGTGAAGCGAATGGAGGATGATTGTCAAAGACATCCCCAAACGTTATCTGCCAGCCTAGCCACTTGTTGAGCTTGCTGACCAGTCCCAGATTGAATGCTCCGCGCATGATTCGCACGTTTTCCGAAAGATCGTCGGGAAGCGCGATCGTGGTTTTGCTGAGACTGGGATAGAGGAAGAAACTCTGCGTGACCACTGTGCTCTTCCCCAGTTTATGGGTGAAGGTGTCCCCCAGGGTCAAAGCAGCCGAACTACTGGAAGGCGAGTAGTTGGCCGGCGGTGGATTCGGGTCCACGAGATTTGAGAAGCTCTCATGGGTGTAGTTCAATCCGGCAAGCAGGTCGAAGTTCGTGGCGGGGCTCTTGATCAGGTGCACGCCAAAACCACCACCCAGAATCGACCGTAGGTCCAGGTGTTGCAGTGAATTGGTGAAGAAGTCGCCGCTCCCAAACCCGAACGTGCGTGGGGAAAAATCATGGTCATAACGAATTCCGCCGCCCGTAGAGTTCGCCGTGGTTACGGCTGCGGGTTGGTTTGGAAGAACGATCTTGTCGTTAACACCGTAGATCGAGTTGACGTAAAGGGCGAGTTTGTCGTGGAATCCAGTGCGCACGGCACTGAGCCCGAGGTTGAAGTTCTTGGTCTCACTGTTACCGGCCGTGATGGCGAAGCCCACATTCAGACCACCGGCCCAGCCCTCTGCAAACCCCGGGTGGAGGCTCTTCTCGTATGCCGCCTGCTCGGCGGGGCTGCGCACCAAAGTGACGGAAGCTTTCGGCGCTTCTACTGGCCCCGCGGTCTTCGTCGCGACAACAACATCGTCGCCATTCGTGGTCACCGGGCCGACTACCGTCTTGCCTCCCAGCGTGACGTTCAAATCGCCGGCGGAAGTAATACTCTGTATCGCGTCGAACTTCACGGTTACGTCGCCCGCATAATCCGTCTTGATGATGAGTTCCTTACCATCGGATTTCGTGATTGATCCGGTTAGCTTGTCGCCGTTCTTGAGAACGACCTGATCGGCTAGCGCCGGGATCGCCAGCAGCAGAATAAGACCTACCACAAATTTCTTACGCACAAAACTCCTCCTAAGTGACTCAAAATGAGATGAATTTCCACTCTAAGCTCGGGGGCAGGACTTGCCCCCAAGGCGAGATGCGGACTGCAGAATTCCGCATTCGCTTGAAGCTGTTTCGATTGGATGCAGAAATTATATCGAACTAACGAAAATTCGGCGTGGCGCGCAACCGAATTGTTACTGCCAGCTCACACTTTATTTTCGGGCTTCACTTCAGGTTTGATCTCAGCGGGCTTGGTCTCAGCCTTGACATCGTTGTTGTTGTCTTTCATACCATCTTTCAGGGCGCGAATGCCCTCGCCCAGCCCCTTGCCCAACTCAGGCAATTTCTTGGGACCAAACACCAGCAACGCGATGAAAAAAATCACCAGCAGATGCATGGGTTGAAACAGACCTTCAAACATAAAGCCTCCGAATCCGACATGCCGACCGGAAGCACCGGACAGCACTACTATCCTAATAGTGTACTCCAACCGCCTCCTGGCAGTCTCGCCAATTGAAGCCGGGACCGCGGATCAGTTGGCAAAAGCTGTGAGCCGCCGCAGTTGCGAAGGTCTTTCTCCTCCTAATCAGGGCTCTCAGCCGCAACCCCGACCCATCAACCGGGAACTACCCCGCGGGGCTTACCTGGTGACGTGTTTCGGAGAGGCTCTCCTCAGGATCGCGAGCAACCGCTTCGCCGATGCCGGTGGCGTCACTTTCCCCTGTCGCACGATTTCCTTGGCGCTCAGTTCCTTTCCGTACAGGGCCTTGTTGGCTCCGTCATCGGAGCGCAGGGTCGAGCCTTCCAGCGACACTCCGGCAAAAAGTCCCTGCGATCTCGAATACGACAGAATCTCCGCTTTCATGACGATATCAGTGGCTGCGGCGGCGTCGCGTCCCTTCGGCCCGGCTGCGACAGCCGCATCCGCGCCGAGTTTTACCTTGCTCGACATGACCGAATTTGCGCCCGACTCATTCATCACCAGCAGCACGAAATCGGTAGCCTGCGCTCCAATCTGAAAGCCGAAACTCCCAGCCTCCAGCGCAAACATTGCGGGCGCGCTCCACGAGCCCGAAAAATCCTGCCCCTTGCGGCACGTTATCACTCCCCGCCCGTAGCTGCCCCCGACAATAAACGCCGCTTTTTTCACCGACGGATAGATCACGATGCAGTCAGCCTTATTCAGCAGATCCTTCGGTATCCCTTCTGGCATGCCGAGGATTTCCTTGATCACGGTTGCGGATTCTTCGATGCGCGCATCTTCCTTGACTTCTTTGTCCTCGCCAACCACCGGCAACACGCACGCCAGCATAAGAACTGCCAGCAACATTCTGTTCTTCATAAACACTCCTTATCAACCGAAATGAAAATCACTGTGAACTGATGGTCCGAGAGATGAATTGGATCGATAGTATACCGAAGACGGACGATTTATCGATTTTCGGGCGGTCGGTAACGCGTACCTGCTCTTCCAACGCCACTGAAGCTGTACCTGCCGAGTAATGGCCCCGGACGTTGCGGAATGTTGTCGATTCCGGTTCGCTTGCGCGCCCGCCAGCATCAAAGTACAAAGAACAAAACACGCCAGTTGCAGCGTGTCGAAGCGGGCTTATGGATCGGCATGGGTTACCTCGGAAAGGTCAGGATAGCGGCCATTTGCAGGGTGCGGCAGAAACGCCGGGTCCAAGCCGCTACCGATTCGAACGAAACCACGATTGGGTGGGGCACAGCGTTCTCGGCTATAATTCTGCTACAGATTAGCCGTCCGTGGCGTGCCCGCGAAAGCGCCTCGGATTCCCGCCTTCCGGGGGCGCCGTCGCAACAGGAAATCAGGAGTTGGCTAGAGGGAACTTGGAACCAGTGATGGAATCCCCGGGGAAAAACCTGTTAAGACTTCTGGTGGAACGCGATCCCGCGAGCCCGGAATTTCGGAGCGAGGCGCGCGCCGCTCTTCGTCGGGAACCTGGGCCGGTACTCTGCCCGGAACTTCGCCCGTCGGGACTGCACTCGAACGCCGAATTCGACCTGTGGCACGATGTCTTCGTCCATCAACCCCTGCCGTGGGGACGCTTCCTGCAATCCGCGCTGTTGCACGGGGCGGCAGTTGCCCTCATTTACACGATCTCCATCTCGTGGATTCGACAGCAGAAAATTCTGGATCGCGCCACGTTTGACCGGTCGTCGCTGGTAACCTATTCGCCCGAGGAATATCTGCCGCCGCTCGATACCGGAGCATCCGAGGCTCCGAAGGCGCAAACCGGAGATCCCGCCTACGCGAAGCAGCCAATCCTTTCGGTTCCGCCGGAAGCGGACAACCGGTCCCAGACCATTGTCGCGCCGCCCGACCTTAAGCTCGACCGCGACGTTCCCTTGCCTAATATCGTTGCCACGGGAGCCATCGTCCCCGCGGTTCCGCTGGATGCGACGCGAGCGCCGCTGACCCGAGTGGTCGCGCCCGAGTCCCAGGTCGTGGCGCCGGCGCCGGACGTGCATTTTGCGCCTGACCGTGCGATTCAGGCACCGATGAGATCCGATATCATTGCGCCGCCTCCTGAGGTGACACCCCGTCACACACGCGGAGTGGCCGGGCCAGAGACCGCTGTAGTGGAACCCCCGCCGGAGTTAACGAAATCGACGAAGGGAAAGGTCGGACTCCTGAACATTGGCCCCAGTGAAGTGGTGGCGCCCGCTCCACAACTCACCCTGGCGGAACAACATTCGCTGGCGGCGCGCGGCAGTGGACGGCTGCCGGGCGGTGGCGTCCAACCGGTGGCCCCTGCGCCGAGCATCGCTGCGGCGGGCAATGCCGGCGCGGGCGGACGGCTGATCGCGTTGGGAATTCATCCCGTCGCGCCCACCGGACCGGTCGCGGTTCCCGGAGGCAATCGCCGTGGAACATTTGCCGCGAATCCACAGGGAAAACCAGGCGCTTCTGGGACACCAGATTTGACGGGATCGAAATCGGAAGCCAAGGGCTCGGGTGGACGAGGACGCAACAACAACTCTCTCCCGGCGGGCCTGCGTGTGGGCGCGGCGGACTCCGGCGCGATCTCGCCGGTCGAGCGGAACGGCGGCGCGTCGTCGAACGGAAATGCATACGGAAATTCCGCCGGCAATGGCGCGGGCGACGCGAGCGAGATGGCCAGTCTTTCGTCAGCGGCAGCGACCCCGGGCGCGCATTCGGGCGCCCGCACCGCCTCTCCGGTCCCCGACGATAAAGTCACCGAGATGGACCGCCAGGTCTTCGGCGGCAAGCGCTTCTACGCGATGACGCTGAATATGCCAAACCTGAATTCTTCCACCGGCAGCTGGGATATCCGGTTTGCGGAACTCTCAGCGGGGCGNNTTGATTCGCGCCAATGTGCACGGCATGGTCACGCTCTATGCGGTGATCCATTCCGACGGCAAGGTGGGCGACATTCGCGTCCTCAACAGCCCGGACGAACGTCTCGATTCTTACGCGGAAAAAGCTCTGGCGCGCTGGAGATTCGTGCCGGCGGAAAGAGCGGGAAAGCCCGTAGCGCTCGAAGCCGTCGTGAAGATTCCATTTCGGGTTCGGCGGAGTTTCTGAACGGGCGAGCCCACGGAAGCTCCCATCACCGGCTGGAACGCCGAGTTTCGATGTCCATCCACCGCTAACTTTGGGCAGTTGCGGATTTCTCTCCGGGCAGGGCGGCGTACACTGCCGGATTGGCGCAGACTTCGTAGTACCACCGGTCGGTCCAATGCAGAATGGATAAATCGCGGACATCGACCTGGGCAATGCGGTTCTTGCGGATGGCAATCTTGCGGAAAACCCCATTGGCGATGGGAACGGTGCCCACGAAGAACTCGCATTGCTCGTCGACCCATGGTCCCGTAAAACCAGGCCCGCTAAGACCGGATCCGTTAAACCCGGGCTCGCTGGAATTTGCCGCCCAGTGAGTAAGCGAGATTTCCTGCTGTAGTTTGCGGAACGCCGCTTCACTCAGACAGATTCCCCCTACGTTGTAGTTGAGGCGCATTTCTTCCATGCCGGCTTCGGCGCTCTCATGCTTATTGTTCTTGCCTCCGCCTCCGATCTGAACCGAGTACACCTGGAAGACTCCGGCATCGGGCGCAAGCTTCTTGCGAACACGCTTGCTGCAGGACGAGAGACGGTCGCTCTCATTGATCGCGTCGGAAATCATGATGCGGTGCTCACCATCCATCAGGTAGAGCGGAGGCGAATCCTGGTAGGCGATACCCAGGCCGACTTCCATCGGGGGCAGGCCGGAGCGTTCGAGGAGCTCGTTGTACTCGCGAAGCAGGCTCACAATCTCCCACGCCAGAACGCAGGTGCGGCCGACGCTGAGCCGGGCTTCGCCCTCGCGCTCGAGTAGCGCAACGATGATGGCATCGCCTTCCAGGAAGACCTTGGTGGCCCCATACTTCGCCAGCAGCTTGTTGACCGGATCATAAAAATTAAGACTGAAATACGAGGCGGCGTTCATTCCTTTTTCCATCAGCGAGCGGGTCAGGCGCGAAGAGTCGCGCACGTCCGCCTTCAGGATCACGTGGTGAACCACGCGATCCTCGGCAGGCTTCTGGTCTTCGGGAGGCAGGAACTCGTAGAGCATGCCGTTGAGCGTGGAGAGTTTGCGAACTTTTTCGTCACTCACCAGATTGACGCTGTCAAAACCGGCGCTCACGGCTTCCAGGCCGCGCAGATCGCGGTGATAGCAGAAGAGGTCGTGCAGAAGTCGCGCGGCAAAACGGCTGCGCTCCGAACTGCGGCAGGAGGCGACGCGTCCGACGGCGGCAAAGAGCCGGTCGGAAGGCAGCCGGCTTTCGGCAATGATCTTTTCGACGCGGGCGGCTTCCTCGCGGAAGATCAGGGCGTTCTTGATCTGCTGCGGATTCACCCGCGGCGCATACTCGGCGAGCAGAGGAACGGCTTCATACGACGCCACCACGTGCGAAAGAACGCCTTGACGCTGGAGCAGACGGGTCCAGATATCGAGGCGGTCTTTCCGGTTGCGATCTTCTTGCGTCAAGTCTTCGCCGTTGCCCGTGCCCACGAGCGTGGCAGCGTTTTCGGGAACATTGAGCGCCTGCTCCAGATGCTCATCGTCAACCGCTTCCCCGTATCCGAGTTCGCGCAGAAAGTCCAGCGCGAACTGCCGGAGACTGGAAAAGCGATCGGGATCCTTATCGAAGTTGCCAAACATGTAATAGTGCTCGGCGCAGAGATAGTCGTCGCGGCCGTCTTCGGTAAGAATCAGCGGATTGAGGAACAGGCGATAGCAGTCGGCGGGTAATTCGCCGAGCAGCGAACGGCGGGTTCGGGCCAGCGTTTCCTTTTCGATTTCGCGCAGCAGGCGAACCATCTCCTGCCCGGCGCGGCGCAGGATGATCTTCTTGCGCACCTGGAAAGAGGAGACGAGCTCCTGCATCTGCATCATTTTCACTTGCCGCACGCCTTCCAGCGATTTCGACTTCATGCGGCACTGCTCGAGAATCTTCGCGAATTGCGTCTGCAGTTCGGTGCGTATGAACTTAAGCACGGCCAGGCGCCCAAGCACATCCACCGACGGGTTGCCTTCCGCCTTGGCGCGATTCAGGATCGCCAGATGTATCGAAACCAGCAGAGTCTTCAGGTCCGCCGGGCCCGGCTTGCGCAGCCTGGTAGTGCCCTCGGCGGCGCGGATAAATTTGCTTTGGGTCGCGGACGGAACGTCCATTTCGAACAGCGATTCCACTTCACCGAAGCGGCAGATGTAGCGGGCGAGATGAAAACCNNTAGTATTGCAGATCGGGCCGGCTGGTCTGTTCCGAACTGCGCAACCGGAAAATCGGAAGCTTGGGCATGGGCGACGCTTGTCTCTGATTTAGTGCTCTGGCTGCAAATCGCTGAAACCGCACTACTAAGCAGCAGGCTAGCACGTCGCCGGGACGGGTCGAAAGTTACCCAAGTGCAGGCGCAAAAGGAGCGCTGTGAGGGGCTCTTGTCCCGCGACCGCGGGATCAGTTTTTCGAGCCTCAACCGGCGCGGAAGTCACGGACGTCTTCCCCAGGCTGAAAAATCGCAGGGGGCGCAGTTTGCTGCGCGGCGGCGAGTTTGCGGTTGACGTCCTCCACATCCTGCTTGACCCATCCGACGCTGCTGATTTCGATCTTGCCGCCTTGTCCGATCAAAAACAGGCTGGGTACATTGGTCAGGCCGTAAGCATTCGAGACAGCATAGCCATTCGGATCGTCAACCAGAGTACAGAAGGTGACACCGTACTCTTTCAGAAAGGCCGCCGTGTCGCGCGGGCTGTCCTGCGAAATGCCGACAATGGTGATTTCCTTGTCGCCGTGCGTTTTGTGCAGACGCTCCAGATACGGAAGAGTGTATTGGCAGGTCGGGCAGGAAACTTTGAAAAAGGCGACCAGCACCGGTCCCTTTTTGAGCGCGGATTGCAAGGAGAACTTACCGCCATGCTTATCGCCAGCAACGGCGGGCAAGGAAAAGTCTGGCGCCTGGGTTCCGGCCGGCAATGCACCCATATCTTTCGGACCTCCGAACAAACGATCGAGCCACTTCATAGAAGAAATGCCTCACACATTAGATGATGCCGCCGGCCTTCAGGATCTTCCGCGTCAGCCCGGTAATTGGGACCCGCGGGATGCTATCGATTGCGATCCATTTGCCCTTCGCCGGCGAACCGTTGGGCAACCGCACGTTCCGCGGCGGCATATGCCGCAACACATGCACAGTGTAATCGGTGACGGTAATCGAATGCCGGAAAGTACGCCAGTGTGCTGAAGGGAACGGTGGGCGCGGAGGCTCGGACGATTGGGGCAGTTCCCACATGCCGGGCATGAGCGAGGCTTCTTTCGGACGCTGCACCAAACGAACTTTGCCGCCGCCATCGCCATTGCCATCGCGGCACTCCAGCGCACACCAGATTTCTTTCTTTTTCTGGCGCGAGGGCGGCGCAATCCGCGTCGCCTCCCCCCGCGCGACGCACCATTTCCGGACCGGGCACGCCAGGCAACTGGGCCCCCGCGGTAGGCACACCGTGGCCCCGAGTTCCATCATGGCCTGATTGAAATCTCCGGGCCGCGAACTCGCGAGAAACGCTTGCGCATGTTGCCAGGTTTGCGGCATGGCGAGATTGATACCGATTGCTTTCGCGCCGAGCAGTCTCTGCAACACACGCTCAACATTGCCATCCACCACGGCTACGGGCTCTTCAAACGCGATGCTGGCGATGGCTGCGGCGGTGTAGCGTCCAATGCCGGGCAGGGCGCGCAACCCTTCGGCATTCCGTGGGAAGCAGCCGCCGTGCTGTTCAGCGATCTGCCGTGCGCACTGATGCAACATGCGCGCTCGCCGATAGTAGCCCAAGCCGCTCCACGCGGCCAGCACGGCATCTTCGGAAGCAGCGGCGAGCGTTTGGATATCTGGAAAGCGTTCAAGAAAAAGCCGGTAATGCTCGAGCACGGCGGCCACCCGCGTCTGCTGCAGCATGATTTCGCTGAGCCAGATGCGGTAGGGCTCGCGAGTTTCGCGCCAGGGCAAATCGCGGCGATGCTGGTCGTACCAGCCGAGCAGAGTGCGTCGAAAAGCGGTCAGGTCATTGCCGGCCGGTGGAACTGGAGACACGGCGAGTCGGGTCTGTGCGGGGATGGAAGATCGAACACGCATTTAGGGCTGGCTGACGCTGTGCGCAATGACAACCCATCCGGCTTTTTGCTGCTGCCACACGGTCATCATGTGCTGCGCCGCCGAAGGGAGCGGTTGCGAGCCGCCATTTCCATTGGAGATGACTCCGTTCAGAGTGAGGGTGTAGGTCACGACGATAGTGGTTCCGTTCAATTCGGTCTTCACATCGCCAAGCGCATGGTCTGTTAACTGCCAGGTACGATACTGCTCAAGCGTGGCGGCGCGATCGAGCGTTCCGCTGGCGGTCACGCCCGCATAATTCGAAGCGAGAGCGCGCTCCACGTCGACCCAGTTCGCAGCTTGCACGTTTTTCCAGAAAACGCGCTCCAGACCCTCGCCTCCGGTTGCTTCCGACAAAGAGCGTGCTGGATGATCGCCGTTAAAGGTGCAGGCCGGCGCACAAATCACTACCGGCACCAGCGCGAAAATCAGCATCAGAATCAAAGAAAGCGAAGGCGATTCAATGGCTATCTTCGGACGCATGGCGTGATTGTACCGTGACCCGGCTTGTGTGGGAACGGGGCTTTGCCCCGTTCAGGCGGAGGCGAAGCCAGGGCTGAGCCCGGCTTCCACTCAAAGCCAATTGACCGCCGGGACCGAGCCCGCGATAATGATGATGCCTGGTAACCGCGACACACGCGTGAAGATTAACCCAAACCGGCAGGATGGGTATGACCGAATTCGACCGCAAGGTGGAAGAGGCTTCCGCGCGCTTCAGCCGCTCGGTAGCGAATATCGCCGGGACTCTGGAAAAAGAGACGGCGGAACTGGTGAAGTATCTGAACGACGAAGTGGTACCGGCGGTACGAACCCATTCTTCGAAGGGCCTGCGAACGGCGGCGGGAAAACTCTCCGAGTTCGCGGACTTTCTGGAAGCACAGCGCAAGAATTCTTGAACCGCTTCGCCTCCAGCGGCGCGATTGAGAACGCTTGTGTGCCTCGGCGCTGGGTCGCGGTATGTCTTCTGCTCATTCTGCTGGTGGGCAGCGCGCTTCTCACCGGCTGCGGGCATAAACACACCCAGGCGCAGGTTCCACCCCCGCCGTCGCTTCCCCGGGAAAAACCGGCTGCAACTCCGCCGCCTGCAGAAACAACGGGCCAAAGCGAGAAGATCGTCGTCCCCGCCGATGCGAAGCCCATTTTTGAAGAAACCGGCACGGCGAGCTGGTACGGCGCTCCTTATCACAACCGCCGCGGATCCAACGGCGAGGTCTACGACATGAACGCGATGACGGCGGCACATCTTACTTTGCCGCTGGGCTCGATCGTGCGCGTCACGAATCTGAAGACCGGAAATTCGGCTCTGGTGCGAATCACCGATCGCGGCCCGTTCGTTGAAGGACGCATCGTCGATCTCTCACTGGCTGCCGCCAAAGCGCTGGATGTTTACTTGCCCGGCACCGCGAAAGTTCGGCTCGAGGTACTCGAAGCGCCCGCGTCTCTCGATACCGGTGGGCGCTGGGCGGTCCAAATTGGCTCCTTCACCGGGCAAAGAGGGGCTGCGCAACTGGCGGAGCGCCTGCAGAAGCGTTACCAGACGGCTAAAGTCCTGAAGTTTGTGAGCCCCGTCGGAAACTGGTGGGTACGGGTACGAGTGCTGGACGACGACCGCCAGCGCGCAAACAGTCTCGCGCGAGAAACCGAGACTCCAGAGGGATCGGTCTTTCTGGTGCGGCTCGACTGAAAACTTTTTGCAGGACGTGGTTATGGTATTGTTACTGCCAGAGATATAGAGCACCTATCTCCATGTGTTACTTGCCGGATGGCCGTGACCTCAGGCAAAGGGAGACTGACTTATGGCGGACTGCCTATTCTGCCGTATCATTCGTGGCGAAGTACCTTCCAGAAAAGTATATGAAGACGAGAACACCTTTGCTTTTGAAGATCTGAATCCACAGGGCCCGACGCACGTGCTGATCATCCCGAAAAAGCATATTACGGGATTGAAGGAAGCCAGGGCGGAAGACGCCGAGCTCCTGGGACGGTGTCACCTTGCGGCCGCGCACATTGCGCGGGAACGGTCGATCGAAGACGGCTACCGTACGGTGCTGAATGTAGGTCCGCGCGCCGGCCAATCGGTTTTTCATCTCCACGTGCACCTGATCGGCGGGCGCTCGCTGCAGTGGCCACCTGGCTAGATCCCGCTAGCGCCTGACCGCGAGACGAATCACGCGATGGAGCGACGGGCGACGCGCCCGTGTTTGTGACGTCAAAGCGGCCACCCGAAAGCGCCCGGCCCGTCTACATCCTCAACTCTCAGCCTCTTGTTACTCGCGCTCTCTGGCTTACAATCGTGGGATGGCAAACTTGACGCTGGTCTACGGTCTGCGCCTGTTGCCCTCCGATGAGGTCGCGGAGGTTGGCGAGGCGACGATCAAACTGAAGAATGGGCGGGATGCGCATGTCGCCATGCACATTCTCGAGGGCCGCAAGAGCGAGATCGAGAAGCAGCTCAAGACGAGTCTCGCGGCCTTTTTCGACATCTATCCGGAGATATGACGGCATGCCCGATGTCCTGTAATCAGCCGCCGCAGCAGGCAACTGGATGAGACTGATTTCACTGGAACTCGAAAGCAAGCTGCGTGACAAGAAGCTCTGGCCGCAGAGCTGGGTCGCGTGGGCCGCGCTCTACGCGCTCGCTCTCGACCTCCTTCTGTTCGCGGTGCAGTGGATGACGCGCCGGGCAAGTCCAGCAATATCGGCAAGCCTGGCGGGGTGGGTGACGTTTCTCGACGTGCTGGCAATCGTGCTGCTCGCGATTGCCGCGTTCCGCTGGCTACG
The DNA here is from genome assembly GCA_003152795.1 of Acidobacteriaceae bacterium. Classification (GTDB taxonomy): domain Bacteria; phylum Acidobacteriota; class Terriglobia; order Terriglobales; family Acidobacteriaceae; genus Acidiflorens. The sequence goes on along the minus strand of PMBA01000160.1, from coordinate 1,887 downwards.
CTCGCGGGTATTGTGGCGGCTGCGGAACCGCTTGATCGTCACCTATGTTTTCATTGGCGTGATTCCGGTTTTTCTGCTGGTGATGATTTCGCTGATCACGCTCTATCTTCTCGCCGGGCAGTTCGCCAGCTTTGTCGTAACTTCCGACATCACCACTCACCTGCGCAGCATGGAAGCCGCCAACCGGGCCATTGCCCATCATCTGGCAACGCAAGTCTCGAGTGGGGGAAAGCTGGATGCGGAAAGTCTCGCCCGCACCAGACCGCATCGTCCGGAGTGGTCGCGACGGCAGGTGTGCGCATGGTACCGGAACCAGCCTCAGCCTTATTGCTCAGGACCGGAGGGCGCAGCCGCCTTTGCGTCTCCGTCGTTTGTCACCGGGGATTTCCGCGAAATCGTGCGCGACCACGGCACACTGTATCTTCGGACAGCAACCGTACTTCCGGCTGAGCCCGAGTCTTTACGGGTAATTTTGAGTGAGCCGCTCGACAAGGATTTTGTCGAGAAGATCGCCGGCGACCTCGGCGCGATTGCGGTCTATGGAACCGAGAGCCCGACTTCGACTTCGACCGCTCCTTCCCAGCAGGACACCTCCAAACCCTTCCTGGCATTCGACGACGGGAAGCGCGAGCAGACCTTTTCGGCCGGGACGATTCCACCGGCGAACGGCGCTCTCGATCACCAGGTGACTTTTCCTATTCCGCTGCAAGTGGTGGATTGGGCAACGGGAGAACGTCGGCGCGCGGGAGCGCTGGCGGAGGTCGAGACGCGGCCTTCGGTGCTCTATGCGAGACTCTTTGCCGCCTTGGGAGATTACGCCAAGGGCGTGGAATATATTTTGCTTTCGATTGCGATTGTGTTCGCGATCATCGAACTGCTGGCGCTGTTTGTGGGAACCAAACTGACGCGCAGCATCACCTCGGCGGTGGATCAACTCTACGAAGCGACCAAACACATCAATCGGGCCGACTTTGGACACCGGATCACGGTGCAGTCGAGCGACCAGCTCGCAACCCTGGCAAACTCCTTCAACTCCATGACCACATCGATCGAGAAGCTGGTTCTGGAACAGAAGGAAAAGCAGCGTCTGGAAGGCGAACTGGCCATTGCGCAGGAAGTGCAGGCGCAGCTCTACCCCAAATTGATCACGCAACTGGAGACCCTGGAAGTGCATGGTTTCTGCCGTCCGGCGCGAACCGTTAGCGGAGACTACTACGACTTTCTCGCGCTGAATTCCGACAAGCTGATGCTGGCGGTCGGCGACATCAGCGGCAAGGGGATTTCGGCGGCGCTGCTGATGGCGACGATCCACTCGGCGGTGCGGGCGTACAGCATCGAAGACATTTCCGTGCTGCGCGAATCTGCCACGATCGGCGTGGTGGGAGGCTCGGGGCTGATGTTGGCTTCCGAGTCGCGCGGAACAGATGCGTCTCCGGCAACGCTGCTGACGCTCCTGAACCATCAACTCTACGAAAGCACTCCAGACGCAAAATACGCAACTTTGTTTCTGGGAATCTATGACGGAGCGACGCGACGCTTTATGTACGCGAATGGCGGTCACTTGCCGCCGATCCTGATTTCCGAAGATGGGACTTCTCAACTGTTGAGCTGCGGCGGAACCGTGGTCGGTCTCTTCGACAACTTGAGTTTTCCGGAGGCGACTGTACAACTTCGTCCCGGCGATGTGCTGGTCGCATACAGTGATGGAGTCACCGAGCCCGAAAACGATTATGGCGAGTTCGGCGAAGAGCGGCTGATTCAACTGGTGCGCGAGAATCGCCATTTGCCGCTGGAACGCATCACCGAAATTGTCACTGCCGCTGTAGCTGACTGGATTGGCGACAACGAACAGCCGGACGATGTGACGCTGGTGCTGGCGCGGGCACG
>PMBA01000173.1:11088-15118 GCA_003152795.1 Acidobacteriaceae bacterium | reverse complement strand
GCCGCCACCATGCGTAGCGGTTCCTGCAGATCATGCGATGCGATGTAAGCGAACTGCTCAAGCTCCGCGTTGGAGCAGGCCAGCTCGTCGACTTTCCGCGCCAGTTCCGCGGCTTGTCGCGACAATTCCTCCGCCTGCCCCGCCAGTTGCTTCTCGGCCTGCTTGCGTTCCGTGATGTCGGTCCGGACGGAAACGTACTTGCGCGGTTTACCGTCCGCGCCGAAAAAGGGAACGATGGTGGCAGCCACCCAGTACATCGAACCGTCCTTCGCCCGATTCCTGATTTCCCCATGCCAGACCTTCCCACTCGTGATGGTGGAATACATCTGCTGGAAGAACTCTTTGGGATGGTGCCCCGAATTCAGGAGGCGATGATTCTGGCCAATCAGTTCATCCTTGGAATACTGGCTAAGGGTGCAGAATTTCTGGTTGGCATAGGTAATCGTGCCTTGGACATCGGTTGTGCCCACGATTGCGTGTTGATCAAGAGCGAACTTCTCGTCGGCCCGCTCGCTGAACGTGGCCTCGCTGATGGCGAGGCTTTGCCTCAGGTCCCGTTCAACCTGTCTACGCTGAGCAATTTCCGCTTCCAGTTTGCGGTTCACTTCCCGCAGATCGATCTGCCGAACCTCTGCACCATCACTGGCGAGGGCCATTTGGGGCCTCCGATCGGTCACAACAGGGAACAAGATTGGCAGAGGATGCCCCGGGCGGTGGCTATTACTAACCCTACTCTCGGACGGTTATTGTTACTAACACCAAAGGTTCAGCGTCTAACTGCCACTTTTGGCCTCCAAGGTGTTACCTGGCTCTTATGTAACACGACTAATGCCACCGTTGTAAGTAGCGATTCCCCCCCCCGATCTGACACAAACGTTCAAAAGTGCTCAATGTGGCGTGCTCGCAAACAGCCTTCCGCACTCGACTTCTCCGTTCTGCCCTCATAAAGTGTTGCGTATGGACCGCCGCGAATTTGCTAAGCTCTCTGCCTTTGCCTTGGCTTGGACGGGTCTGCCCTCGTACGCCCAGATTCCGGCTCTCTCCCACAACCCCGTAGGCTATGCCGCCATCGGTCTGGGCTCGATTTCCGACATCTTCATGCGAGCCTGCGCCCAGTCCCAGACGGCCAAAGTCACCGCCCTCGTCACCGGACATCCGGACACGAAGGGCGCGAAGTATGCCGCCATGTACGGCATTCCCAAAACTTCGATCTATACCTATGAAACTTTCGACCGCATCCTCGACAACAAAGATGTCGACGCCGTCTACGTGGGTCTGCCCAATAGCATGCATTGCGAGTACACCGTGCGTGCCGCCCAGGCCGCCAAGCATGTACTGTGCGAGAAGCCCATGGCCGTCTCCAGCCGCGAGTGCCGCCAGATGATCGACGCTTGCCGCCAGGCCAGGGTCAAGCTGATGATCGGCTATCGCGTCCACTATGACCCCACGTGGTTGCAGGCCATCCAGATCCTCGCATCCGGCGAGATTGGCCAGTTGCAATCGTTTCAGGGCGGCTTCTTCGCTCAGCTGCCTGCCGGCGCGTGGCGCCTTACCAGAAAGCTCGGCGGCGGCGGAGCGCTCATGGACCTCGGCATCTACCCCCTGAACGCGATCCGCCATATCGCCGCGGAAGAGCCCACCGATTTCACCGCCGTTTTGGCCACGCGCGACCGCGGCGGCCGCTTCTCCGAAGTCGAGCAGTCGATGGAGTGGACCATGAAATTCCCCTCCGGCATCGTCGCCTCTTGCGGCTGCTCCTATGGCCAGCGCGGACCAAGCTTCCTGACCCTCAACGGCGAGAAGGGCTACCTCGTGATGGAACCCGCGTTCAACTACGACGGAGTCCACCTCCGTGGTGAGGCCGGCGGGCGACCCATCGACCAGCCCGGCGCCGGTAAGCTTCCCTTCCAGTTCACCCTCGAAGCCGAGCATTTCGCCAGCTGCATCCGCAATAACACCCAGCCGGAATCGCCCGGCGAGGAGGGCCTGAAGGACATGCTCGCCATCGAGGCGATTTACAAGGCAGCGGGTGCTCCCATCGCGTGACTGCGCGATCGCCGATGTGCGCCTTCTTATTCAGAAAAACGGAGCGGAGAGCTAAGCAGAACTTAGAGGTAAGCAAACTTTAGGAGGAGCGGAAAATGAGAATGCGGCCGGCAGCGCGATACGCAGCGATAACTCTATCTTTATTTGTACTTCTGGCCGCGTGTGCCTTCGCCCAGCAGCGGCCCCAGCGTCCAAAAATCACCAGCATCTCGCACCTGGCCATCTACACCTCAGATCCAGCCCAGGCCGAGCGCTTCTATGTGCACGACCTCGGAGCGCTGAAAGCAACCGATCCGCAGAATCCTTCCGGCGTTCGTTACTACTTCAACCCGATCCAGTTCGTCGAGGTATTGCCTCTCCCCAAGGGGCCCGCCTCGATCAATCGTTTCGATCATGCCGGATACAACACTGCCAACGCGGAGGCCATGCGGAAATACCTTGATTCTCACGGTATCGCCGTGCCTTCAGCGGTGACCAAGGCCAGCGATGGAAGCCAGTACTTCGAGGTAAAAGATCCCGAAGGCAACCGGATTCAGTTCGTCGAACCTCCGCCGCATCCCGCGCTTGTGCCGGCGAATCCGCTCAGCAAACACATCATCCACCTGGGATACATCGTTCACGATCCCGCGGCAGAGGACACGTTCTACCGCGCCCTGCTGGGCTTCCGCCCTTACTGGCACGGCGGCATGAAAGACGACGCAACCGACTGGATCTCCCAGCAACTCCCGGATGGCGCCGACTGGCTCGAATACATGACCGTTACCGGACCGGAAAAAACTGGGATTCCGCCCTCGATGTCGCAGGACACGCTCGGCGTCCTCGACCACTTTGCCTTGGGCGTCCACAACATGGAAAAAGCAGTCACCCTGCTCTACGCCGGCGATCGGCTCACCGCAAAGCACTCGCCGCCCCAAATAGGCCGCGACGGCAAGTGGCAATTCAACCTCTATGACCCCGACGGAATTCGCGCCGAACTGATGGAATTTCAGCCGTCCGCAAAACCCTGCTGCTCTCCATTCCTGGCCCCCAGCCCCACAGAGTGACTGGCAGCCTCAAGATCAATCCCTATTCTCTGCCTCGCGCCATCTCCACGGCTCGCAGCACCGCCCGCGCCTTGTTCTCCGTCTCTTCAAACTCGCGCTGCGGATCGGAATCGGCCACGATTCCCGCGCCCGCTTGCAAATACGCCTTCTTGCCTTTCATCAGCAGAGTCCGAATCGCGATGCACGAATCCAGATTTCCCGCGAAATCCGCATAGAGTACCGACCCGCCATACACGCCGCGCCTCGTCGGCTCCAGTTCCTCGATGATCTGCATGGCGCGCACTTTCGGTGCTCCGCTCAGCGTTCCCGCGGGAAAGCACGCGGCAAACGCGTCCATGGCATTCAGTTCCGGACGCAGCCGCCCTTCCAGCGCAGACACCAGGTGCATCACGTGCGAGTAGCGCTCCACGTACATCAGATCGCGAACTTGCACCGACCCATACTCGCTGACCCGGCCCAGGTCGTTGCGCCCTAAGTCCACCAGCATCACGTGTTCCGCGCGTTCCTTCTCGTCGCTGATCATCTTCTGTGCCAGCTCCGCGTCTTCCGCTTCGTCGCGGCCCCGCGGATGCGTCCCCGCGATCGGACGGTATTCCAGCTTTCGTCCCCCGGCACGCACCAGCATTTCGGGAGACGATCCGAGCACGTGCATTCCTCCCGGATTTTTCCCGCCTCCGAATCGCAGGAAATACATATACGGCGACGGATTCACCGTCCGCAGCGCGCGGTACAAATCCAGTGGAGAAACTCCCGGCTCGAAATCCCACCGCTGCGATAGCACCACCTGGAAAATGTCTCCCGCAGCGATGTACTCCTTCGCTCGCCGCACGCTTTCCAGAAACTTCCCCTTCGAAGTGCGCGCCTTTACCTTCAGTTTTGCCTTCGTCGCCGTTTTGCGCCAGTGCGCCGGCTTCCACCCCGCGGCAAGTTTTTTCTCGATC
>PMBA01000173.1:0-11073 GCA_003152795.1 Acidobacteriaceae bacterium | reverse complement strand
TCGAGATCGTCGGCAGCGTGTTCGCCGATGTTCTCCAGCCGCCGCACAATGTCATAGGCGCAATACCCAACCGCCCCGGCCGTGAACGGCGGCAGTCCTTCCACCCGCGCCGGACGATGCTGCTGCAACAGTTCCTTGATCGCTTCGAATACATTTCCCGTCCGCCGCTCGACTTTCTTGATGCCGCCACGTTCTATCGTGATCTCGGCGCCGCGCGATTCCAGCCGCAGAAATGGCCGCACGCCTAGAAACGTATACCGTCCAATTTTTTCTCCGCCCTCGACCGACTCCAGCAGGAAGGCATCCGGCTCTCCGTCCGCTACCGCTAGAAATGCCGAAACCGGCGTCAGCAGGTCGGCGGAGATCGACTTCGCGACCGGAACCAGCGTCGCGTCCCGCGACAAGCGCAGGAACTCTTTGTAGTCGGGATAGATCATGGCTTGTGGCGAAGCTCCCCTCCGAGTTGCATTATAAGGAATCAATCGCTGCCCCGATGTTCCCGATTCATCACCCCTCCGCTTGCCTAGCCCGCGGGCCGGCAATATACTTTGCGAGGCTTGCCCCGCGACCTCGGCGGCAATCGTAATTCGCACTCATCCGGAGACTCTTATGACCACAACTGCGGACCTCGAGCAGGAAACTAATCCCTGGCAGGCGCAAGCCGCCCGCTTCGACCTGGCTGCCCACAAGCTCAATCTCGATGAAGGACTGTGGAAGGTCCTGCGCAGTCCCAGCCGCGAAATTATCGTTCATATCCCCGTGATGATGGATGACGGGCACCTCGAAGTGTTCACCGGATTCCGCGTGCAGCACTCGATTGCCCGCGGCCCCGCCAAGGGTGGTTTGCGCTATGCGCCGGACGTCAATCTCGATGAAGTCCGCGCGCTGGCCAGCTGGATGACCTGGAAGTGCGCGGTCGTAAACATCCCATTCGGCGGCGCCAAGGGCGGCATCATCTGCGATCCCCATAAAATGTCGCAGGGCGAGTTGGAGCGCATGACCCGCCGCTACACCGCCGAGTTGTTCGATTTCATCGGGCCCGAGAAAGATGTTCCCGCCCCTGACGTCAACACCAACGAACAGACCATGGCCTGGATCATGGACACCTATTCCATGCATGCCCGCCAGACCGTCACCGCCGTCGTCACCGGCAAGCCCATCAACATCGGCGGTTCCCGCGGCCGTCGCGAGGCCACTGGGCGCGGCGTGCTCATGGTCTGTGAACAGGCGATCAAGAAGCTGCACCTCAATCGCGACACCACCCGCGTCATCGTCCAGGGCTTCGGCAACGTCGGTTCCAACGCCGCCCGCCTCATGGCCGAAGCCGGATACAAGGTCATCGGCATCGTCGAGGTCGGCGGTGGCCTTTACAAAAAGGACGGCATTGATATGGAAGCGCTGTGGGCATTCCGCCAGCGCAATGGCACCATCCACGGCTTTCCCGGCGCCGAAAAGTATGATCCGGCCGAACTCCTTTTGGTCGATTGCGACATCCTGATCCCCGCCGCCACTGAAAACCAGATCACCAGCCAGAATGCCGACCGCGTCAAATGCAAAATCCTGGCCGAAGGCGCCAACGGACCCACCACCGCCGCCGCCGACGATATCCTCTCCGAGAAAAAAGTCTTTGTCATTCCCGACATCCTCGCCAACGCCGGCGGTGTTACCACTTCTTACTTCGAGTGGGTCCAGGATCGCCAGGGTTACTTCTGGAAGGAATCCGTGGTCAACGAGCACCTGTCCGAGATTATGATTGCCGCCTTCGACGATGTTGTCCGCTACGCCGATACCCACGGCGTCAACAACCGCATCGCCGCCTATATGCTCGCCATCGACCGCGTGGCGTACACCATCCGCCAGCGCGGAATCTATGCCTAGCCATATTTTCCCGGGCCTCCTTCCGGGGGCCCTTCTTACTTTTGGTTGACCCCCAGCCCCTCCCGATGTAATCATGCTTGGGCATCGCGGCATCACTTGTGTTTCGCATGTGCGTGCCAGTCAATTGATTCGTAAAAAACGGGGCTTCATGCCTCTTAATCTCGCGAGGACAAATGAATCACTCTCCAAGAAAAGTTACTCTGTTCATGCTCGCTTTCTGTCTGATGCTTACCGTCGCCATTGCGCCCGCTTTGGCCACCGCTCAGACCTCGAGCGACACCAGTTCCGACACCACCAGCAAGAAGGCGAAGAAGAAAGCCAGGAAAGAAAAGGTCGCTGCCGACGATAAAGCCGCTGCCGCGGATAAGACCGCGACTGCTGCGAACAAGGACGCTGCCGCTGCCAACAAGGAAGCTGCTGCCAAGGATAAGTCGTCTGCCGCCGCCGACAAGGCTGCCGACACCGATACCAAGGCCACCAGGAAGTCACGCAAGAGCAAGAAGGCGGAAGCCGCTCCAGATGCGGCCCCGGCTGCCGCCGCTCCTGCGCCGGCGCCCAAAGCCAATCCCAGCGCCATGGCCCCAGCTGCCGCTCCGGCTGCCTCCGACAACATGGCGGCGCCTAAGAAGTCGTCCAAGGCCGCTGCTCCCGCCGCTTCCACCCCGGAAATCGCCGCTGCCCAATCCAGCGGCAAGGTCTGGGTCAACACCGAGAGCGGCGTCTACCACAAGAGCGGCCGCTGGTACGGCAAGACCAAGCAGGGTAAGTTCATGACCGAATCAGAAGCGAAGGCTGCGGGCTTCAAAGAAGCTCAGAAAGAATAAGGAGACACCACGATGACCAGAAAATTGATGACCAGAATTCTCGTCGCGCTTTTCGCACTAAGCCTGATCAGCGGAGTGGCTGTGGCGCAAGCCACCAAGAAGCCCGCCTCGGCTCCAGCCGCGGCGGCCGCCTCCGCCGATCTGCTCGACATTAACTCGGCGACCAAAGATCAACTCGAGGCTCTGCCCGGTATCGGAACGGCCTACTCGCAGAAAATCATTGACGGCCGTCCCTATGCCAAGAAGACCGACTTGACCAGGAAGAAAGTTCTTCCGGCAGCCACCTACGCCAAGATCAAAGACAAGATCATCGCGAAACAGTAAGTAAGTTTTCCACCGCGGAAGTCGCGGAGTTCGCCGGAACAAAACACTCAGCGAACTCCGCGGTCTTCGCGGTAAATTTTTTCGCCCGAATCTCAAGGAGGCAATCATGGGTTTACTCGACAATCTNNGCCGCCGGCATCTTGCAGATGATTCAGAATCAGCCCGGCGGTTTGCAGGGATTGGTGCAGTCGTTTCACGATAAGGGAATGGGTGGCTTAGTGTCTTCATGGGTCGGTTCAGGCGCGAATTCCCCGATCACCGCCGACCAGGTTCACCAGGTTCTCGGCAGCGATCAGGTGAAAGCGCTCGCCGCCAAAGCCGGAATCAATCCCGACACCGCCAGTGGCGCAATCGCTCAGATACTCCCCGGACTGGTGGACAAACTGACGCCCAACGGTTCGGTCCCCGACCACAACAACGTTCTCGAGATGGCGTCCAACATCCTCAAGAACCTCGGCACCAAAGCCTCCTGAATCCGCTGTGGCGCGCGGTTCTTATCCACGCGCGCCACTTCTTTGGTCATCGTCTCTTCTTCTCCTTCGGGCGGCTCCAAATTGACGCCCGTTTTGGCACCGTTATCTTTACTTCCCCGGCCATGTTCTTCCGTCCGTTGCCTTGGCCTCCGATGTGGAGGATAATCACATTGTCCGCTCACCCGGCCATGGCTTAGTTATCGCGTGAANNCTTCCTAACTACATCACGCTCACCCGCATCGCCGCCATCCCCCTCCTCATATGGATTCTCTGCACCCCTCGCTTCGCCGGCGAGCAGACCGGCCAGCGCGAAATCCTGGCTTCGGCCGTTTTCATCCTGGCCTCCATCACCGATGGCATTGACGGTTATCTCGCCCGCAAACGCGGCCAGATCACCACCATGGGCATGCTGCTTGATCCCCTCGCCGACAAGCTGCTCATCGCCGCCGCCTTCATTACCCTGGTGCAGTTCAATCCCGCCCTGGTCCCAGCCTGGATGGCTGTAGTCATCATCGGCCGCGAGTTCCTGGTCAGCGGCCTCCGTTCCATTGCCGCTTCTGAAGGTTTCACGATTCAAGCCAGCGAGCTGGGTAAGTTCAAAATGCTGGTGCAGATTATTTCCGTGGTGGCGGTGATTCTCGCTCGCCGCTGGCACCAGTGGCCGGTGTACGGCATTTACATTTTCCCGGTCTACTGGATTGCCTGGCTCGCCATCTGGTTCATGGTTCTGCTTTCGTTGGTTTCCGCCCTCGACTATTTCGTGGCCTTCTGGTCGCGCATCGACCGCAAGTCGGAAAAGCGCCGGCGCCGGGCCTTCGTCCTTTCCCGACGGAGAAAACGCGATGTCCAAGCTGTCTGAAACACCGCCTGAAAATCTGACGGCGCCCGGCTCTGCCCTGCCGCCCCCGGAGTTTTCACTCGATCAACGCCGCACCCTCCTGGGCATTGCCCACCAGGCCATTCTTTCGGCTCTCGAGGGTCAGCCTTTTCCCGACGCGCCGCCTTCCTCGCCCGCCCTCTTGGAGCCGCGCGGCGTCTTCACCACTCTCTATGAGCCCGGCGATCGGCCCGGCGACCTTCGCCACCAGCTTCGCGGATGCGTCGGCTATGCCTTGCCCATGGTCTCTCTCTATCGTGCTGTCGCCGAAACCGCCCGCGCCGCCGCCTTCGACGATTCCCGCTTCTTGCCGGTAGCCATGGACGAAGCTCATGTCCTGCAAGTTTCTTTGAGCGTGCTCTCCCGCCTGTTTCCGATTCATCCCGACGCAGTGGAAGTCGGGCGCCACGGCCTGCTCATCTCAGACGGCGCTCGCCGCGGCTTGCTCCTACCCCAGGTTCCCGTCGAGAACGGTTGGGACCGGGAAACTTTCCTCGAGCAAACCTGCCGCAAAGCTGGTCTGCCCTCCGATGCCTGGCGCAAGAGCGCCACCATCGAGGCTTTCACCGCTGAGGTCTTTTCCGACTCCGATGTCGAACTTGCTCCCTGAATCTGCCTCCAAAACTCTTTGCCGGCGCCCCTTCGCCGAATCCCCCACTTTAGTACCCTTGTCTTCTCCGCAAAACGACGTAAGCTGAGCCCTGCCGCTTTGATTTTGAACGCGGACTGGAGGGAACAACATGGAACTCGCTGTCGTGATCCTCGTCCTCGTCGTCGCTGGCGCGATGATTCCTGGAAATCCGAAAATCCGTTTCTTCCGCTGAGCCAACCGAACGCGCAGCAACAACCGCCCCGGCGACGCCTGCTCGCCCGTTTAGCTTGTCCGTCCTTCTAACTCAACCGTCCCCGTCGTCCCGCCAAACGGCATTACCCCCATATTCCTTCAGACAAGAAAAAAGGGGAGATTCTCTCTCCCCTCGTTCCATTCGAATTGTTTGTTCGCTTACTGTTGCTCGTCCAGTTCTACCGTATCGCCCGCGTATACATCTTCCAGCGCGAAGACGACCATGGCCGACGATGCGGTCGGGGTTACGTTCAGAACCACCACTTCTCCCACCCCTCGCCGCGGCAGATCCCGCACATGAATGTTCGGCCCTTTGGTCTTGGTGAATCCGTTGGCCTCAAAAGTCGGCGGCCTCATCTGCGTGTCTTCCGAAGTCTGCGCCTTGAACGAGAGCGAGTCCACCGGGTCTTTCAAGGTAGCTTCGTAAGAACGCACCACCCGGAAATAGTCTCCCACTTTTACGCCCTGGTTCGAACCCATGTTCATATAAAGTTTCATGCCCGTGCCCAGCACGCCGTCGAAGTCCTTGCCCAGCACGACCCGTCCGCTCAGTTTCCCATTGGCGGGCGCAAACCGGTCGAAATGCCCAGGCACATGAAAACTAACCGGCGGTTTTTCCACGAAGGGCACCGCCACATCTCCCGGGTTGATCGGATCGCAACTGAATTCCACCTGGGCAATCGCGCTGTGACTGCGCGTGTCCACTACCCGCACCCTTCCAATTTCTCCGTACGGGCGTCCCGCCGCGGCCAGCACCTTTTTCTGCCCCGGATAGATTTCATATTCGTTGACGTCACGCAGTTCGCGGACGATCGAATAAAGTTGTCCCGCCTGGTAGCCGCTCCCCGCCAGGTAAACCAGTTCCCCAATCTCGAACTTCGTCGACGTCGGTGTTTGCATGCCCCCGTTCACGTAGTTGGCGTCGGGAACCCGGTCCTTGGTGAGAAATCCTGCGCAGTAAATGTCGGCTGCGGTAGGCGTTTGGAAACGCACGAATGGGACGTTGACCGATGTGCTCACGATTCCCGACGCATCCGGCGTGCTCGCCGTCGTCGACACCTGGCCCACCGCCATCGTCGTCGCCACCATCAGTAGCAATAACAATCCTGTTTTCTTCATGTTACCTCCGACTCCAAACTCTGCGGGGATCCCCCAGCTATCTCTCTAGGAAGACAAGGGTTACAGCCGAAAAGTAACAAGGGATTGACACACGGTCAAGGTTACGAGGGTGTTTGTCCCGCGTGCTCCCAAAGTGCTTCCCGCCGCCGTTTCGTACCTTGAAGGTTGCATCTCGGCTTGCACCCTTGTAATATCGCGCCGTCGTTGAAAACAAATGCCCTTGGCTTCCTCCTCCACTCTCGCGCCCCGCTTTCTCCCTACGCGCCTGCCCCGGGTCTGCCTTGCCCTCAGCGGAGACAATGTCGACGACATCCTCGCCACCGCCGAGTCCATGGCCCGCGATAACCCCTTCATCGAGTTCCGTTTGGATTACCTGAAGCAACCCCTCGCCGCGCTTCCAAAAATTCACCGCTTCCTGGAAACCCACCAGTACGTGACCGCCATCGGCACCTGCCGCCGCGCCGACAATGGTGGCAAGTTCAAGGGCTCCCTCGCTTCTCAATTGGAGGTGCTCACCAGGGCCCGCGCCGCCGGCTGCCAGCTCGTCGACCTGGAACTCCAGAGCGCGCTGAAAGCAAAGCCCGAAGCCATCGCCCGCCTCCGCGGCCGCGCCGGTCTCATCCTCTCGTTCCATGATTTCCGCGCCACCCGCAACCTCGATGACACGCTCGACAAAATGCTGAAGATCCCCGCCGACTTCTATAAGGTCGTTGGCACCGCCACCACCCTCTCCGACAACGTCGCCATGATGAAGTTCCTCCAGACCCAGAGCGGCAGGCATGCCCTCATCGGCTTGTGCATGGGAGAGCAGGGCATCATCAGCCGCGTCCTCGGCGTGCGCGCCGGCAGCGTCTTCACCTTCGGCGCGGTCAGCGCCGATCTCAAAACCGCCCCCGGCCAGGTCAGTGCAAAGGATCTCCGCAGTATCTTCCGCATCGACCAAGTCGACACCGCCACCCGCGTCTATGGCGTCGCCGGCGATCCCATCGAACACTCCCTCTCGCCCATCATCATGAACACCGCCCTNNCTCATCCACTGCGCCCGCGAGATTCCCCTTCACGGCCTCAGCATCACCATGCCGTACAAACAAGCCATCCTTCCCTATCTCCACAACACCGACGCGCATACCTCCAAAATCGGCGCCTGCAACACCGTTGTCCGCGGACAGGAGGGCAAGCTCTATGGTTTCAATACCGACGTGGCCGGCGTCCTTCGTCCCCTCGAGCAGCGCCTCACCATCGAGAACGCCAAGGTCCTTGTGCTCGGCGCCGGGGGCGCAGCCCGCGCCGCTGTCTTCGGACTCAAAGAACGCGGCGCTGAAGTCTGGATCCTGAATCGCACCTCCGCCAAAGCTCAGAAACTCGCCCGCCAGTCCAAAGCGCACGCCATCAAGCGCCCCGACCTCCGCAAGATCGCCTTCGACGTCATCATTAACGCCACCCCCGTCGGAATGGGTAACACCCGCGACTGCCCGCTCAAAGATCCCGAGATTCAAGCCCGCGTCGTCTTCGACATGGTCTACGACCCCGTCGAAACCCACCTGCTCCAGGTCGCGCGCGCCAAGGGCATCGCCGTCATCCCCGGAATCGAAATGTTTGTGCAACAGGCCGCCCGCCAGTTTGAAATCTGGACCGGCAAGCCCGCTCCCGCCCCCGACATGCTGCGCGCCGTCACCATCGCTCTGCAAGACCGAGCCGCCGCCCAAAAACAGCCGAAAGCCTGAACCCCGCATTGGCAAGGGTTGTGGCAGCGTTCGCCTCATAACACCACCGAATAGCTCGTCACTATAGCTCGTCGCTCCCACAAAATTTGTCATCCTGAGCGCAATAGCCGCTTCGCGAAGCGAAGCAGCTATGGAGTCGAAGGACCCCTACCTCTCCAACATTCCCAGTTGAACAAGGCATTCTTCCGAGAAGGGGGGCTGGCCCAGTCCTTCGCTGCAAGAACATTCGCGAGGTTGCCCCGTCCTTGTCTCTCCGTTCTTTGGAGAGACAGGGCGGGGGTTTTGATCTCCCATGGACGACCAGTCCGCCGCGGACAACATCATCAATCTCTGCCCCCGACTTGCGCCGTGGGTAGAAAGCGGTAAACGCAGGAACCCCAGTGGGGCGAAAGACCGGCTGTGACAAAAGACCTGACCTCCGCCCGCGCAGCGAAGTCTCAAAACGCCAGCAGTTCGGCAAGCCACATTCATCCCGTCAAGCTGTCTGTAGACACCCGCGAATCGCCGTTAAGCTCGACGTGCTCGACGCAAGAACTCTGGTTTCTCCCGTTCTAGCTTTCGGAGGGCATATGAAAAGTGTGGGACTAACCCGCTTATTTCTCGTCGTGGTAACCACTACCGTCTTTGCTCAGAATTCCTCCGAGCACAAGTCATCCCCGACGCAGAAGTCCGATCTGGAGATGACGGCAATCACCAACCTCAGAAAGCTCGCGATTGGAGAGTCGGCATACGCGATGAGCCACTCCCAAAAAGGTTTCGCCTGTGACCCTCAGGCTTTGACGGAACTGGAGTGGCCTGATTCGCCGATTCACGCCAAACTTGTAGACCCTGCCTTGCTCAGCGGTACGGGGCAATACAAGTTCTCGGCACAGTGTGGGGGAAATTCGAAGCCCGCTGGAAAACTAAACATCTTCGCCGTTCCTCTCGATCCGAATGCACACCTACGCACCTTCTGTGCGACCGGAACGTTCGGATCCTTCGAAACCAAGCCGTACTTCCGAACAAGTGAGTTCCCCATCCACAGCACCTATGGAGGCCCCCCGGAAAGCTGTGTAGTATCAGGGGAACTTCTGAAGTAGCCGAAGGGGCGATCTACCCCACCGCTTCATCCGTTTTGCGGGTTACTGCTGAAGGGCGTGGTGGCGGGTGGCCCTGCCTATCGCGTCTAGTCTACTCTGGAGGGTGCAGGGTGCCCCAGGTTCGCGCCCGTCCTTTGGGCGCTAACCTGGGCCCCCGAACGCTAGAAAATTCCCATGTGGCGCGGGCGCCCTCGCCCGCGAAACGCCGGCCGCATAAATCGGAGTCTAAAAACGCCACCAGTTCGGCTAGCCACTTCTCAAAAAGCGTGAGAAGTGGCGCACCCGGCAGCTGCTGATGGAGATTGCAATCTTATGTTGCCGTGACAGCAGTGTTTTTCGTGGGCTACGGACAACTTCGACTAATCCTGCGGTGGACTCTGTGGCCCCACCGGGTCAGGACGCGACGGATTCCGGTTGAGAGCAGTTTCTCCGCTTGCATATCTGTTGCGGCGCACGGGACGCCTCGGAAACGAGGAAATACACGAGGACTGACAACCCGTAGTTGTTGAGAAATCGTGATATGTCCCAGCCGGTGCTGGTTCCCGCTCGACTTCTCCAACGGCACGACTCCCGCGGTCATCGGGAACGAGCGATCACCAACGTTACGTCGTCTTCTTGCTCGGCCAACCTGAATTGTTTCGCGGCGTTCTCCACGTTCTGCAATATGTACGAAGCTTCAAGCTCCCGGCTCGTGCGCAGTGTTTCCAAGAGGCGCGATTCGCCGAATTCTTCTCCACCATGACCAGTTGTCTCTGTGATCCCATCGGTGTAGAGACTCAAGACATCTCCGGTTTCCAACCGGGCTTCGGCGACGGAACACTCCCAATCCGAGAACAGCCCCAGTACCGTGGCGGTCGCGCTGAGCCTTTCAACCGCACCTCCCTTGCGCAGCAGTATGGGAGGGTTGTGCCCGCAATTGACATAATGCAGAGTTCGTGTGGCATCGTTATACCGCCCGAAAAACAAAGTGGCATAACGGTCTTCCGCCGTGTGCTTATAGAAATGGCGATTCACAGAGGCGAGTAATTGAGCAATGTCTTTCGAGCCAGTGCTGTGCTGGCTGTTGTACTGACTGTGGAGGCTCCCCTGCAAACTTGCCATAAGCAAGGCAGCCGCGATGCCTTTTCCTGCAACATCCGCCAACACAAACCCGACTTCTCCCGGACCCATGTCGAGAAAATCGTAGTAGTCGCCTCCTATCACCCGTGCCTGCACGCAGTTTCCTGCGTAGTCGAGCGTCTCCAACGGTGGCTTCTCCTGAGGTAAGAGTCCCCTCTGTACTGCGCGAGCACGCAGCAGCGGTTTGTCATCCTCTAATTGACTCAGGTTCAACTTCCAGAGGTCTGCATCTGCTGCCAGACACTCAAGGCCTACCTGACCCGCATTAACAGTGCCCGGTGCACCGATCCACATCACCCTGAAAGGTGCTTCCCGGTTGCCGCATTCCACCTTGACAATCTCTGCGAGTTCGGGCGGTTCTTCGAGCCCGGCAATCCGCGCTCCTGAGTTGGAGATATCGACGGTGTGGGCCAACTGAAGTTTCAGGCCTCCGGTGGCCCGGTATAAACGTATGGGCAGCTCTATCCTTACTCGCTCTTCTTTTCGCTCGCGGTAACAATCCAGCGCCGTGGTGATCGCTTCCGTCAGGAGAGAATCTTCGCAAGGCTTAATAAGCAAGCGGAATACACATCCTTCGTTGACCGCATTTACTGCACCGTTGAGATCGAGGCTGCCTGTGAGTAGAAGTCTAATTGTGCTTGGGGCGACTTGGCGCACACGCTTTAGGAATTGCACTCCATCCATGCCAGTCATCTGCATGTCGGAAATAACGACTGCAAAGGGACCGTGATCGCGGAGCGATACTAAGCCCTCTTCACCGCTACCAGCGGTAGCGATGGCGAATTTGCTTTCCAGCATTTGCCGATAACAGT
>PMBA01000223.1:1691-13624 GCA_003152795.1 Acidobacteriaceae bacterium | reverse complement strand
GCCTCCAGATGCTTGGCGCGGAAATGGGTGCGCGCCCGTTCGCCCCACGCCCGCACAAAGTAATAGTTCAGCGCGCATCCAATGGCCGAGCTGACCACCGGAATCAGGCGTCCCGCCCACTTCTCCACCACATCGGCTCCGGCCTGGACCGCGATTCGCTGGATCACTTTCGGCACAAAACGGTTGACCACTTCCTTTTCCAGCAACTCGCGGCTGATGTCGACTCCGGCGGCGCTGGCGGCGGCAATCCAAAGCTCGGCAATTTCGTCGTCGGTATTCAACTCGAAGCCATAGATCAGGCTGAGCTTTTGAATGGTGCGCATGGTGATGGCGGAAAGAATGCCGAGGTCGGGCACGATCGTTATAATTCCGCCCAGGCCAAATCCGGCTCCCTCTGCCGCCGCCAGTTTCATGCCGCCGCGGATCACCGCCTCGGCGACATCGTCGAGGCGTTCCACCGGCAACGTGTACACGCCGTGAAATGTCGCCAGCGGTAAGCCGTGCGCTACGCGCAGCTGCATCAGGAAGCGTCCCGGATCAACCCGGATCGTGTCATAGGCCCGCGTGAGGCCGCCGCGGATCGCACCTTCGACGCGCCGCCGCATCCACGATTTGTTCTCGTCGGCCATTGGTCGAGTATGAGTTTATCAGCCGAGATCCTTAACCACGAAGGGCACGAAGTCTCACGAAGGAAACCTTCGAGCGTTTAGACCTTCGTGTACCTCTGTGTCCTTCGTGGTTGATGAATCTGGGACGCTACATGGTCGTGGGTCCAACGGCAACGACAGCCTCGCTGTGCTAGCATCAATTTGTAAATGGCAAAAGGAAAACTGCAGATAGTTCCACTAGGCGGGCTGGGCGAGTTCGGCATGAACTGCATGGCCATCCGCTTCGGCGATGACATTATTGTCGTTGATGCCGGCCTGATGTTTCCCGAAGCTGAATTGCTGGGCGTCGACATCGTTGTCCCCGACATTTCTTACCTGCTGGAAAACCGCAAGCACGTGCGCGGCATCGTGCTTACGCACGGGCACGAAGACCACATCGGCGCCCTGCCCTGGATTCTGAGCGAACTGAATGTCCCCGTGTGGGGCACCGAGTTTACCCTGGCTTATGTCGAAGACAAACTCGACGAGCACCAGTTACTGGACGACGCCGACCTGCGCGAGATTCGTCCCGGAGAGCGTTTCAAGGTTGGGCCGTTCACCGTTCATCCCCTGCAGGTCACGCACAGTTTGGTCGATTGTGTCGCGCTCGCCATTCACACCCCGCTCGGCGTCCTGCTGCATACCGGCGACTTCAAGGTTGACCCGACGCCCACCGACAATCGCCTTTTCGACCTGCACGGTTTCGCCGAGTACGGCAAAGAAGGAGTGCTGGCGTTGTTGCAGGATTCCACCAACGTCGAGCGCAAGGGCTACACGCCGAGCGAGCGCGCCGTGCGCCGAAAGTTTGAAGAGGTATTTGCCCGCACCCAGCGGCGGTTGTTCATCTCCTGTTTCTCGTCGTCGATTCATCGCATCAAGCTGACGGTCGACATGGCGCGGGACCACGGACGCAAGATTTGTTTCATCGGCCGCTCCATGAACAACTCTTCCGAGATCGCGGAAGACCTTGGTTACGTGCAGATCCCCGACGGCCTGCTGATTCAGCCGGGTGAGATGAAGAACTTCGCGCCTGAGAAAGTGTGCGTCCTGATCAGCGGCACGCAGGGCGAACCGATGTCGGCGCTGTCGCGGGCGGCGGTGGATAACCACAAGCACGCGAAAATCGAAAAGGGCGACACAGTTGTCCTGTCGTCGCGCATCATCCCTGGCAACGAAAAAGCCATCTTCCGGATGGTGGACCACCTGTTCCGCCGGGAAGCGTTTGTCATTTACGACGACGGCTCCTACCCTCCGATCCACGTCAGCGGACACGCCAGCCAGGAAGAGTTGAAGCTCATCATCAACCTGGTGCGGCCGAAGTATTTCATCCCCATCCATGGCGAATACCGGCAACTCAAGTTACATGCGGAGTTAGCCGGATCCATGACTGGGGCGGTCGGCAGCGTGATCCTGATCGAGAGTGGAGACGTTCTCGAAATCGACGAACTCGGCGCCCGCAAGGCTGGGCGCGTTAATGTAGGCCGCGTCTGCATCGATTCCGGTTCGCGCACCGACGTGGTCGAAGACATCGTCATCAAAGATCGACGCCACCTCAGCGAAGACGGCTTCGTCATGCCGATCATCGCCATCAACAAGCACACCGGCCGCGTCGAAGCTTCGCCCGAGATTGTGACTCGCGGGTTCAACCCCGGCGAGGACACGGTGATCGAACGCATCAAGGAGATCGTGGTCGAAACCCTCGATTCCTCCAGCGCCGAAGAGAAAGCCGACTATGGCGTAATCAAGGAGAAAATCCGGACTGACCTGAAGCGCTACATCTCACGGCAAACGCAACGGCGGCCGCTGATTATGCCGGTCATACTGGAGATATGATTAGGTGTAACGATCCGGTTGACAGCGCGATCTGTCAAACTCAGGTTGAGAACAAGTTCCACACACTTTTAAGGAGAACGACCGCCCGTTACCGGAATTCAGTTCATCACCGACGAATCGGGCCGCAGGACGGCAGCAGTAATCGACAGAACTGGCCTTAAGCTTTCGGACGTCGATCTTGAAACGCGCTCTTCATTCTTCTATTTCTTGTTCGCTCACAACTGGCCTGCAATTGTAGCAATACCGGAGTATTCCACTCAGTATCCCGCCTCGCGTCCGTGGCGGACGGCCAGGATCACGATCTGTTTTCCGTCGTAGTGATAAAGGGCGACATAGGCCCCACTCCCGAACTCAATCACCCACTCGCGGAACTCCGGCGGCAACTCATCGACCGGGCGACCAACCTCGGGATGCTTGCCGAGCGCCTTTACTCCCTGCCGGATTGCCTTGACGGCGCGCTGGGCCGCGTTCCGGCTCTTGGGAACCAAGAAGGCATGGACACGGGCCACATCCAGTAGCGCGGCGTGTGACCACTTCAGTCGTGGCATTTTGGGGGAGCGGCGTCCTTGCCCACTTCGAGCTTGGCCAGCCAGGCGTCGGCTTCTTGGGCGGTAGCGTGCAGGCCGGTTGTCTGGTAATGGTTCCAGGCGGCGAGTGCGTCCTGCCGGAGTCGCTCGCGCTTCTCTTCGCGTTCCACATACTGCTCGATAGCTTCGCGCATAACCCAGTGCGGCGAACGGCGGCGGGCCGCGGCCAGCCGTTGTACGCGTTCTTTGGTTTCGCGATCGAGCTTCAGGCTGGTTGTGGAAGGCGTTGGCATCGTGGGTGGTTCAAGGTGTTACCTCGTAATACTATAGCACCGCCCGGTTGGAAATTGTAATGTAATAACTGAAATTCCTTCCCGATGGTCACTCTCCACGACATTCGCGCGGCCCAGACTCTTCTCCAAGGCATTGCCGTCCGCACTCCCCTATTCGAGTGGACAAGTGCGCCGGATCGACGCAAGCTTTTCCTCAAGCTCGAAAACCTGCAGCCGATTGGCGCCTTCAAACTGCGCGGCGCTTATAACAAGGTTGCATCCCTGAGCAATGAAGAGCGCCGTCGCGGAGTCATTTCCTATTCCAGCGGCAATCACGCGCAGGGCGTGGCTTACGCGGCGCGAGCGCTGGGCGTAAAGGCGGTCATCGTGATGCCGGGCAATGCGCCGAAGAACAAGCTTGAGGCAACCGCCGCTCTGGGAGCGGAGGTCGTCATCGTTGGCCCGGGTAGTGAAGAGCGCCGGTTGCGTGCTGAGCAACTGGCGGCTGAGCACAGCTATGTGATCGTGCCGCCTTATAACGACGAAAAGATCATTGCCGGCCAGGGAACAGTCGGCCTCGAAATCCTCGAGGACCTGCCCACCGTCGAAACCGTGCTGGTGCCAGTTGGCGGAGGTGGACTGATCAGCGGCGTTTCGGCCGCCATCAAGCTCAGCAATCCCAAAGTAAAGGTGATTGGCGTTGAGCCCGAACTTGCCGCCGATGCGCAAGCCAGCCTGCGCGCGGGCCGCATTGTCTCCTTCCCGGCAGAGCAGGTCTCGCAGACGCTCGCCGACGGACTTCGCACCCAGAGTATCGGCGCGATCAATTTCGAGCATATCCGCGCCTACGTGGATGACATCCTCAGCGTGACCGAAGACGAGATTCTTGAAGCCACCCGCGCTCTGAGTGCGAACCCCAGAACGCTGGCGGAACCGAGCGGCGCGGTGGCCGCAGCAGCATTTCTTTTCCATGCCGACGAATTGCCGGACACGGCGATCAACGTCGCCGTCATCAGCGGCGGGAATATCGATCCCAAGTTCCTCGCCCAGTTTCCCAACCGCTGAGCGCTCAGGCTGAGCCCACAAGTTCTACCCTTTGTTCCTCTATGTCCCCTGTGGTTCCCTTTTGACGCTGTGAACGGNNGCCCGGCGAATGTACAATCCTGAGTTTCCACCCGAGGGACAACTTGAAGCGCTGGCTCGATCGTTTTTTCGGACTTTCTGACCACCAGACAACTGTCCGCCGCGAGGTTGTCGCCGGCCTTACCACTTTTTTTACGATGGCCTACATCGTGGCCGTCAACCCCGCCATCCTGAAAACCGCCGGGATGCCGGCCGGTGCCTCACTCACGGCCACCATCCTCACGGCCATTTTCGGAACGCTGCTGATGGGCTTTTATGCCAACCGCCCTTTCGCCATCGGTCCGTACATGGGGGAGAACGCCTTTATCGCGTTTACCGTGGTTCACGTCCTGGGCTACACCTGGCAAAGCGCGCTGGGCGCGGTGCTCCTGGCCGGAGTCCTGTTTATCCTGATGACTCTGTTCCGGCTGCGCAAATGGATGGTCGAAGCCATTCCCGCCACGCTGCGATACAGCTACGCCGTCGGCATCGGATTATTCCTTACTTTCATCGGACTGAATCAGACTGGCATCGTCACTCTGGGATTCCCCGGGGCCCCGGTGCGGCCGGGCCATCTCACCTCGCTTTCCGTACTGCTCGCGATTTTCGGGTTCCTGCTGATGACGGTGCTCACGATTCGCCGTTTCCCGGCCGCGATTCTCACCGGAGTTCTCGCCACCGCGTTTCTCAGCTTTGTGACCAAAGCTGCTCCGGCGCCAACGGATTGGATCAGCCGTCCGCCCAGCCTCCAACCCGTTTTCTTTCAGTTCGACCTGCATAGTCTGTTCACCTGGGGATTCTTCCCGGTCGTCCTGACGATTTTCGTGATGGCATTCGTGGACACCATGGGCACTCTGATCGGCGTGTCGGCGCGCGCCGGCTTCCTCGACAAAGACGGCAACCTGCCCCAGATCGAGCGCCCCATGATGGCCGACGCGCTGGCCACAACCTTTGCCGCGATGATTGGAACCACCACCTCCGGCGCTTATATCGAATCCGCAACCGGTGTCGAGGCCGGGGGCCGCACGGGCCTGACTGCGGTAATCACGGCACTCTGTTTTCTCGGGGCGCTGTTCTTCGCGCCCTTCATCTCCGCCATCCCGCCCCAGGCCTACGGGCCGGCGCTCATTTTCGTGGGACTGCTGATGCTGACCCCGATCACCCGGATTCCCTTCGACGACCTCACCGAACTGGTTCCGGCGTTTGGCGTCATTGTCCTGATGGCCTTCACTTACAACGTGGGCATTGGCATGACGGCGGGCTTCATCTTGTATCCTTTTTGCAAACTGGTTTCCGGGCGGTTGCGGGAGGTTCGTCCAGCGCTTTGGGCGTTGACCGCATTGTCGCTGCTGTTTTTCGTTTTCTACCCTTATACGTAGTGGGCTTCGAGAAGCGCGTTTAGAGAGGCCGGGGAGAATCAGATGATCCGATTTGGAATTGCAGGTTTTGGTTTGCATGCCGTGCGGCGGCTGATGCCTGGGTTTGCCCTGGCCCGCAATTGCAAGGTGGTAGCTCTATCGCGCCCGGACCCGCAGAAGGCACGCGAAGCCGCCCGGGAGTATGGCATCCCGCATGCCTTTGCATCAACCGTTGAACTCTGTGGCTGTCCCGAAGTAGACGCCGTCCTGGTCACCACTCCCAATGTCTGCCACCTCGAGGACGTGATGGCTTCGGTTGCCGCCCGCAAGCCGGTGCTTTGCGAAAAACCGATGGGCATGGACGCAGACCAATGCCGCCAGATGGTCGAAGCGGCGCGGAACGCCGGCGTGCTGCTCGGCGTGGCCCATGTGTTTCGCTTTGAAGAAAGCACGGCAAGATTTCGCCAGCGCGTCGCCGCTGGCGACATTGGCCGCCCGATCTTCGCGCGGGCGGAGTTCTCGTATGATGGCTCCGGCCATGGCCGCACCTGGCTCTATAACCGCTCGATATCGGGCGGTGGCCCAATCTCCGATGTGGGCGTCCACTGCATCGACGCTTTGCGCTATATCCTGCAGGACGAGCCGCGGCTCGTGCATGCTCTGGGCCGCGGCGACGAGCAATCGGGCGACGTCGAAGCGGCCGCGGCACTGACGCTGGAGTTTCGCCGGGGCACACTGGCCACAGTGCAGGTTTCGACCCGGGCGCACTATCGCACGCCGTTGGAGATTGTCGGCGACGCTGGCGTTATTCGAGCCGACGATGCGCTGAATGTCGAGCATCCGATCCAGCTGGAACTGTGGCGAGACGGGCAACGCGTCGCGGAAGAAAGCGTTTCCAACCAATTCGCCTATGCCAGGCAGGTAGATGCTTTCGCGGCTGCGGTCGAAGGCCGCGAAGTGTTTCCAGTGCTGGGCCAGCAAGGCTGGCAGAACCAGGTCATTTTGGACGCTGCCTACCGCAGCCTGTCGTCAGGGAAAAGTGAAGAGGTGCCGATCTTCTCCGAGGCGCATGGCAGGTGATCGTAGAGGCAACTGCAAAGTGTGGGAACTTGGGGGCTCTGGCGCAGAAGTCCTCCCCCCAAAAAAAAGGAGCGTCCCGGATCCATAAGGATCAACGGGACGCCCGAACAGCCCTCCCCCAGAACTGCTCGCCCCCAAAGTACGGCAAGCACCACCGGGAGCGGAATTCCACGATTGAGGGGCTGGATGGCACCAACGAGCCACTTGCAAAACATTGAGCCCGTGATAACATGAGTCACCTTGCAACTGGGTACTTACAGTTGCATCGGGTTCTGGAAGCGGGTCACCCTAAAGTAGTGCTGGTGGCGAGGTCCCCTGCCGATTCCGACCCTACAGTTGTTCGGTTTCGTAGCCGGTTTGACCACCTACGGGATAGAACCTCTGGACGATCTACGGAAGGTGATTGTTGCTAGTGTGCAGCAGATTGCATTCCGAGGTCTGGGACCTTCGTGGTCAACCGTTGGTAAGTTGTTGATAAATATCAACAATGAACCGATGGCAACTTTGGAACGACAAGTGCACAAGATACACCCGGCGACCTATACCTTGGAGACAGACTCCTGGGTGAAGCTAGGGACAACAAACTTGGGAGGGACTTAAAATGAGGCGAGTGGTATTTTTAGCGTTACTGGCATTGGCTTTGCCCATTGCCGCTTGGGCGGACGGAATTGATCTCACTAACCAGTATGGCTCGATTTCGATTTCAAACGCGGGCATCTCATCGACGCAATCGCAACTGAAGAGCTTCAACGGTATCGTTGCTCCCGCGGGACACTCTCTCGGTTCGGTGAGCTTCACAACCGGCGCTCTGACCAGTGGATCGCTCCGTTGGGGCGGAACGTTTGATTCCACAGGATCGACGTTTGTGGTGATTGGCAAGGGAAAGTACGGACAACCGAAGGGAACAATCTTCAGCGGCAGCTTCGTCGGCCCGATTACCTGGACTCTGACAAGCGCGCCTGGCGCCAAGAACCTGACCTACACCCTCAGCGGCACGATCCAGGGCATGCTGTATAACGGTAAAACGGTGACTGGCACCACAACCCAGAACATCTTCACTGTTAACGGACAGCTCAACGAGGGTATCGGGCACATTCGCGTGGGGAACACGAACCTCGCGGTGCCGGAACCCGGAACTTTGGGTCTTCTGGGAACAGGGCTGGTGGGTATCGCTGGAATGTTCCGTCGCAAGCTGATGGGGACATAACTCAACTTTTAACGGTTCGCCCAGAACACTCAACTCATGGCCCCGCCGCAAGGCGGGGCTTTTGATTTGTGGAGCAAGCTGCTTGATCGGAATGATAGCCTTGCCGAGTTTCGATTCCCTTCGAACCGGCGTCTTCCTCGCCACTGTCCCCGATCGCTTCCCGGTTCCCCGGTTACCGCGGTAACGGCCCATGCTGGCTTTGCCGTTGACCTTACCTTGGTTCATACCTAAAGTCAGGCGCAGGGGGTGGTATGAAAGACATCCATGAGGTTTTGCGCCGCAAGCAGGCGCAGCATGCGCAACTGAGCAAGCAGATCGAGATGCTGCAGCAGGCTGCCGAGAAGCTGCGCGAAGTGGCGCCCTTGCTGGCCGAAAATGACAACGAGGACGATACCGCAGTGCTGGCGGAAGTGGACGATGAAAACTCCAACGCGATGGCTGCCAAGGCCAGCGCCCAACCCTCGCCAGCCGCGCCCAAGCCGGGGCGCAGCCTCACTCCGCGCTGGCCGTAGAAGCCTGACCGCGAAGGCAAAGCGCGAGGCGGGAGGATCGGTTGCATGATATTGCAGGCACTGCTGGTGTCAAAGGATGACCTGACGGCCGAAACGCTGATTCAGGTGCAGGCCCAATTCGGCGTAGTGGTGGATCGGAGGAATGCCGCCGATGTCGCCATGGCGCGATTGACGGAGGAGCGTTTCGACCAGGTAATCGTCGATTTCGACGATCCCGAAACGGCTGCACTGCTGCTTGAGGCTTGCCGCCGGCTCGCCGGCCCCGATCGTAATCCGCCTGTCACCGTTGCCCTGCTGCCCGATGCCTCGCATATCCGCTCCATCCTCGGCGCGGGTTCCCATTTCATCCTTGTCAAACCCATCCGCCCCGAGCAGGCTGAGAACACCTTGCGTGCTGCCACGGCGCTGCTGAAGCGCGAAAGGCGGCAGTCCTTGCGGGTTGCCGTGCAGGCAGCGGTTTCGATTCGCATCGACGAGAGCAACACGGTGGAAGGCATCCTGCTCGACCTGAGCACTGGCGGCATGGATATACTGGCCGCGAAGCCGCTTGCGTCCGCGGCTCTGGTTCATGTTGCCTTCGAACTCCCCGGCGGCGCCAGCGTTGAAGGCAGCGCGGAAGTTGCCTGGAGCACCGCCAACGGTCAAGTCGGACTGCGCTTTCTCGACGTTGACTCCAAGATGCGCGAAAAAATGGGCGAGTGGCTGACAGCCCATTCGCGCGATGCTTTGCCCGAGGAGCCCGACGCGGTCAGCCAATGTAAGCTGACCGACCTTAGCCTGGGCGGCTGCTATGTACAAACCGAATCTCCCTTCCCTCAATCCTCAGCCGTCGACCTGTGCCTGCACGCCGACGCCATGGAGATTCACGCTGAGGGGTTGGTTCGGGTGATGCATCCCGGACATGGCATGGGCATTGAATTCCCTGCCCGTACGGAAGAGCAGCGCAAGAGCGTCGGCGAGTTCATCGATTTTCTCACCGCCCGGCCTGGCGCCACTCCGCAACTGGAAACTTCGCCTCGGTCTCTGGTCGCCAATGCGGCCGACCTGAACCCGAGCGGCAGTGCCGAAACCGACGCCGAGGACCCGCTCCTCGAATTGCTGCGAACCGGCAATGGGCTGGAGGAAGAAGCGTTTCTCGCCGAACTGCAACGCCAGCGAACTCCGGCGGCTGTGAGCTGATAAGTCAATCACCGCGCTCGCCCAGCCCGGCTCTGATCCCAAAAAACACGATCCACGCAAAAAACCGGGGACCAGACCGACACCCCGTCTTTGGCGCCGGCCCGTCCCCGATTGTTATTCCACCTCGTTTGATCGCAGACTAGCGCACCCCTCCTTCCGAATGGTTGCGCCGCGGTTAATTTCCCGGGAATTTTCCGATGCAATAGAATTGCTCTGCCCGGGGAGACAGCGGAGCTGACACCGCCTGCCCTGGGCGTGAGAGACGCGGCAAGCCGCGACTCTACGGGAAAGCCAATTTGCTCAAGAGTCCGATCTCGCGCGCGCTGGTGCTGGGTGGCGCCTGTCTGCTGGCCATCACTCCGTTCTTCTGGTGGGGCAGTCCCTCCGGGCATGATTTCGAGTTTCACATAACCTCGTGGATGGAAGTGCTCGGGCAATGGAAGCAAGGCATCGTCTATCCCCGCTGGGCAGCACTGGCGCACTGGGGATACGGCGAGGCTCGGTTTCTNNATGTACCGGCTTGCCCGCGTCTGGCTCCCGGCCCCGGACGCGTTGTTTGCCGCCGTGTTCTATGCGCTGAATCCCTACCACCTGTTGATCGTCTACTGGCGGAGCGCCTACGCCGAACTGCTGGCCGCGCCGCTGCTGCCGCTTCTGCTGCTTTGTCTTGTGCGGCTCTTCTCGCGGGAGTCCGACCACGGATTTCGGCCGACGCTGTGGTTGAGTCTCACCTTGGCCGCAGCCTGGCTGACAAACGCACCTGCCGCGGTGATGATCCAGTACTCAACCGCCGGCCTGGCGTTGCTGTTGGCCGTGCGTGAGGCTGCCGCGGGTCGTTCGTGGGTTCAGCATGTCTGGCAACCGCTTTTCCGAACGGCGGTGGCGCTGCTGCTCGGAGCCGGCCTCGCTTCGTTTTATCTGCTCCCGGCAATCTACGAACAGCGGTGGGTTAACATCGGCGAGGTCCTGTCGCCGGGCGTCCGGCCGCAGGACAATTTTCTTTTCACTACCCTCGCGGATCCCGATCACAACCGCTTTAACCTTCTGGTTTCGACCGTAGCGCTTGCCGAAATCGGCATTTTGGCTCTGGCAATCTGGCTTTCCAAGCGGAAGAACAACACAGGGAGCCAAAGCCCCTGGCTGCTGCTTTCCGCCTGGGGCGCGGGCAGCGCGCTCCTCATGCTTGCGGTGAGCAATTTGCTCTGGCGAGGGTTGCCCCAGCTCCGCTTCGTGCAACTCCCCTTTCGCTGGCTGCTGTGCATGAATGCCGCATTGGCAATGCTTCTGACCATGGCCGCNNCCGACGATATTCATGAGATGAGCGATGCCCTCGCCGACGGCACGGGCTACGAGGGCATCGACGAATATGTCCCGGCGGGAGCCGACCCCTACGAGTTGAACAAAAGCCTGCCTCGCATCAGTGACGACTCGGGCAGGCTGCTTTCGAGCGAGATGCTGGGGTGGGGGCCGATCGAAAAACACTTCGTCGTTCACGCGACCGCACCGCAAAATCTGACCGTGCACCTCTTGAACTACCCCGCCTGGGACGTCGTCGTGAACCGCAAGCCCATCCAAACGCAGACAACCGATGTCACTGGCCTGATCATCATTCCGATTGCTGCCGGAGACAACGATGTTCACATCCATTTCCGCCGGACAACCGATCGCTTAGCCGGTAATATCGTCTCGCTGATCAGCCTGGCTGGGCTCGTTGTGGCATTTGTGAAGACGCGACGACAAAACATACCCCCTACAAGCCTCGCGAGTCACGCCGTATGACCTCACATCCCATCCTGCTCGCCACCTCGAACGCCGGCAAGCTTCGCGATTTCGCCGGAGCCGCCGCGGGCCACGGCATCATGATCGCGAACATCCCAAACTTCTCTTCCCTGCCCCCGGTTGTTGAAGACGGCGCCACTTTCGAGGAGAACGCGCGCAAGAAAGCCGAATCCTACAGTCTGGCCGTTCCCGGCAAAGTGGTTCTAGCCGACGACTCGGGCCTGGAGATTGATGCGCTCGGCGGCGCACCCGGAGTCCATTCCGCGCGCTACGGCGCCGCGGAACCACAGGCCGCAGAGTGCAACACTGACGACGAGGCCAACAACGCACGCGTGCTGCGCGAACTAAGCGGGGTTCCAGAACAAAAGCGCACCGCGCGTTTCATCTGCGTCCTGGCCGTGGCCCGTGACGGGCAAA
>PMBA01000223.1:0-1644 GCA_003152795.1 Acidobacteriaceae bacterium | reverse complement strand
GCACGCAGAGATCGCAGAGAGGTCCCAAGGACGGCTACTCGTGCGCAGATGACTCCGCATGTTGCCCTTGACCGCCAGGTTTTTCTCTGCGGACTCTGCGTACTCTGCGGTTCAAGTTGTAAGCTCTCCTTGACTTCCATTCCCGCAGAAAACGATAATACCCAGTTTGCACATCGGACCACGTAAGGAGCCGTCATCGTGGCGTCAACTGCCAATCCCGTCGCTCCCAGAATCAAAGCGGGCGTCGCTCCGCTGCGCGCTGGCGAGGGAACGTCGTTCCTGCTGCGCCGTTTGCATTCCATCAGCGGCGTCGTGCCCATCGGAGCCTTTCTTCTCGAACACTTCATCTCCAATGCGGAAGCCTTCAGAGGCCCGCTGGCCTACGGAAAACAAGTCGAGTTTCTGAACAGCCTGCCCGGCGTTTTTCTGCTGGAGTTATTCTTCATCTGGATTCCGATCCTCTACCACGGTCTCTACGGCGTCTACATCTGGTATCGGGGCGATACCAACGTCGCCGATTATCCGTGGAGCGGCAACTGGCTCTACACCTCGCAGCGCTGGACCGGCATCATCGCGCTCGTGTACATGGTGCAGCATACTTATTACCTGCGCTTCACCGGCGTGCATCTGCCGACCCATCCCATGCAGTCGTTCGCCAAGGTCCAGGGAGAATTTCAGAATCCGTGGATGGTCGCCTTCTACGCGGTCGGCATCATCGCGGCGTCCTGGCATTTCAGCTACGGCCTGTGGCTGTTCGCCGCGAAATGGGGGATCACGACTGGCGAACGAGCACGCCGCCGCTTTGGCTATCTCTGTCTCGCGCTGGCGCTGGGACTGGTTTTGATCGGGGCGGCGAGTATGTACGGGTTCCTGAAGACGCCGCAGCAGCCTTTGGATTCGAATGCGTCGGAAAACATCGTGATGCGGTAGGGGGATTTTGCGAGACGCTTCGGGAAGGACACGTCTTCAGCCGTGCCACCCGGATGATCCAATAATGACGCGGGCTTTAGCCCCTGGGGGCCCGGCAGATCGGACTTATACAGCATGGCAGCTCCGAAAATCATCGTAGTGGGCGGTGGCCTCGCCGGCCTCGCCGCCGTCATCAAGATCGCCGAGATGGGCGGTGAAGTTGACCTGTTTTCGATCGTCCCGGTAAAGCGCTCGCACTCGGTGTGCGCGCAGGGGGGCATCAACGCCGCCAAGAACCTCAAGGGCGAAGGCGATTCCACCTGGCAGCATTTCGACGACACCATCTACGGCGGCGACTTCCTCGCGAACCAGCCGCCAGTCAAGGCCATGTGCGAGGCCGCACCCGGCATTATCGATCTGCTTGACCGCATGGGCGTCCCGTTCAATCGCACGCCCGAAGGTCTGCTCGACTTCCGCCGCTTCGGAGGCACGCTCTATAATCGCACCGCCTTTGCCGGAGCCACCACCGGCCAGCAACTTCTCTACGCGCTCGACGAACAGGTCCGCCGCTACGAAGCCGATGGCAAGGTCCGCAAGTTCGAGGGCTGGGAGTTCCTCTCCGCTGTCCTTGACTCCAAGGGTGTGGCCCGCGGCATCACCGCCCTCGACCTGCGCACCATGGAGCTCAAGAGCTTCCCCGCCGACGCCATCATCCTGGCCACCGGCGGCATCGGC
>PMBA01000089.1:484-2624 GCA_003152795.1 Acidobacteriaceae bacterium | reverse complement strand
TAGCTCAATTGGCAGAGCAACTGACTCTTAATCAGTAGGTTGTAGGTTCGATTCCTACCGCGCTCACCATCTTTTCAATCACTTACCGGAGTTGATGTTTCGGGTGTGCCGTAAAGTGTGCCGTAACTCAATCCGGCTACGCCCGTTTCTCCACTGTTGTGTCTTGATCGAGCGCAGCGCGCACGATCTCTAGTTCGGGATGTTGATACTGCATCGCAGTCTTCACATCCCTGTGTCCCATGGTTCTCATGACGGCAGCCAGGTTTCCGGTTCTCTTCAGAATCCGGGTGCCGTAATCATGCCGTCCACAATAGAGGACAAGATCTTCGGGAAGCCCAGCCTTGACCCTGGCTTCGCGAAACCTCTTCGCCATTGTGGTGAGGTGAGAAGACTCGGCGCGTTTCGATGGGAAAACCCATCCTTCGCGCCTTTCGCCGCACCGCTGTTTAAGAACGTCAAAGACGCGATTGCTCATCGGCACGCGTCTCCTTCCTTCTTCGGTCTTGCTGTCCGGCACGAAGATCACGCGGGTTTTCCAATCCAGGTTCTCGATGCGCATCCGGTAAAGCTCTCTTTCGTTACGCATGCCCGTATCGCGCATCAAGATGATGATGTCCTGGAAAAGTTGAAGGCTGCGTTTCCGCCAATTGCAGGCGGCGGCGCCCACCAACAATTTCTTTTCCGCTTCATCGTCAAGCCTGAGTGAACGTCCGTATTCCTTCATCAGTTTGAGTTTCGGAGCGTGGCGAATCAGTGTCCACTCCTCCGCCTTGTGCAGCATCCTTCTTAACGTTCTCAGCGCGCAATTGGCATTTGAGGACGCGCCCGAAAACCGCAAAGTTTCGATAACGTCCCTGGTGATCTGATCCAATCGCATATTCACGACGGTCGTCGTCTTGAGGAGTCGCCAGCCATCGCGGTAGTAGGTTTTGGTTTTGTCTTCCAGTCTGACCTTGTCCAGCCATTCCAGGAAGCGCCGGGAAAACTCCAGCAACACAGGAGCCTTTTGGGGAAGCGGATCAGTATTCTCGACCACATGGGCGAGTTTCAGACCAGCAACCTTTGCCGCCCTGGCCGCTTTTGTTTCGTTGGTTGACCCGCGGTAGCGTTGTCCGCGCACCGTGAAGTCATACCAGTAAAACTTGGACTTCGCTTTCTTAAACAGCTTCACGAGCTTCCTCCATTGCAGCCCGCACGGAAGCAACTCGTGTGTTCTTCTGGATGTATTCCAAAAGAACATTCACATCATAACTAACCCGACCTTGCAGTTCTATCCAATTCGGCCCGACTCCCTCGGCGCGCCATCGTTTCAGTGTTGCTGCCGAGCGTCCGAGAATCTCAGCGGCGTTGCGCGTGTTGACGAGCTGAGGCATGGCTGGTTTTTTCATCACGATTGGCTGGGGCATGGTTCATCTACTCCTGAGGGGAGACTCATCCGCCCCTCGTGGACGACATTGCCCTTGACGGTAGCGCAGGTGTACACATATAGTCAAGCTGTATCGTTACATATAGGAGGTGAAATTGACCGAAAGAGAGCTCACGACGGAGAAGGCAGCGATAGCGCAGCAGCCAGTGATCTCCATTCGTATTTCCGAGGCTCTGCGTTTAAAGCTTGAGGGCTTAAAGGTGCTCATGTCCATGAAGAGCGGCGAACCCGTTTCCACATCGGAGGCGGCAAAGCAGCTTCTTGAGTCCTCAAAAGAAGAACGACTTGAGCTGGTAAGTCTGCTTACCGAGCCGACCGATTCTCTGCTAATGATTCGCCGAAAGGCAGACTCAAAGCTCCCGCTTTCGCAAGCAGAATGGACCGCCGTTGCCTATTTCTGTCTGCACGGAGTGGAGAGATTTGCCAACACCGCACAGACGGAGATTTCATATGAATCTCTTGCCGGAATCCTTGAGGCATTCCAGGCGGTTTACGGTTTGCTTCGCAAACCAAACAAGACCCATTTGGACTCTTTCTTCGTCGCACATCTCCCGCCCGATCGGCAAGCCGAAGCGAAGAAACCTGAAGAGATCGGAAGCGACGATGTTCGGCGCGCCGTCACCCGCACCATTCGGATGCTAAAAAACCCGACAGAAGAGCGGCAGAGACCCATCTTTGTCGCCCGGAACCTCTACTTTCTCCTCGACGAGCTAG
>PMBA01000089.1:0-425 GCA_003152795.1 Acidobacteriaceae bacterium | reverse complement strand
ATGGACGCTCCGTTGAATCCGCCATTACCGAAATTTGAAGAAGGCGACTACCGTCTCGAATTCGTGCGCTCGCCGAGCGAAGGCTTTTCCGTTTGGTTGTCCTTCCCCGGAAGACTTGCGCCGCTCTATCCCGTGGAGGGATACCCAAAGATTTCGGAATTCAGGACGATCCTAGAACGGCTGGATGTAAAGCGGGTGCTGATCTCCTGGAATGGCCGCTATTTTCTCGCGTACACGGTGGCTGACGAGAAGGACGAAATCGGCGTGAATTTTCGCGCTGGTGACAACGGAATTACGTTTAACTTTCGTGGCGAAGACTGGCAGTCCATCAAGAAGCTGTTTCGACGCGCGTGGCAGGCTCCGCAAGTACGCCGCCTGTGGGACGCGCTGGCTCTTGAGTATGGCGAGTTGTAAGAACGCGGTGC
>PMBA01000273.1:25529-34985 GCA_003152795.1 Acidobacteriaceae bacterium | reverse complement strand
CCAAGTCCGCCGATGCCCTGGACGGCGACTAGATCGCCGGCACGGGCTCCGGAGTTGCGCAGGGCATTGAAAACCGTGATGCCGGCGCAGAGCAGCGGCGCGGCCTCTGGGGCGGGGAGGTCGTCGGGGATAGCGGCGACCGCTTCGGCAGGAGTGACTATGTATTCGGCGTAACCGCCGTCGTGGGTGATGCCGGTTATCTTTTCGTTACGGCAGTTAATGAAATCGCCGCGGCGGCAGGCGTTGCAGGTGAAACAGTGGCCGCCATGCCATCCAACGCCGACGCGCTGGCCGGGTTTCCAGTTGGCGACGTCGGGGCCGACGGCGTCGATGCGGCCGGCGATTTCGTGTCCGGGGACACGGGGATACTGGATGCCGGGCCAATGGCCTTCTTTTACCAGGGCATCGCTGTGGCAGATGCCGCAGGCTTCGACTTTAATCCTCACTTGGGCGCGCGCGGGCTCGGGGATATTTCTTTCTACGAGTTCGAGATTGCCGCCGGCTTTGGCGATTTGGACAGCCTTCATTTTCGACATGGATTTGTCCTCATGAATTCGGGTTGATGGAAAATACGGGATGCAAAAGACATAGATGAGCGAGGTGACGGAAGGGACTCAGGTTTCACTTTGCCGGGCGGAACAGTAACGGCTGTGTTTCGCTTCGATCCGGTATGAATTTTGGCGTTAGAGGGGAAAGTCAAAGGCGTTCACCATGGGGGCGCACCCTTCGACTTCGCTCAGGGCAAGCTCCAGACACGGGGAGATCGGCTGTTCATAAAGGCCGATTTGTCGGACGCAACTACGTCTGACGCACTGTACTAGACGGGTTTCTTCAATTCTCCTTCGAACGAATGCTCGGGGCTGGGGCCGGGCTCGGGGAAATCACTGTCGGCGCCGTCCTGGAGGGGGTCGGGGTTGCGGTGCCCAAGCTGGTCTTTCATGGAGTTGTTGCCGGATTGGCCGCGCTCGTCGGGCTCCTGGGAACCCTTTCCGCGGTCGGCATCGTTGCGGAGATGATCGCTGACACTTTTTGGCATGGCAGGCCTTTCGAGATGCGGGTGTCGATAAGAATGAGTACAGGCTAAGGCTACGCTGAAAGGAGCGAGCGGGCAATGTGGGCGGTTGAGGGGCAGATATCGGCCCCTATGGACATATCCGTTTGAACGGGCAAGTTGTTGTAATGGTTACGATAGGTAAATTTAATAGTCGATTCACATGGTAATGAATCTAAAATAGTACATGGTTAACAAGTTTCGGAAACACTATCTGTTTGCCAGCGACTTCGATCAGACGTTGACGTTCAACGATACGGGTTACGTACTGAGCGAGATGCTCGGCATATCGGTGAAGGAATTCGAGCGCAAGGCCAAGGGCATGGCGATGCTGAACCTGGTTCAGCAGGGCGCGGAACTTTCTTATCTTCTGCTGCACGATCCCGAGTTTCGCACACGGGTGCGACGCGACGACCTGATCGAAGTAGGGAAGCGGATTCGCCTGAAGGACAATATCAAACAGATATACGAGATACTGGACCGGCGGATCGACGGATTCCACTTTGATTTTTACGTGCTGTCGGCGGCGCCGGTGGAGGTGATCCAGTCGGCGCTGAAGGGGATCGTGCCGGAGGACCACATCTTTGGGACGGAATTCAAGTACAAGGCGACGGGTGAGATTGAAAGCCTGGTGCGGGCGACGGCGGGATACGGAAAAGTGGCGCGGCTGGAGCAACTGGAGGAACAGCTGGGTATTCCGGCGGATCATGTGGTCTACGTAGGTGACGGCAGTTCCGACATTCACGTCATGCTGCAAGTGAACCGGCGAGACGGCTTCACGATAGCGGTGTCGGAATCGAAGCTGGTAGCGCAGATCGCGAAGCGGACGGTGCTGAGCGATAACGCACTGGCAACGCTGGTGCCGATCCTGGAAGAAATTGCGGGCTGGCAGCGGCCGCAGATCCGGCAGTTGTTCGAATCATACGGCTTCCTGATTCAGGGATGGGATCGGGTGCAGACGGACTGGGTCACGCTGCGACCGAGCGGCGTGGCGGTGGAGAAGGCAACGGCGGGCGACGTGGTCTGAAGGCTGGAGTCGTGTCTTTCCCAAAATCAAGCGAACAGCGTTGGGCGGCAGGCTTGACGGGGCTGAGCCCTATCACCACACGAGCGGCTGCCGAGCTGCGCTCGGCTGGGCAGGTGAGGGCACCTGCCCCTTACGCGAGCTGGGACGGGGAAGAGCTCCGTCACCACACGGGCTTTGGCTGGACTGGGTGCTCGCTGACTAGGGGGCAAGGGCTTTGACCACGGGGGGCACGGGGGAAACCGGCGACTGTTGACCTGATATGCGTCGATCGGTTTGACGCACTGCTGCAGGAGCTAGCAACTTATTTTCTTGCGCCGGGTTCTTATTGGGCTGGGGGTTCTGGCTTGCGGGCTGAGGCAGGATCCAGTGTAATTACCGTCCATCGAGTGAGGCGCTCGCTATGAGGTTGTCCGGCATTGTGTTTGTTATTCTGCTCAGCCTTTCCGCAGTCCAATTGACCGAAGCGCAGGCCGCGCACGAGTGGATGCCGCAAAGCATTGAGGCGTTACGACAGGGCGCTTCCTCGAAAACCGAGTTCACGCTGGATCACACCATGCTGGTATTTGCGTCCAAGCTGGATCCGGACAACGAGGATCTGCGGCGTGTGATCGCAGGTGTGAATGGAGTGTCGGTCCACAATTTCCATTTTCACGGGCGCTGGATGTACGATGCGCAGGCTCTCAGTTCGGTGAAAGAGGAGTACCAGGCGGCGGGCTGGACTCAGTTGGTGAACAACCGAGAGAAGGATGCGGGAGCGGGTGTTTCCGATCTTTGGATACGGTATGAGAATAACGCGGTCAGCAACATCGCGATTTTGCTTGCTCGGGCGAATGAAGTGAACTTTATCGTGGTTTCCGGGTCGATCAGTCCGATTGATCTCTCCCACCTGGGAGGGCACTTTGGCATCCCGAAGATTGAAGGCGGGGTGGTGGTGCCGAATACGGGGCGACGACCCTGATTGATGCGCCGAAATGCGCGACTGGCTTCGAGACAGGCAAAGAGTTTCGTGGCGCTAACAAAATGCAGAGGTCCTTCGCTACGCTCAGGATGACAGAGGGTTTTGTGGCATGACTCGCAGAGTCATGCCACTTATGAGACGAGGCTAGTGGGATTTTGGCGGTGGTGCGGTCTTGCGCAGTCTTTCCCGGGCCTGGGTGGCTTCGTTAGTGCGGGGATAGCGCTGGATGACGTGCTTGAGCTCTTGCGTGCCTTCGTCTTCCTTGCCTAGTTCGAGGAGGGCGAATCCTTTCTTGAGTTGTGCGGCGGCAGCTTTGTTTCCGCTGGGAAAATTCTGCAGGACCAAATCATAATTGGCGATTGCTTTCGCGAAATCAGCGGCTTTGAACTGTATTTCGGCGAGGTAGAAATATGCGTTTCCGGACAGATCGGTGTTGGGGTAGAACTTGATGTAGTCGTTGAATTCCTGGGTTGAGAGATCGTTCTTGCCGCCATTGTAGTCGCGGAGAGCGTTGTTGTAGAGCACGTCGGGGGGAGGGGCCTGAGCCATCTCCTGCTGCTTCTGCTGCGCCTGGGCCTGCTGCGCGGCCATGGACTGCTGGGCCGCCTGCATATCCTCAAACTGCTTGCTGAGCTTGGCGAGGCGGACTTTGAGTTCGTCCATGGTATCGTTCAGGGCCTGAATCTGGCCGGAGATCTGGTCGACCTGCCCGGCGCGATCCTGCTGCTGTTTGTTGATGGAGGCTTGCAGGCCGTTGATCGCGGTGCTCACTTTGTTGGCGGCGTCGGTGTTTTGCTCGAGGAGATTCTTGACGACGCCCATGCGCTCATCAAAGGACTGCTTCATCTGGGTCATCTGCTGCTGCAACTGGCCGACCTGGGTTTGCAGTTCGATGATTTCCTTGCTGGCGCCGTAAGCGGGAGCGATCCAGATGGTGAGCGAGAGGGCGAGAGCTAGCGGTGTGCGATTGAAATTCATAGTTACCCTTTTGGATGTCAAAAATCTGTTGGGCGTCCAGCGTATGGAACCTGAACTTGGCCGGTGTGGAGAGCGGGGCGTCGCCGCCCGGCTCTCCACTTGCGGCGCTTACTTTTCGTAGACGAAATGGCCGCGGCGGTTTTGCTGCCAGCAAGTTTCGTTGGACTCGGTGCAGAAGGGTTTCTCCTTGCCCATGGTGATGGTCTTGATGCGGTCGCCGGCGATTCCGGCCTGGATGAGGGCATTCTTCACTGCGTCCGCACGATTGGTGCCGAGGGCGAGATTATATTCGGTGGAGCCGCGCTCGTCGGAGTGTCCCTCGATGGTGATGTGGATGTTGGCATGCTGCTGGAGGAACTGGGCATCGCCCTGCAAAGAGGCTTGCTGGTCCGAGCGGACGTCGTACTTGTCGTAGTCGAAATAAATGTCCTTGACGTTTTGCGCGAAGAGTTGCTCTTCGGTGGCGTTCGAGGTGGTCGCCGGGGGTGGTGCGGGCGCGGCGTTGACGGTGACGCGAGCGGTGGCGTCCTGGGTTCCGCCGGAGCCTTTGGCGATGAGATGGTAGGTGGTGGAGTCGCTGGGAGTAACTTGACGCGATCCGGTCGTGTCCACCACTCCGATCCCGTCGATGCTGACATCGGTCGCGTTGGATGTTTGCCATGTCAGGGTTGTGGATTGGCCCTGATCAATCGTGTTGGGGTTCGCCGACAACGAGGCGGTGGGAGCCGCTAGCGATGGCGGCGGCGCGGGCGGCGGGGGAGCGACCTTCTTTGCGCATGCGCCCAGGAACATGATCGTGCCGAGTGTGAATACGAGAGTGAACCACCGCCTCAAAATTGTTGAAATCCTCATTGCGTGCATCACGGGTGCCTCCAGTTGTTATGCGTAAGTCTTTACCACAGGGAACGCGGAGAAACACAGGGGAGCGGAAGTTCCGACCGTGCACCTGTGCGCTGCCCGCGGTAAAGATTTTAATTTTTCCAAACCCATCTACTTCCAACTCCAGTTGGGCTGCGTATTGCCGCCCTTGAAGGTCAGTTGCCTCACCTTGGTGCCGTCTGCCAGCATGGTCCAAATCTCGTCGCTGCCGGAGCGGTGAGACTGAAACACGATGTGGCGGCCATCCGGCGACCAGCAGGGATATTCGTTGCGCCCCGCGTCGTGCGTAAGTTGCACCCACTGTTTGCTGGCGACGTCCATTAAATAAATATCGTTGGAACCGGGCTCTCCGGGGCCGTACTTACGAGTCCATGAAAAGGTCAGAAACTGTCCATTCGGAGACCAGTTAGGATCCACCGCATAGCCCTGATCGGTGAGACGCTGAACGTTGGTGCCGTCCGCTTCCATGGTATAGATCTGCGGCAGGCCGGTGCGTCCGCTGACAAAGGCGATCTGGGAGCCGGTCTTGCGATTCCAGGTGGGCGAAATGTCGGGACCCTTCTCGTTGGTCAGACGGCGCGAGTTTCCTCCCGAGGCATCGACAACAAAGATGTTGGGATAACCGTAGCGGGAAGACGAAAAAGCGATCTTGCCATCGGAAGACCACGAGGGAGAAAAATTCATGCCTCCCAGCCGGGGGAAGCTGACCATGCGGTTGAGATCGAACGAGTACATCATGATTTCCCAACTGCTCCTGGTGAGAGAACTAAACGCCAGCCGCGAACCGTCGGGCGAGATGCTGGGCGACAGGGAAATGCTTCCGATGTGCGTGAGTTGCTGCTGGTTGGCGCCATCGTAGTCCATCATCCAGATTTCTTTGTTGCCGGTGCGCTTGCTGACAAAATAGATTTTGCTTTCGGCGATGCCGGCTACGCCTCCGCCAAGGCGGAAGATGATTTCGTCGGCGAATTTGTGGGCGATGACGCGGACTGCGTCGCTGGTGGCATTGTCGAGGTACTGTTTGCCGAGGACCTGGGGCGACTTTTCATTTTTGACGTCGTAGAGCCAGCCCTGGACGGTGACTTTACCGGCGGCGGCGCCGAGGTTGCCGAAGGCGAGCATGGAGGTGTTGGGCGGCGGTGAATTCCAGGCCGGGAAGTTGACCTCGGAGGGCTGGCCGGGTTCCTGCAGCGGATAAAAACTCTTGGAGACGAGATCGAAGATTCCGGCGTTGTCGAGGTCGTTCCAGAGCGTGTCGTTGAAGGTCTTCAGCAGNNACGCGCTCGACGCCGAGCCCGGTGCCGGTGCGAATCCAGTCCTGCGCGGAACTGGTGGCCGCAAGCGGAAGGAGCAGGGCGAGGGCGATCAAAGCAATCTGACGCATGGGGCGAGGCGAGTTACGCAATTTTGTGCTCCCTGTCTGGTCGTTGGCAGGCCTGCGAACG
The DNA here is from genome assembly GCA_003152795.1 of Acidobacteriaceae bacterium. Lineage (GTDB taxonomy): Bacteria > Acidobacteriota > Terriglobia > Terriglobales > Acidobacteriaceae > Acidiflorens. The sequence continues at coordinate 28,647 of PMBA01000273.1, read as the reverse complement.
ACTCACGACTAGTGTAGTGTCCTGGAAATACGCGGACAAACCTGGGACTTGGTTTCGCGACCCGGCAAAGAGTTTCGTGGTGCAGACAAAATGCATAGGTCCTTCGCTTCGCTCAGGATGACAACTTAGCGCTTGTAGTCGAACCAGAACTCTACTGATACTTTGCTGCCTGTGTAATCCGAAGGCAACGGTCCGAAGGTATCAATGCGCTGGAGCGCTCGAACCGCCGACTGGTCAAGGGACGGAACGCCGCTCGACTGCTCGATCTGCACATTGGAGGGGTGGCCGTCGCGCGCGACGTCAAACGTCACATAAACCCGATTACCCTCCGTAACCCGCGGATCAACTTCATACTTCAGCCAGCTTTCGGAGACTTTGCGCTGCACGGCCTGGACGTACCATGAAAAGCGGCTGCCGAAATCGCCACCAGTTCCGGTAAATCCGAATCCACCCTTGGCGCCTCCGGCGGTCATGCTGTAGGGTCCGCTGACCGGGCCACCCTCGCCATAGGGAATTTGATTGGACTCGGGCGGTTCTGGTTGCGGCTTACGCTGGGTCGCGCTTGGCGGTGCGGGTTTCACTTTTGCCTTTGTGTTCTTGTCGGGAATGGGAATCGCTTCCGGCTCTTTTTCCTGGACGGCGGGCAGCGATTTCGACAGGCCCTTGGATTCCGTTGCCAGGACGTTCGAGGTCTCGGCGGGATTGGCGGGCAAGGGAACCGCGCTCACCAGGGTTGCGCCCATGGCATCGCCGCCGCCGCCGCTGCCCCAGCCTGCACCGCGGAAGCCTTGAATGAACATGGCATAGAGCACGACCAAGGCGGCGAAGGCGAGATGCAGGCCGAGCGACCAGGCGAGAGGGCGGCGGAGTTGGCCGTTTTCGGAATCGAGGTCGATATCGTTATAGCGCATGTCGATATCACAATCAGCGATGGGCGCTATGGCTATCCATCGGCTGGGTAACGATGCTTACGTTGCGGATGCCCGCCTGCTTGATGGCGTCCATGACCGTGGCGAAGGCGCCAAAGGGGACATCTTCGTCGGAGCGCAAATAAATCGCCTGGTGTTGTGGATCGCGGATTTTCTGTTTGAGGCGAGCTCCGATCTGGTTGATGTTGATGGGATCGTTGCCGAGAAAGACTCTCTGCGATTTGTCGATGCTGATCACCAGGCGCTCTTCGGTGATCTCCTTGACGGTGCGGGTGTGGGGAACGTTGACCTCGATACCGGACTGCAGTACGGGCGCGGTGACCATGAAGATGATGAGCAGGACGAGGACGACATCCACGAGGGGCGTGATGTTGATGTCGGAGAGAGCGGTCTGGGTGCGACCGTTGGCGGAGGTGAAGGCCATCAGCGGCGCGCCTCGGTAGCGGGTAACTCGTGCTGACGCTCCACCAGGTTGAGCATTTCCAGGGTGAAGTCGTCGTTGCGGGAAGCCATTTCCCGGATGGAGCCGATGATGAGGTTGTAGGCGATAACAGCGGGGATGGCTGCGGCGAGGCCGGCGGCGGTGGTAACCAGAGCCTCGGAAATTCCGGGAGCGACGGCGCGCAAGGTCGCAGCACCCGCGGTGCCGAGTCCGTGGAAGGCGTCGATGATTCCCCAGACGGTGCCGAACAATCCGATGAAGGGAGTCACCGCGCCGGTAATGGCGAGCCACGGGAGATTGCGTTCGATGTGAGTGATCTCGTCGGAAGAGGCGACCTGCATGGCGCGCTGAATGGACACAATGTTGTGGACGCCGCCGGTCATTCCCATCTGGCGCTTGAATTCCGCGACCGCGCCTTCAAACACACCGACCAGAGGGCTGGGGCGGAACTGTTCCGCAACCGAGGCAATATCCTGGATGCGCTGTGCCTTGCGAAAGACGCGGACGAAGCGTTCATTTTGAGCGCGAGCGCGGCGGATGAGGCGCCACTTGGAAAGAATGACGGCCCAGGAAAGGACGCTGAAGGCGATGAGCAGGACAAGGACGGTCTTGGCGACCGGACCGGTCTGAAGGACGAGATCAACGATTTCGCCGCCGACAAACAACAGGAGGACGGAAGAAAAATGCATTGGTTTAGGGAGAACCCCTGTTGAAGATTATAGACCAGGGTGGGGACGCGCTCCGCCCGGGTATCGCATCGGTCAACGCGACGTTCAGCGCGACTGCGACCCCGGCGGACGTCGACGGCTACAGTTACGGGCTCGGAACCACTGCCTGCACAGCGCTGGAATAGGTGCTTTCCTGACCCTCGGCGTTCACTTCAGTGGTTACGTAATAGTATGTCGTTCCGGAGACAACCGTAGTGTCAGTGTAGTTGGTTGAAGAATCAAGGGCGGTATTGATCTCCTGGAAGGGGCCAGCCGCGGCGGCACCGCGGTAGACGTTGTATCCAACCGCGTTCCCGTCTCCGGGCTGCCATGTAAGGGTCACGCTGTGGGAGACCGCAGCCACGCCAGTACCGGTTACCTGGTCGACGGTTGGAGAGTTCACCGCATTGCTGATGAATCCGGTTTTCGCGGTGGCAGTGCCGGAGGCGTTCGGGGTGAATTGAATGGTGACGGGGACGCTGTTTCCGGCTGCAATCGTGATTGGCAGCGTCAATCCGAGAATTACAAACTCCGAACTCGACGACTGGTCCGAAGAGATGGTGACGGCGGCGCCGGAGGCAGTGAGCGTAGCCGGCAGGCTGGTACTCGATCCCACTGTGACGTTACCGAAACTGAGGGTTGCCGGGGAGATGCCCAGTTGCGGGTTCACGGCAGCGACGCCGGTACCGCTCGACTGTTCCACGGCTGGAGAGTTTTGCGCATTGCTGACGAACTTGGTTTTGGCGGAGGCGGCTGCGGCGNNGGGGTGAATTGAATGGTGACGGAGAGGCTGTTTCCAGCGGCAATCGTCACTGGCAGGTTCAGGCCGACGACGGCAAACTGAGAGTCTGACGACTTGTCCGAAGAGATGGTGACGGCGGCATTGGAAGCGGTGAGGGTAGCTTGAAGGGAGGCGCTCGATCCGACCGCGACGTTACCGAAATTGAGGGTTGAAGGAGAGATGCTCAATTGGGGCTGCGGGGCTGCGACGCCGGTACCGGATAACTGATCGACGGTTGGCGAGTTGGCAGCGTTGCTGG
>PMBA01000273.1:0-25433 GCA_003152795.1 Acidobacteriaceae bacterium | reverse complement strand
TTGCGGGTTCACGGCAGCGACGCCGGTACCGCTCGACTCTGCGACGGCTGGAGAGTTCTCTGCGTTGCTGACGAAGTTGGTTTTGGCGGTGGCGGCTCCGGCGGCGGCGGGAGTGAATTGAATGGTGACGGAGAGGCTCTTTCCAGCGGCAATCGTCACTGGCAGGTTCAGGCCGACGACGGCAAACTGAGAGTCCGACGACTTGTCCGAAGAGATGGTGACGGCGGCGTTGGAGGCGGTGAGCGTTGCCTGCAGGCTGGTACTCGATCCCACCGTGACGTTACCGAAATTGAGGGTGGCGGGAGAGATGTTCAATTGCGCCTGCGGGGCTGCGACGCCGGTACCGGATAACTGACCGACGGTTGGCGAGTTGGCGGCGTTGCTGGTGAAGGTTGCCTGCCCGGAGGCGGATCCGGCGGCGGTGGGGGTGAATTGAATAGTGACGGAGAGGCTCTTTCCAGCGGCGATGGTGACCGGCAGGGTCAGGCCAACAATGGCAAACTCGGAGTTGGACAACTGGTCCGAAGAGATTTTGACCGCGGCATTAGAGGCGGTGAGAGTCGCTTGCAGGGAAGCGCTCGATCCTACCGTGACGTTACCGAAATTCAGGGTCGCCGGACTGACCGCAAGCTGCGGGTTCGAGTTCCCGGCGCCCGTCCCGTAGACGTCGATGTCAATCGGGGAATTGAAGGCGTTGCTTATAAGTTCGAGAACACCCTGGGTGGAGCCGGAGGCGGTCGGCGCGAAAACAATTGGCAACTCGATGCTTGAATAAGGACTGATTCGCATGGGCAGAGGGAAACTGCCGAATGAAAAAGCGTCTCCCTGCACAGACTTGGAGAAGATAACGAGCGGTTGGGTGTTGTTGTTCGCGAGTTGGATGGAATAAGAACTGGTCTTGCCGACCTGTATGCTGCCAAAATCGTAACTGCAAGGGTCACAGCCAAGTTCTTGGGCCCAGGCGGACGTGGACGCCAGACAACAGATCAGCGCCGTAGCAACGACTAGGGGGAAGGCTCGCATGGTTTTTATTTCACCATCCGTGCGGATTCGAGGCAAACTCGGAAGTGCATTTTTTCAGATTCATTCGTGCTAGTTCTTAGGGCACCGTGTGGCGGGGGCGGGGAGGCCGGGCCGGGCAGTCTGTGCTATGCTGCGCGTAAACTTCTGATCGTCGTAAGTTAAAGATCGCAGGACCCTTATGCTGGCCGAACTTCGACTGGAAAATTATGCGGTGATCGACAATGTCGTGATTGAATTCGCGGCGGGTCTGAATCTTCTGACGGGCGAGACCGGGGCGGGGAAGTCGATTCTGATCGACGCGCTGGGCTTGCTGCTGGGGGAAAAAGCGTCCTCGGATGTGATTCGAACGGGCGCGGAGCGGGCGGTGGTTGCGGCGGTGTTTGAGAGCGACGGAGCGGCGGCGCGATCGATCGAAGGCATCCTGGAAACGAACGGCCTGGACGGGGAGAACGGCTCGCTGATTCTGCGGCGCGAGATTGCGCCGGGCGGGAAGGGACGGGTCTTCATCAATAATCAGCCGGCCACGGTGGCTGTGCTGAAGCAGATTGCGCCGCACCTTGCGGTGATCCATGCGCAGAATGAATCCATCATCAATTTTGATGCTGCAGCGCGGCAGGACTTGCTCGATGCTTACGCCGTAGTCGAGTTGAAAGAAGTGTCCGCTGCCTTTGCCCACTGGAAGCAGATTCGCGGGCGCATCGCCGAGCTCGAACAGGACGAGCAGGATCGGATGCGGCTTCTGGACCTGTGGAACTTCCAGTGCCGCGAGATTGACGAGGCGCGTCTGCGGGCCGGTGAGGATGAACAACTCGAGGCCGAGAAATGCGTCCTGGCGAATGCCGAGAAAATTTATGGCGCGGCGATCAATGCTTTCGACCTGCTGTATGAAGGCAACGCCTCCACCTCGTCGAGCCTGCGGGCGGCGCAGAAGCATGTGGAGGAACTGGTCCGCTATGAGCCCAAGTTTCAGGAAGCGCTCGGGGCGCTGGATTCGGCGCGCATCAGCGTGGAAGATGTGGGGGCGACGCTGCGCGATTATGCGGGAGGAATACAGGCCTCGCCGGAGCGTCTGGCGGAGATCGAGGAACGGCTGGCTTTGCTGGATCGTCTGAAGCGGAAGTACGGGCCGACGCTGGATCAGGCCATCGCATTTGGCGAGGATGTGCGGCGAAAGCTTTCGGAGATGGAGAACAAAGATCAAGTGCTGCTGGAACTGCGGGCGATGCTGGCGGTGGGGGGCGGAGAGTATCGCAAAGCGGCGCGAGCGGTCTCGCGCAAACGGTCGGAGGCGGGGCGGAAATTAGAGAAGCTGGTTGAGGCCGAAATCAATGACCTTGCCATGCGGGCGAGTTTTCGCATTGCGGTCGAAGAGAATGAAGCCGAGGAGCATTGGACGGCTTCGGGGATCAACCAGGTCGTGTATCGAATCGCAACCAATGCGGGCGAGGCTCCGCGTCCGCTGGAGCAGATCGCGTCGGGCGGCGAACTTTCGCGGGTGATGCTGGCTTTGAAGGCGAGCGTGGAAGCGGGGACGAATCCGGCGGGCGATCCAGCAAGAAAGAAAAAATCGGCGGCGGCGCAGCGCACGCTAGTCTTCGACGAGATCGATACCGGTATTGGAGGGCGCGCAGCGGAGGCCGTGGGGAAAAAGTTGAAGGCGCTCTCCAAAGGCAATCAGGTTTTGTGCGTTACACACTTGCCGCAGATTGCTACCTTTGCCGATCATCATTACGTGATTGAGAAGCGCGAAGCTGCGGGGCGGGCCAAGACTACAGTGCGGCAGATTACGGGCGAAGAGCGGACTGAAGAGGTGGCGCGGATGCTGTCCGGGGCGAAGCTGACCGAGACTTCGCGGAAGCATGCGGAGCAGATGATTCGGGCGAACGGGTGAAGCTAAGGAGGCGCGGATGGTGGAACATCCAGCGGCTTCCAGGTGCGCGGCGGAAAGTAGAGTCAGTTCCCGACTAGTTTGTAGAGCCCTGCCCATCCTGAGGGACTTTGCGCAGGGACTGCACGATGTGATTGATTTCGGGTTGCGTAACCGCGACCGGCCCCCAGCCGTCTTTACCAGCGAAGGTGAACTCGACGTTGCCCTCGTTTGAATAAAGACTCACGGCAATCCTGCGCGGGTGAGCCTTGGGGTCGCCAAGCTGGAACCCGCGATAACTTTGATTCTGGATATTGAAGATCCCCGTATCGGCAGAAGGCCCAGACAAGACAGTGGTCTTCAACATGAGCAACATCTGATCGCGGTAGTGCACACTTGGCGACAACGCCCAACGATGCATCTTGTCCGGAGTGAACGCATACAGATTCATAAGGAAGCTGTAGTCCGACTGTGCTGCTCCGCGTCCAAAGACCGATTCGAGCTTCTGTGGTGAGACCTTCCATTGCCGAGCGAATTCGTTTGGAAGGATGCGCGGCGGGCTAGCGCTCACGATCAAGCGCAAGCCTGACCGGAAAACCAGGGCAGCCATGTAAGGATTGTCTCCAGGAAATAACCTGGTCTGGGTCTCGTCAAGATCGGTCCATGGAATCTCAAACTCATATCCAACGTAGGAGAGTCTTGTTCCTGGAGCCTGCGAAACGGACGGATCTTTGAGGTCGGTTGGGACGACTCTGGCGACCGGGGAAGCCTTTCTTGCCGCATCGAAAGAAAGAGCGACCGGAGCTACCCAGAAGACTCCTAAGGCGATCACTCCCAGGGAAACTACCACCGTGGTCAGAATTCGTCGCAGTAATCTCATGAACGCAAGTAGCATACGCCGGTAGGATTGGGGTTGCTAAGAGTCCTTCTACAGCATGAGCACATCGGCACCGCGCGACTGAAGCGTGCGGTCAAAGGTGACGGAGCTGGAATGTCAACCGTAAGGCGAACTGTATCCCGTTTCATAACCCATGGAAGGGCAAGGTTTTCTGTTCTCCGGATGCATTTGCGCCGCTGACTGATCAGGAGCTGAAGGATTTGGGGTTCGAGTAGTAAGGTTAGCGCCGCAGCCCCTGAAGGGGCATTCATCTCGAAGTCAACGGTATAGCTAAAGCGAATACCCTGATACGAATCTCACTTCCTCCACAGGCTTGGGACTCCCTCCCCATTCACCGGCCCTATTTCCCCGCCCGGTGCTAATCCTCACATGCTCAAAGGCTTACATTGACCTGAGGGTGCATCTTTCGGTACCCTTAGAGCATCTTTTGCAACCAGAAAGTGTACCCTGAGTGGGTGGGGGATGCGACTTGTCTGAGACCAATTTACACACGAAGACCTTGCTATTGTTGAAGCCGCGCGGGTTTTGCGCTGGGGTGGTGCGCGCGATCGACATCGTGCGGATTGCGCTGGAGGCGTTTGGGCGGCCGATTTATGTGCGGAAAGAGATTGTCCACAACCGTTTTGTGGTGGAGGAGTTGCAGCAGAAGGGCGCGATTTTTGTGGATAGCGTGGACGAAGTGCCCGAGGGCGAACGCGTCATCTACAGCGCGCACGGGGTTTCTCCGGAGGTGCGCGACGCCAGCAAACTGCGGAAGCTGCGGGTGATCGATGCTACATGTCCGCTGGTCACTAAGGTACATGTGGAGGCGGTGAAGTTTGCCAAAGAAGGCTATTCGCTGATTCTGATTGGGCATCGCGACCATGACGAAGTGATTGGCACGCTTGGCGAGGCGCCTGCGGTGACTCAGGTCGTGGGCTCGCCTGCGGAAGTAGCGTCGGTAACGTTGCCGGACCCCAATCGGGTGGCGTACCTGACGCAGACGACGCTCAGTCTGGATGAGACGCGGGACATTATCGGCGCGCTGCGCCAGCGGTTCCCGAACATCAAAGGCCCGGCGGCGCAGGATATCTGCTATGCCACGGAAAACAGGCAGGTTGCGGTGAAGCATGTAGCCGCGGATGCGGACTTGTTGCTGGTGGTGGGCTCGGACAATAGTTCGAATTCCAAGCGGTTGGTGGAGGTGGCGCGCAGTTTGGGCACCCCAGCGCATCTAATTGATGACTGTCGCGACATTCAGACGCAGTGGTTGAATGACGTGAAGACGGTGGCTCTGACGGCGGGAGCATCGGCTCCGGAGCATCTGGTGCAGGAAGTGGTGGCATACCTGGCGGGAAAGGGTTTTGGCGACGTGCAGGAACTTGAAATCATGCCGGAAAATGTACGCTTCGGGTTGCCGCCGGAGATCGTCGAAACGATCGCGGCAGCGCCGGCGGGCGCGGCGCTACAGTCGTAGCTTGGAGTTGGAGTTATCGATGGAAGAATCCTCCCCTTATAGTTCGGCTCCTAATTCGACCCAGAGTTCCGCTCAAAGCGCGGCGTCGGCGCCGCAGATGCGATTCGGGAAGATCGACGACCTGGGGAGCCGGGTGGCGGTGGCGGTGGACGCGGCGCGGCAGTATCTTTTCTCGCAGCAGTACGAAGCGGGTTACTGGTGCGGAGAATTGGAAGCCGATACCACGCTGGAATCCGATTACATCCTGCTGCATACGCTGCTGGGGACGGGGAACCAAGAACGATTTGAGAAGGCGGCTCGGTACATTCTGAACCATCAGAATGAAGACGGAGGCTGGAGCATCTATGCCGCCGGGCCATCCAACATCAGCGCTTCGGTGAAGGCGTACTTCGGGCTGAAGCTGGCCGGATTCACGGCGGATCATCCCGCGCTGGCGGGCGCCCGCAAGAAGATACTCGAAATGGGCGGCGTGACCGAAGTCAATACATTTACCAAGATCTATCTTTGTTTTTTTGGGCAATACGATTACGACGCGGTGCCGGCGGTTCCGCCGGAGATCGTGCTGTTTCCGAACTGGTTCTGGTTCAATATCTACGAAATTTCATCGTGGTCGCGCGCCATCCTGGTGCCGCTTTCGATCTGTTACGCCAAGAAGCCATTCAAGAAAATTTCCGACGAAATGGGAGTGGAAGAGCTATTTGTGGGCGGGCGCGACAAGTCGCGCATGCATCTGCGCTGGGCCAAGAAGCTGATTTCGTGGCGGAATTTCTTTCTGGTGGCGGATCGAATTGCGCACTGGGCGGAGCGGGTGCACATCCGGCCGCTGCGTTCGATTGCGCTGCGACAGGCGGAGAAGTGGATGCTGGAACGCTTCGAGATGAGCGACGGGCTGGGAGCGATCTATCCCTCGATGATGAACGCGATCATCGCGCTGCGCTGCCTGGGATATTCGGTGGACGATCCGCAGTTTATCCGGGCTCTGGATGAATTCGAGAAGCTGGGGATCGAGGAGGGCGACACGTTCCGCATGCAGCCCTGTAAGTCTCCGGTGTGGGACACGGCGTACGCGCTGTTTGCGCTGGGCGAGGCGGGGGTTCCAGCGACCGATCCGCGGCTGGTGAAGTGCGCGGACTGGATCCTGCAGAAGCAGGTGCGCAAGCCGGGAGACTGGAAGATCAAGAATCCGAAAGGCGAGCCGGGCGGGTGGTATTTCGAGTTCAACAACGAGTTCTATCCCGACGTCGACGATAGCGCCATGGTCTGTCTGGCGCTGAGCCGGGTGGAGCATCCGAACGGGCGCTATCAGAGCGAGTCGGTGCAGCGGGCGATCGATTGGATCTTGTCGATGCAGTGCAAGGACGGAGGGTGGGCTTCGTTCGACAAAGACAACGACCGCATGGTGTTCCAATATGTGCCGTTTGCCGATCACAACGCCATGCTCGACCCCGCGACCGTGGACATCACGGGCAGGATTCTGGAGTGTCTTGCGACCTATGGATACGATCAGAGCCACCCGGCGGTGAAGCGGGCGATCAAGTTTATTCGCCAGGAGCAGGAGCCGGATGGAAGCTGGTTCGGACGGTGGGGCGTGAACTACATCTACGGCACGATGCAGGTGTTGCGCGGTCTGGAAGCGATGGCCGCGGACCGGAACGAGCCCATGATCCAGCAGGCGGCGGAGTGGTTGCGGTCGGTGCAGAATGCCGATGGCGGCTGGGGCGAGACGGTAGGATCCTACGACGAGCCCGACCTGCGAGGGCAAGGCGACAGCACGGCATCGCAGACCGCTTGGGCGATTATGGGACTGCTCGCGGTAGGCGACACGCGCAGCGAATGCGTGGCCCGGGGCATGGCGTATCTTCTGCGCACGCAAAAGAAAGATGGTTCGTGGGACGAGGCTTTCTTCACCGGAACGGGCTTCCCGCGCGTGTTTTATCTGATGTACCACCTGTACCGCGAGTATTTCCCGCTGATCGCGCTCACGACGTATTCGAAGGTGATGGCGGAGAAGAGTACGAGCTAGTTCCCGGTTCTCAGTTCCCAGTTCTCAGAAAGAGCGGTGACGGCGGGTTATGTCGTAGTCCTTCTGAGTTGTGACTGAGCACCGAGAACTGAGAACCGAGAACTGGTTTTGAAAGTTTTTGTTACCGGAGCTACGGGATTTCTGGGCAGCCATGTGGCGCGCGTTCTGGCGGAACAGGGAGCCGAGTTGCGGCTGCTGGTGCGGGCTACGAGCGATCTGCGCAACCTTGATGGGGTGGACGCGGATCGAGTTGTGGGCGACCTGCGGGACGCGGCTTCGATTGCGAAGGCGCTTTCCGGCCGCGAGGTTGTATTTCACGTGGCGGCGGACTACCGGCTGTGGGTGCGCGGGCGAGATGCCAAGGAGATGTATCGGTCGAATGTCGAGGGCACGCGTTCCTTGCTCGAAGCGGCTCGGAAACAAGGAGTACGGCGCGTCGTGTACACGTCTAGTGTGGCGACGATGGGTTTTATCTCGAACCATACAGCGGCCGAGATGCGCTCGGCTGGGCAGGTGAGGGCACCTGCCCCTACGCAAACCGGGGGGGGGCGTTCCGACACGAGCCTGGTCTCCACTGGCTTGGTGGCGGATGAAGAGAGTCCGGTGTCTTTGGTGGACATGATTGGGCACTACAAGCGTTCGAAGTTTATGGCGGAGCAAGTGGCGGTCGATGCCGCGAAATCGGGAGTCGATGTAGTGATCGTGAATCCTACGACGCCGATTGGCGAGCGGGATATCAAACCGACTCCGACGGGGCGCATCGTGGTGGATTTCCTGAAGCGGAAGTTTCCGGCGTATGTGGAGACGGGGTTGAACCTGGTGGATGCGACGGAATGCGCGCGCGGGCATGTGCAGGCGCTGGAGAAGGGAAGAACGGGCGAGCGCTACATTCTGGGGGGAGAGAATCTAACGCTGAAGCAGATTCTGGACCGGCTTGGGGCGATTACGGGCTTGCCGTCGCCGACGGTGAAACTGCCTTACATTTTTGCGCTGGCGGCTGGAGTTGTGGACGAGATGGTGACGGGCCGACTTTTGGGCCGCGAGCCGCGCGCGACGATTGATGCAGTGCGCATGGGACGCAAGATGATGTTTGTGAGTTCAGCGAAAGCGGAACGGGAACTGGGCTGGCGGACGGTTCCGGTGGATGGAGCACTGCGGCGGTCGGTGGAGTGGTTTCGCGCGAACGGGTATGCCTAGCAAGAGTGTGGTTGCGCGTTCGAGAAGAAGGCTTAACCACGCGGTACACGGAGGGGCGCAGGGGAAGCCCATGTGCTTGATCGGAACCGGTCGTCACCGCGTCTGATGGAGAAGTTCGCTGCGTTGAGGATGAATGAGGATTGCGATTATTGCCGCGATGGAGCGCGAAGTGAGGCCGCTGGCCCGAAGCTGGAAAGTCAGGGTGATCGAACACGGCGGACGGCGGTTTCGTATTTTTGAAAATGGTGACGCGGTATTGATATGCGGGGGCATTGGAGCGGCAGCGGCGCGCCGCGCTACCGAGGCAGTGATTCAGGAAGTCCGCCCGGCGCTGGTGATCTCAGCTGGATTTGCCGGAGCAGTCAATGGCTCGCTGAGAGCGGGGGATATCCTGGAGCCGCGAACGGTGATCAACGCGGCCGATGGCGTCCGAACCGAACTTGGCTGGGGTGAAGGGATACTGGTGACTTCGGCAAGCGTGGCGGGCAAGGAGCAGAAAGATCGATTGGGCAAAGCGTATGGGGCGAGCGCGGTGGACATGGAAGCAGCCGCTGTGGCGCAAGGAGCGGAGGCGCGGGGAGTCGAATTCGCAGTTTTAAAAGCCGTGTCCGACGCCGCCGATTTCAGCATGCCGGCGATGGATCGCTTTGTGGCGGCGGATGGCACCTTTCGCTCCGCCAGGTTTGGGTGTCATGTGGTCCAGAGGCCGTGGTTGTGGGGGACGACGATTACGCTGGCGCGGAACAGTTCGAAGGCAAGCCGGGCTCTTTGCGGAGCGCTGGTGAGTTACCTGGCGCGCGCGAGATTTTGCCCTTTGGAGTCGCTGGGGTCCGGGTTGCAAGCAGCGAAAGACGGTGCAGAGTGCGCTATTGCACATACTCGCGCCGGCAATGAGTCTCATACTAAGGCTTAAGGGAAGGAAGCGGGTAACAGAGTTTGCTATGGCGAATGCCCAGACATTGCCGTTGGCTTTTAAAAGCGCAGGGCGCAAGGTTCCTTCGACGATGAAGGCGGCCGTGTATCGCGGCGTAGACGATGTGCGACTGGAGGAAGTGCCGGTACCCGAGATTGGGATGGGCGAGATTCTGGTGCGCGTCCACACCTGCGGAATTTGCGGCACCGATCTTAAGAAGATCGCTAGCGGATCGCACTCGGCACCGCGCATTTTCGGGCATGAGACCGCGGGTGTCGTCGCGAAAGTTGGCGAAGGCGTGCGCCAGTTCAGCGTTGGCGACCGCGTGGTTGTGTTTCACCATATTCCGTGCGGAGAATGCTATTACTGTCGACACAAGACTTTTGCGCAGTGCGCTGGCTATAAGAAGGTGGGCTGTACGGCGGGTTTTGAGCCGTCGGGTGGAGGATTTGCGGAATACGTGCGGGTGATGGACTGGATTGTCGAGAAGGGGACCGTACGAATTCCGGACGGCGTGAGTTTCGAGCAGGCCTGTTTTGTCGAACCGGCGAATACCTGCATCAAAGGTATTGAGACCCTCCGGCTGCAAGCGGGGGAGACGGTGCTGGTGATTGGGCAGGGTCCGATTGGCCTGATCCTGGCGACTTTGGCGAAGCGGGCGGGGAGTCGTGTGATTACTTCCGATTTGCATCCGGCGAGGCTTACAATAGCAAATAGCTTCGGCCTAAAACTGACAATTGATGCGTCCAAAGCCGACGCCGGACAAACTGTGCGCGAAATGACAGAAGGGCGTGGGGCGGATGCGGTGATTCTGGCGGTCGGCGGGAGCGGACTGATCCGGCCCGCGATTGATGCAACGCGTCCGGGAGGCCGAGTGCTACTGTTTGCGCAGACGGTGCGCGGAGAGGTCACCATCGACCCGGCTGCGGTGTGCGTGGATGAAAAGGCTCTACTGGGATCTTATAGCGCATCGGTCGATCTGCAGGAGGAATCAGTGCGGTTTGTGATGAACCGTGAGATGGATCTTGAACGGCTTATCAGCCACCGTTTTCCGCTTGAAAGGGGAGTGGAAGCGTTGCATCTGGCTGCCCATCCTCAACCAGACTCGATGAAGATCGTCATCCAGCCGGGCGGTGCCTGGGAAGGACATGAACTGTGAATGGCAAGATGACGGCTGCCGTCCTTTACGGCAAAGAAGATATCAAGATTGAACGAGTGCCGATCCCGCGAGTGGGGGAGGGCGAAGTACTGGTCAAGGTGCACGTTGCGCTGACCTGCGGCACGGATTTGAAGGTGTATCAACGGGGCTATCACGCACGCATGATTGTGCCGCCGGCATTGTTCGGGCATGAACTGGCGGGCACGGTGGAAGAAGTGGGAGAGGGCGTGCGGGGCTTCAAGAAGGGGATGCGGGTGGTGGCGCTCAACTCGGCTCCCTGTGGCAAGTGCTTCTATTGCTCCAAGCACCAGTTAAACCTCTGCGAAGATCTGTTGTTCAATAATGGCGCCTACGCCGAGTACATTCGAATTCCGAAGCGGATTGTGGAAGCGAATATGCTGGTTGTGCCGTCGAACGTGAGCTTCGAGGATGCGGCGATGACCGAACCGCTGGCCTGCGTGCTCCGCGGGTTGCACGAAACGGGAGTGGAGATTGGCGACACGGTGGCGGTGATCGGCGGCGGACCGATCGGGTTGATGTTTGTGCAGGTGGCCAAGGCCATCGGCTGCAATGTGATTGCGGTGGTCAAGCGCGATTCGCAGGTGGCGCTGGCGCGGAAGAAGGGCGCACACGAAGTGGTGCAGATTACGAAGGTGAGCGATCCGGTAGAGGCGGTGCGGCAGTTGAGTCCGGAGAGACGCGGAGCCGATGTGGCGATTGAAGCGGTGGGCCGTCCGGAAGCGTGGGAGTGGGCGGTGCAGATGGTTCGCAAGGGAGGCACGGTCAATTTTTTTGGCGGGTGCGCGGCGGGAACCAAGGTACAGTTGGACACCAACCGCCTGCACTATTCGGAAATCACTTTGAAAGCAACTTTCCATCACACACCGGAGACGGTGCGGCGGGCTTTTGGTCTGATTGCCGAGAAGAAAGTTTGCGGGAACGACTACATTACCGGTGAAGCTCCGCTTTCGCGCTTGCAGGATGTGCTGCGCCACATGCTGAACCGCAACGGGGATATCAAGACCGCGATTATCCCGGGTCACTAGCCCAATGGTGGCGAGACGGGCGTCGGGCCGGGCGCGTCCGGCGCTCCACAAGCAATTTTGAATGATAACTGCTGCCAGCCATCCCCCGACTGCGCCGCGCGCCTCCGGATGGAGTGCGCTGCCGCCGGAGTACGCCATTCCCGAGCATGCCCCGTCGGAAGCTGAAGCGCGCGACTATTGCCGCCGCCTGGCGCGCTCGCATTACGAGAATTTTTCGGTTGCGTCCTGGTTTCTTCCGAAGCAACTGCGGCAGCACTTCTTCAACGTCTACGCTTATTGCCGGATCTCGGACGACCTGGGGGACGAGGTGGGGGACGCGGGCGCATCCCTGCAGTTGCTGGATCAGTGGGAAAATGAGTTAAACGCCTGCTACGAGGGTCATCCGCGACACCCGGTATTTGTCGCGCTGGCCGAAACCGTGCGCAAGTTTGAAATTCCGAAACAAGAGTTTGCGGATCTGCTGACCGCTTTCCGGCAGGACCAGAATGTCACCCGCTACGAGACCTTCGATTCGCTGCTGGGCTATTGCAGGTATTCGGCGAATCCGGTCGGGCACCTGGTGCTGTATCTCTGCGGATACGGCGATTCCGAGCGCCAGCAGTTGTCCGACTACACCTGTACCGCGCTGCAACTGGCGAACTTCTGGCAAGACGTGAGCGCGGACTATGCCAAAGGACGAATTTATCTTCCACTCGAGGACCTGCGGCGGTTTGGCGTGAGCGAAGCGGGATTACGGGACGGAGAGAACAGTTCCGCGTTCTGCGCCATGATGAAGTTTGAAGTCGAACGGGCGCGGGAGTGGTTCGGGCAAGGCCTGCCTTTGATCGCGAAAGTGGACCGCGCGTTAGCCACCGACATCGGACTTTTCAGCCGGGGCGGACAGGAAATTCTTAACGCCATCGAGCGCCAGCAATATTCCGTGCTGGGCAGGCGTCCCGCGATCTCCAAAGCGCGAAAGCTGGCGCTGGTGGTGCGCGCCGGGTTGGGGAAGCTGCGATGAGCACGGTCGTGGGAAATGCGCCCGCGCAGTTCGCGCCTACCGCGTCCCAGCTCGATATGGCGTACTCGGTCTGCCGGAGTATCGCGCGCTCGGCCGCGAAGAATTTCTATTACGGGTTCGTGGTGCTGCCTGTGAGGAAGCGAAATGCTTTGAGCGCGGTGTACGCGTACATGCGGCGGTGCGACGACATCAGTGACGACAGCACGTCAGGCCCCGGCGACCGTCACAACAAGCTGCTGGACTGGTTGGATGAAGTACACCGCGCCCTGGCAGCACAGCCGACGGATGATCCGGTGCTGCTGGCGCTGACCGACGCGCAGCGCACTTACCAGATTCCGGTGGGCCTTCTCGACCAGTTGGCGTACGGCACGGCCGCGGATCTGGAATATGGGCAGACGGAGCCCGGCGCGGCGGCGGTCGCGCGTTACCAGACTTTTGAAGAGTTGCGGCAGTATTGCTACGGCGTGGCATCGGTGGTGGGGCTGGTGTGCATCAGGATATTCGGCTATCGCGACCCCGCCGCCGAGGCGCTTGCGGAACGCTGCGGTTTGGCTTTTCAGCTTACGAACATTATTCGCGACGTCAAAGAAGACGTGGCGATGGGGCGGGTTTATTTTCCGCAAGAGGACCTGGCGCAGTGCGGACTGTCGGCCGCGGATCTGGCGGCGCCGCAGGTTGATGCGGCCCGCATACGTCCGCTGCTGGCGATGGAGACCGACCGGGCTCGCGAGTGCTATCGCGCTGGAGAAGAATTGATCCCGCTGGTGAATGAAGACAGCCAGCCTGCGCTGTGGGTCCTGATCACCATCTATCGCCGGCTGCTGGAAAAAATCGCTTCGAACCAGTATGACGTATTCAGTGAGCGCGTCCGGCTGACTGTTCCCGAAAAGCTCACTGTCCTCGGAAAAGGAATCCTGAAGCGTCTGCTGTGATGCCGCCCTTGATCCATCCAGATACGATCCATGCTAACTCGGCGCATCCTGCTACAGTCGCTGTAGCCGGAGGCGGGTTGGCCGGTCTGGCCGCGGGATGCGCCCTGGCCGAAGCCGGCTTTCGCGTGACGCTCTTTGAGCGCCGCCCTTATCTCGGGGGGCGCGCCTCTTCGTATCAGCATCCCGGCACCGGTGAAGTGGTGGACAATTGCCAGCATGTGTTGCTCGGCTGCTGCACCAACCTGCTGGATTTTTATCGTCGAGCGGGAGTTCAGGACAAGATTCGCTGGTATGAGAAGCTGACGTTCCTCGAGCCCGGGGGGCGCGCCTCGGTGATTGCGCCGTCAGGGCTGCCGGCTCCGCTGCACACTGCTCCGTCATTTCTGCGGGCAGACTGTCTGGGTTTTCGGGACAAGATGGCCATCAGCCGCGCCATGCTGGCGCTGGCTCCTTCGAACCCGGCGGATCGGGGCGAGTCGTTCCTGGACTGGCTGAAACGCCATGGCCAGACCGAGCGAGCGATTGAGCGTTTCTGGAAGACAATCCTGGTCAGCGCCCTGAACGAAGACCTCAATAAGGTGTCCGTCCCTTATGCGGCGCAGGTGGTGCGCGAGTCGTTTCTTAAGTCGGCGGCGGCCGGGCGCATGGGGATTCCAACTGTGCCGCTTACCGAGCTGTACAGCACCGCCGGAGACTATATCCGCGCGCGGGGTGGAGAGGTGCAGTTTCGCGCGGGCGTGGAGTCGTTTCGGACAGAGGCAGTTGGTGTAAGCGTGACGACGAATGGGCAGGAGCAGGAATTCGATTATCTCGTTCTTGCCGTCCCTTTTGATGTCCTGGGGCGCATGTTGCCCGATACACCGGCGGCGGCTGCATTGGCCGGGGCGCTCGGGCAGTTTTCGACGTCGCCGATCACCGGCATTCATCTCTGGTTCGATCGTCAGATCAGCGATCTTGATCATGCGGTACTGCTCGACCGCACGATTCAATGGATGTTTCACAAGTCGCGACTGATTGAAGCTCGCGAGAACGACGGTCGGGGGGACGGTGGCAGCTATGTGGAGCTGGTTGTCAGCTGCTCGCGGAGCCTGGTGGAAAAATCGAAAGCGGAGATCGTCGAACTGGCGGTGAAAGAGGCGCAGGAATTTTTCCCCGGCGCACGCGAAGCAAAACTGCTGAAGTCGACGGTGATCAAGGAAGTGCATGCGACCTATTCGCCGCGCCCGGGAATCGACCAGTACCGGCCGCAGCCGGAGACGCTAGGGCCGCGAGTGTATCTGGCGGGCGATTGGACGGCGACGGGTTGGCCGGCCACGATGGAGGGCGCGGTGCGCAGCGGGTATCTGGCGGCGGAAGCGCTGGCGCGGTTCGCCGGCGGCAAGAACGCGAGCTTTCTGGTGCCCGATCTGGCGGCGAGTGGGTTCATGAAGCTGTTTGAATGAGACCTGGTTCGGCAACTTCAATTACTTCAGTTTTCAGTCCTGCGTTACCCAGAGGCCTTTCTCAAGAATTTTCGCCTGAATACGATCTTATCAATATGGCTGAGCGCAGCGGAGGGGACAGTGATCGCCCAAAGCTTGTTCCCGCAGATCAGGATCGCGCCGATCAGAATGGCGCAAGCCATGAGCGCGCCGACAACCCCGCTGCCGAGGATCGCCGTCGCAGCCGGCGATTCACCTGTGGCGGCGAGGCGAAGATCAGCCGGCTGCCATCCGATGGCATTTTTGTTCCGGGGAAGATCCTCGATTTGAGTCTTGGAGGATGCCGGGTCGATGCCAATCTGCCGGCACGTTGCGGCTGGCGCGCTGAAATCATGGTGCGCGTGAACGCGGCTTCGTTCCGGGCCGTGGGTGAGGTAAGGGCGATTCGGGGCGGGTCCGGAACAGGCATCGAGTTCGTCCAGTTGAGTACGGGCGGAAAGGACATGCTGGCGGAACTGGTCGCGGAGCTGGCGAGGCTGCAGGCGATCATGAACCAGCTTAGATCGGCGCGCCGGGGGACGCATACGGAGTCATTTCGCAGGCAGATTGAGGACGGAAGACTGGGCGCGGTGAGGTTAAGCGAGCGGTTTCCGTTTCTGGGGACAATTCTGCGTGGAGAGGAACCGGAGCCAAAATCAAGGCAATCCGCATCCGACGGCAAAGACCGAATCGCGGAAACGCAACCGCTGGTGATCGCGGTCGATTTATTCGGCTAGCGTCGTGACCCGGAAATACGCGAATAAGGTCGGGGCGCGGTGTCGGGGCCTGGCAAGAGCTTCGTAGTACAAACAAAATACATAGGTCCTTCGCTTCGCTCAGGATGACAGCGCTAACTATTTCGTTGATCTGATTGACACGCTGCGCCAGGGCGAATCAGAGGGCCATCAGCACTACGCCACCGGCTACCAGCAATGCGGCAATCCAACGACGGCGGCCGACGCGTTCATGGAGGAAGATGCGCGCGGCAACGGCGTTGGCGACAAAGGTGAGCGAGGCGGAAGCGGGCACGACCAGACTGAGATTGCCCCACGAGAGGCCAAAGAGCAGGCTGTAGAACGCGACCGCCATGGCCATCAAGCCGAGAGCAAAGGTGGGCGTTGCCAGCACGCGCGCGGCAACGGCCAGGAGGCCGCGCTGCCGCCAGAGGTCAGTAACGTCGCCGACCCGTTTCATGGAATAGGACAGCAACACGTCTCCAGTGGTGGAGGCCAGAATGATGAGGCCAATCGCGGCCCAGGCGTGGACTTCATTCATGACCGCACCTCGGGCGACAGTGTGTCGCGATCGGTGTCGCGGGGTTGGCGGCTGGGCGTCACCGAAGGTCCGGCGGCCACGAAGCCGACGCCGGCGGCGATTAATGCAATGCCAAGCCAACGCGTGGGCGAGATCACCTCATGAAGCTGGAAGTGACCAATCAAAGCCACGAGCACATATGCGAGCGATGTAGCAGGCAGTACATAGGTGAGGTCAGCCCATGAAAGCGCGGACATGTAGCAAACGAAGAAGGCCAGCAGCAACAGGATTCCCGCCGTTACCCAGGGATTGAGGACGGCCAGGAGGAGACCGGAAGGATGATGCAGGGAGATGCCGGCGAGATCTTTCATACCACGAGCCAGCAGGGAATCGCCGGCAGTGCTGAATACGGTGATTCCCGCCAGGACGAGGTATTTTTGAAAGGTCAATTGAGGCATTGAATCATTGAGACACTGAGTCATTGAATCATTAAAGGGCAAGGGCTCTTGGGTTTTCAAAATGCCTCAATGATTCAATGCCTCAATGATTGTCTAGGCCTTGGCCGGTGCCGCGGCAGGTGTTTCTTCCTTGCGGTTATCCTTGACCCATTTGTGGCGCTGGGAACGCAGTTTAAGGAAAGTCCGCGCTTCTTTGTAGAGGCGCTTGCGTTCGGAGTTGTCGAAGACGGCCTTCCGCAAAATGCGGTAGGCGGCCTTGGGACGGAAATAATAGGCGTCGTAGAAGTGATGGACCGCCTCCAGAATTTCCGCAGCGGGCAGGCCGGGATACTCGATCTGCACCATCTGGTGGCCGCCATCGTCGACCATTTTCGAGTCGCTGGTCATGAAGCCATTTTTCATGGCAAATTCGTGCAACTCCGTGCCAGGGTACGCGTGCGCCACGGAAACCTGGATCGTCTCCACGTCGAGTTCCTTGGCGAAGTTGATGGTGTTCTTGATGGTCTCGCGACTCTCTCCGGGAAGGCCGAGGATGAAATCCCCGTGGACCACCAGTCCGAGCTTGTGGCAATCCTTGGTGAACTGGCGGGCGCGCTCGATGGTCGCGCCCTTTTTGATGTTCTTCAGAATCTGTTGATCTCCCGATTCGTAGCCCACAATCAAAAGCCGGCATCCGGCCTCTTTCATTGCCTTGAGGGTTTCGAAGTCGGTGGTGACTCGCGAGGTGCACGACCAGGTGAGGCCCAGCGGTTTCAACTTAGCGCAGAGTTCCACGGTGCGAGCCTTTTGCAGGTTGAAAGTGTCGTCGTCGAAGAAAAATTCCTTGACGTAGGGCCAGTAGTCTTTCGCCTTGGCCATCTCACGGGCCACGTCGTCGGTGGAGCGCTTGCGCCATGGGTGTCCGCTGAGGGTCTGGGGCCAGAGGCAGAAAGTGCACTGGGCCGGGCATCCGCGCGAGGTGTAGAGCGAGACAAAGGGGTGGAGCAGGAAAGGCACGTTGTAGCGGCGAACATCGAGGTCGCGGCGGTAAACGTCGGTGACGTGGGGCAGGGCGTCGAGATTCTCGATGGTGGGCCGATCGGGATTATGCACGACCTTGCCGTTCTTGCGGTATGAAATGCCGAGAATGTCTTCGATCGGCTTGCCCTGGGCGTATTCGACGATGGAGTAGTCGAATTCCTTGCGGCAGGCTACGTCAATCACCTTGGCTTCCAGCAGAGACTTCTCGGGCAACACGCTGACGTGGGGTCCGACGAAGGCGATCTTGATGTGAGGGTTGCTGTCTTTGATGGCCTCGGCGATACGGACGTCGCCGGGAAACCCAGGAGTGCTGGTGAACAGCACGAGCAGTTCGTAGTCCTGGCACGTGCGGATGGTTTCTTCCGCGGTAATGTGGTGAGCCGGGGCGTCGAGCAGGCGCGCGCCTTCGAGCATGCCGGTTGGATAGGCGAGCCACACCGGATACCAGTAGGATTCAATCTCGCGGGTAGCGGGCCAGCGGGAGCCAGCTCCCCCGTCGAAATTCTCAAACGAAGGCGGATTCAAAAACAGTGTTTTCAATGGCATATTGGGAGTCTCTATCTTAGCATTGTTAGATGCGCACAAAGCCTACTCGACGCTACCATTCAGGTACGTCCGGGCCTGTGTCGGGAGCGTGGAACCCTTTCTGTAAGTGTGCCTTAGCGGGGCACAAAGCGCAAAAGAACCTCGCCGAACGTGGTTTCTGCGCATTAAGCCGCGAGAATCGGGTAGCGGCTGGATGAGCGGTTTTCAGCGTCATTTTGCGTCGGGGCTGGCGGAGCCGGCGCCGGGCAGGGCCCAGTTTTCCAGATCTCCAGTAGCCCGCAGCAGGCTGAGGCGGACCCGCTGGTATTCGAAGTCGGCGTCCTGGAAGAGCAGATAGCGTTCGGCGGCCTGAACGCGGGCGTCGGACAATTCATGGAAGGTTCCAGTTTTGGCGTCGATGCGGGTCTGGGCCGCTTCCAGACCCGACTGTGCCAGTTGGTACTCCAACTGCGCCACCTCGCGGGCCGCCTGGAGTTGCTCGGCGGCGCGCTGTAGTTTCAGGGTTTCCTCCGCCACCTGATCGCGAGCCGCTTCGGCTTGCTTCTTCGCTTTGAGGGCTTCGGCTTCGGCGGCCTGGGCGCGGGCGCGCTGGCTGGCGTTGAACAGGGGAATCCGCAGGCCAATGCCGACGGTGGCATTGTCAGGTTGGAACTTGAGATAGTACTGGTTGTAGTTATTGAAAGTGGAGAGCCGGGCATACTGGGCAGAGAAATCGATGGACGGATAGAGAGCGGAATGCTCGCCCGAAGCCCGCATGGCTTGCGCCAGCGAATGCTGCTCGGCCAGCTTGATGGCGGGGCTGGAGGCAATGGCTTTCTGCGAGAGATCATCGTCGGGGGCTAGCGGCGGCAAGGCGGGAATGGTTTCGGGTGCGAGTTCGATGGAAGAAGCCGGCAAACCGGTCAGAGTTGAGAGGTGGCGGCGCAGGACGTCGGCGTTGCCATGAGCCTCGGCCCGGTGCAAGCGGACGCGCGCGGCGGTGAGTTTTGCCTTGTTCAAGTCGATGGTGCTGTCCACGCCCTGGTGCAAACGCTCGGCCACCGCCTGTTCCATCTGCCGCGCCTGGGCGTCGTCCTGCTGCAGGCGCAGGAGGCGCTCTTCCCACTTGGCCAGTTCGGCATAGGTCAGCGCGACGTCCTGGATCAGGGCATTGCGCTGGTCTTTGTTTTGGAACTCGGAAGCATGCCATTCGACTTTCGCGGCATTCAGGAAGTGGTGCTGCGCGGGATTGAAAACGGTGCTCTGGGCGACGGCATTGACCAGCGCCGGGGCGGAGCCTTCAATGGTGAGGGGGAATCCGTAGGACCAGCCGAGGCCGGAACCGACGACGAGCTGGGGAATGTAGTTGTTGCGGAGTTCGCGGTAAGAAGCAAAGGCGCGCTGCACGTCGGCATTGGCAATCGCTGAACCGGTGCTGTGCGCGAGGGCGAGCCGGATGGCGCGATCAAGAGGCAGGGGTTCGGCGTGACCCGGCGTTGCGATGGTCATCAGCGCCGTGAACAAGGCGAGCAGAATTGAGGAACGCAAGCGCGGCAATCGGAGTTTCATCTCGTCACCTTCATCTTGTTACCTTCACCTCGTAACCTTTACATCGTAACCTTCACCTCGTAACCATGGATCGGGCGGATATGGGATCAGGCTGGGGCATTTTCCGCGACGCACAAATTGTAGTGCGCCAGACGTGAGCGGCGCAGCAGGTTCTGAAGTTATTGGAGACAGAGCCAGGCGGGAGGAGTATCGGCATCCTCAGTGGGCAACCCGATTGAGCGCCTGCTGGGCCAAGCCGTAGTTGCGGACTAAAGCCAGGGAAGCGCGGTATTGCTGTGCGGCACCTGGCTTGTCGCCCTGTTTTTCCAGCAACATGCCCAGCAGATAGTGAGCCTTGAAGGCGGGAGCGGCCTCTACCGGACCTGAGGCGAGATAACGGCGCAGCAGTTCCGTGGCGAAAGGATAGTTTCGACCGGCGCGATATAGCATCTGGGCGCCCTCAACCAGAACGTCGAGTTTCGACATCGGGGCCTGGCTGAGCCTGAGGATGGCTGGTTCCATTTCGTCGAAGCGCTTCTGGCGGCGGAGAAAAAGAGCAAGATTGAGCCAAGATTCCGCTTCGCCGTTGCTGAGGTCGATGTACTGGTGATACTCGCGCTCGGCGGTGGCGGGGTCCTTTTTCTGTTCGGCGATGCGGGCGTAGACCCAATGCTCGCGGGCTGGATTCACGGCGGCAATGGAGCGCGCCTGATCGCGGGCTTTCTGCTCTCCGCCGCCGACAATGCCCGGTGCGGCCAGATAGAACTCGGCCAGATCGAGGCGCGCATCGACGTCTTTGGGATTGAGTTGCACGGCGCGCTCAAATTCTCCGCGCACCTTTCCGGCCAGACTCGCGGCGGCCAGAAAATTTGCCCGATCCGCTTTTTCGCCGTAGACGCGCCCCAGCCAAAGATGGAAACGACTGTTGCCGGGATCGAGCGAGGCGGCTTTCCTGCAGGAGGATTCGGCGCGGTCCCATTCTTCGAGAGCGAAATAAGCGCGGCAGAGCAGGTTGGAGGATTCCGCGTCGGCGGGAGCCGAGGAAAGGCGTCCATTCAATTCGGCGATGGCTTCATCGATGCGGCCGGCCGCCAGTTTGTCCTGCGCAGAATCCGCCAAACTGGCGGTCGAGGTCAAGGAGGCGAAGAGCAGCAGGAAAACGAGCAAGAATCTGGAAGCGCGTGTGATCATCTAGAACTTGACCTGCATTCGGTCGCCAATCGGTTTGCCATTGGAGGAATTGATTGCGACCACATCCCTGGCGGCGAGTCCGCGCGTGACTTGCACCTGAGTGAGATTGGAAAGGGAAGTCTCCACCTCGCGGCGCTTGAGTTCGTGGCCGGCAATCAGCAACACATAAGGTTTGGAGTCATCCATGCGGACGGCCTCTCGCGGCACCACCAGCACGTTGTCGCGCTCGGCAGTAACGATCGCGACTCCGACGTTGATATTCGGCAAGAGTTTCAAATCCCTGTTATCTACGATGCTGGTGGTCTCGCCGACGTTGCGCGCGCCGCGCAATTTCACGGTCGAAGGGATGGCAGTCACAGTGGCCTGCCAAACCCGGCCCGGAACGGCGTCCCACGTAATCTCAATGGGATTTCCCGGAGCGAGCCGGGCCACGTCGGGTTCATCGACGAAAGCGCGGACCAGCACCTTCCGGAGATCGGCCACTTGCAGCAGAAGGTCTCCGACCGCGACGAAACCGCCTTGCCTCGCGGGCAAGGAGTACACAATGCCGTCAAAAGGGGCGCGGATGTTCGATTTGGCGAGGACGGACTGCGCGGCATCGTAGGTGGCCTGCGCCTCGGCGCGCTGCGCATCGACGCGCGCCAACTCCGCATTGGAATATCGTTGCGTCTGTTTCTGCCGGAGAAAAGTGAGTTGGGCGTCGGCGCGGGCAAGAGCGTTCTGTGCTTCGCGCGCTTCTCCCGCCGAGGCGGCGCCCTGCTGTTCAAGTTTCGTGAGCGCATCCAAATTGCGCTGCGCGGAATCGCGGTCGGCACCGGCTTTGAGAAGTTGGGCTTCGAGGCTGAGGACCTCTTCCTGGTTCCCGCCGCGCTTCGCGGCACTCCGGTCGGCTTGGGCTGTTTTCAACTGGGTTTCGGCGCGAGCCGCCTGGGCGCGCGCCTCGGCGTCATCCAGAACAAGCAGCAATTGACCCTTTTTGACCGAGTCGCCTTCCTTGACCAGGACGCGGCGAACGCTAGTCGAGACTGGAGCGTGCGCCTCGAAGTTGGTGACGGGCTCAATTTTTCCGTTGGTAGAAACCAGGCTGCGGATCGAGCTTTGCTCGACGATGGCGGTTCGCACCGGCACCGCGTCATCGCGGTGAGAGACGAACGCAACGAGAGCGATGACAGCCACAAGAATTACAAGCGCTGTCACCCACCAACGCCGGGGCTGGGGTCCCGAACTGTTTCCATTCAATGTCATGCGGAGAAAAGCGCAAGCTTCAATGTATATCATCCACGCACTGCGGAGAGCAGGCAACTGCTCGGCGAGGACTTGCCTGATTAGATGCCTCGCGCCGGAAGTTTGCGCCAGGGCTGGTGCGGGATGTTTCACGGGGATGGAGGAACGGGAGACTCGGCCGTCCACTGGGAATCATGCGCTCGCGACTCTTCCGTACGCGGCTCTCGGTACAATAGGCAGATGCGAAAGTCTGTCCGTTCCACCTCTCCCCGTTACACCGCGGAGCACGCCAGCGCGGGGCTCGATCACAGTTTCCCGGAAATTGAAACCTGGCCGAACCAGTTTCCAGGCTACGAAATTGTTGTGGACGATCCGGAATTTACGTCAGTCTGTCCGAAGACCGGGTTGCCGGACTTCGGCCACATCGTGATTCGCTACCAGCCCGATCGTCTGTGTCTGGAATTGAAATCGTTAAAGGAATATCTCCAGTCGTATCGCAACCTCGGCATTTTCCAGGAGAACATCGTGAATCAGGTGCTGGAGGATGTGGTGCGCTGGGCGAAGCCGGTGTGGGCCGAGGTGAATGGTGAGTTCCGTCCGCGCGGAGGGATTTCGACGGTCGTGATTGCACGGTGGCCGCGAGGGAAAAAGAGCCGGAAGTGACTGGCGATCGGAAAGCTCGCAGACTCGTCCGCGGCAAGTTAGCGGGATGCGGCCACCGCTCGTGGAGTGATGAGCTCGATCTCAGCCGCATGAGCGGCCTTGACGCGGCTTATCTCGTAGGCTCCCTGCAAATTCAGCCAGAACTGTTCGGTGGTCCCGAAGAAGCGGGACAACCGGACCGCAGTATCGGCGCTGATGCCACGCCGTTCGAGAACGATGTCATTGATCCGAGGCGCGGGCACGTGCAGGCGCTTGGCTAATTCGTAAGCGGAGATGTCCATCGGCTTTAGAAATTCTTCGCGCAGGATTTCGCCGGGATGAACTCTCCAGTTTGGTATGCCTTTTCTGATCACGCTCATGCTATTTGGCCTTAATGATAGTCCGTGATTTCTACAGCGTAAGCATCCGGTCCGCGCCATTCGAAGCAAATTCTGTACTGGTCGTTGATTCGAATGCTGTACTGACCCTGCCGATTACCACGCAGTTTCTCCAGCCGGTTTCCGGGTGGGACCTTTAAATCGTCCAGCGTCAGGGCGCCCTCGAGCATGGCCAGTTTCCGTTTCGTCACGCTCGCTGGCGGCGCACCCCGTGTCTTGCCGGTTCTCCAGATTTCCGCCGTTTCCCGGTTGGCGAAAGTCCTGATCACAGGGCAATGATAACGGTAAGCGTTAATAATGTCAATCGTTAAGATCATTTGAGCCCAGCACGTTAACCAGGGGCCATGCTATATTCGCTCGACCTGTGACCCCGCAACAGCTCCACGCCCGGACCGCGCTGCTCGTGCTGACCGCGCTGAACCTGCTGAATTATGCGGACCGGAACGTGCTGTTTGCGGTGCAGCCTCTGGTGCAGGCTGAATTCCATCTAAGTAAGGTTCAGATCGGATACCTCACCAGCGCGTTCCTGGGGTTCTACATGATCGCTGCGCCCTTTGTGGGGCCGCTGGCGGACCGCTATTCGCGCAAGCTGATTATTTCTCTCGGGGCGATTTTCTGGAGCGGGCTGACCCTGCTCACGGCGTTCACCCACACCTACACGGAACTGCTGATTCGGCACACGCTGGTTGGGATAGGCGAAGCGACGTTCGTCACCATTGCACCGACCTTTGTGGCGGATTTGTTCGCGGAGGAAATGCGCGGACGCATCCTCGGCGTGTTTTACCTGGCGATTCCGGTGGGATCGGCGGCGGGATACCTGCTGGGCGGCAATCTTGCCCCGCACTATGGATGGCGCTTTCCCTTCTACATTGCGGCGGCGCCGGGATTCCTGCTGGCGATTGCGGCGCTGTTCCTGAAGGAACCGGAGCGGGGACAATTTGATTCGGTTGCAGAAACTCGGGAGCGTGGGACGGTGTTTGGTTTGGCGCGCAACCCAGCGTTCCTGACGGCGACGCTGGGAATGGCGGCGATGACGTTTTCGCTGGGCGGCATTCAGGTCTGGATGCCGCAGTTTCTTTATAGCGAGCGCCACTACTCGCTTGCCCGAGCCAACTTTGTTTTTGGCATCATCATCGTGGTGGATGGGATTGTTGCCGCACTCGCCGGCGGGTGGTTGGGCGACTCTCTGCTTCGGCGGATGAAAGGTTCGTACTACCTGGTTTCGGCTGTGAGCATGGCGCTCGGTGTTCCGGTGATGATCGTGGCGCTGTTTGCGAAGGGCCACGCCATGATGCCGGCCTTCGGGTTGGCGGCTTTCTTCCTGTTGCTGAATACTTCGCCGCTGAATGCGGCGCTGATCAACTCGGTGGGCGCCCATATTCGCGCCACGGCCATCGCGGTGAACATTTTCATCATTCACATTCTGGGCGACGTTCCGTCGCCGACGATGATGGGATGGGTTGCCGATCGGCGTTCGCTGCAGGCTGCTTTCGTTCTGCCTGTGATTGCGATGATGATTTCCGCGGCGATCCTGTTCTACGGCATGCGATTCGCTCCACCACTGCGGGTCGGCGACCCATCGGCAGAGTCGCCAGTACCCTGAGGAGCATCTTCCTAAGCAGAATGCATTGGCAGACATTTCACTGGGGTACATTTCACTGGATTGCAGGCAGCATCCTCGCAGTGGCCTGGTTCTCGCGCATCGTGGAAGCGGCATTCGGGATGCGGCATGTCGCCGATATCGCGCGGCCCGAATGGGGCCGGAGGCCAGGGACGCCAAGTGGGGAGCCCAGAGTAAGCATTATCGTTCCCGCGCGCAACGAGGAAGAAGATATCCGCGAGACGCTGGTAGAACTGCTCGCCCTCGATTATTCCAACTACGAAATCATTGCCGTCAACGACCGCTCGACCGACCGAACCGGCCTGATCATGGATGAGGTCGTACGGGGCCGTGAAAATGACTTATCCGGGGATGCGGGCTCTCCGGTGCGTCCAGAAGCGGACAAGAGTGCCGGCTCTGCACGGTTGAAGGCGATTCACATTTCTGAACTGCCCGCCGGTTGGCTGGGCAAGACGCATGCGATGTGGACCGCGGGCCAGCAGGCGACGGGAGACTGGTTGCTCTTTACCGATGCCGATGTGCTGTTCAAGCCCGATTCGTTGCGGCGCGCTGTTGCCTATGCCGAAGCGGAGCGCGCC
>PMBA01000085.1:293-3076 GCA_003152795.1 Acidobacteriaceae bacterium | reverse complement strand
GAATGTGATTCCTCAGCAGCTCCTGCCCTTCAAGAAGGTTGTCTATTCGGCTTGGTATATGGAGACATTTTACAGCGGATATAAGGAGAGAGGCGGGGGTTTGGCTTTTGGGGCGATGGCTGAAGCGATGGTGGGATTTGGAATCTTCGGACTGATTGTTCGGGCCGGATTGCTGGGATTGTTGTTTGGATGGATCCATCACCGGTGCGCAACGCGTGGGGTGGGTTTCATCGGTTGGTCATTCTATACCTGGTTCCTGATAATCACCTATGATTGTTTTCGTGATAACGCGGGGACTATTTTGATCTTCTTGCTGCACATGTGGCTGCCGGCCATTGCAGCGCTGTATGCAACCCACGCTCTTTTGAGCGGCGCAGCTGTCGCGGCGAAAAGGGGCGGGCTGAGAGCGGAAGCTCTCGCTCGCCTCCGCTGAGGAGAACGGGTGGCTGGGGATGTTGGACAGAAACGTCACCCGGCCTGGGAGGGTGTTCGGATCGGTGGTATCCGCGATGCGTCGCGCGAGCATCGGTGAGCTCGCTGTTTAGGGGAGACGCAGAAGGCGTCGATTGTTGGGAATCGGCATGATGCGCATTCTTCATTTGATTCCGAGACTAAGTGGTGGGGGAGCGGAAACGCAGCTTGGCTACCTGGCGCCGGAGTTGGCGCGCATGGGTCATGAGGTTCATATCGCCTATGTAAGTGACGGACCCATCAGACCCGATTTGCCTGGCGTGGTGCTGCACCGGCTCAAGTCACGCTCCAGTTACGACCCGTATTTGCTCTGGCAACTGCTTCGACTGACGAGACGCCTGAAACTCGACGTGCTGCACACTTGGATCCTGCAAAGTGATGTTCTCGGTGCCATCGTCGGTGGCCTTACCAAGACCCCTTGGATATTGCGGGAGCCAGGATCGGCGATGGCGCATCCGCGAAACTGGAAGAACCGCCTGCGAATTCGGGCCGGCAACCGTGCGAGCGCGATCGTCTCCAATTCCCTGGGCGGGGACAGCTATTGGAGAGCACAGTTGCCAAACAGTCGGCGGTATTGCGTGCGCAACGGATTGCCAGTAGATGAGATTGACCGCACAGTCCCGGCCTGGCCGGCCGGGCATCCGAGACTGTCGGCGCCGATAGCGCTCTATGTGGGCCGACTGGCCTCCGACGGCAGCGCCAGTAAGAATTTGAGGGCGCTGCTGGAGTCGCTGAAGATGACGCGGCAAAAACGGGAGGTCTTTGGAGTCATTTGCGGGGATGGTCCCCAGCGGCTGGAACTGGAGGAGTGGAGGCGGACCTTGGGGCTGGAGGCGGATGTCGTCTTTACCGGATACCTGCGGCCGACTGCGGTCTGGGCATTGATGAAGATGGCCTCGGTATTCCTGTCGTTGAGCGCCTATGAGGGCGCTCCGAATACGGTGATGGAAGCCATGGCTTGTGGTTGTCCGACGATACTTTCGGACATACCTGCGCATCGGGAGATTCTCACCGATAGCGATGCGCTTTTCGTGGATCCATCGAACATTCCAGAGGTGGCCAGCCGTGTTATCGAGACGCTGGATGCTCCAGGCGCTGCGCAGGGTCGTGGCCATCGAGCCAAGCAGAAGACGCAAGCTTGGTCCGTTGCAGCAATGGCCAGAAACTATGAAAAGATTTATAGGGAGATTGCATGAACGTAAGGCCGTGATCGCACGGCATGACGACATCTGCGGCCGGGATGGCGAGTTATCATTCGAAGGGAACCCGCGAGACGTTGATGTTGGTAGCATTCTAGCCGATCCCATGGGCGAGTTATACATTCGTTGCCAACCCATTCATGCGGCTGCGCAGGAGCCATAAGATGGCAGCAGAATTGGCGGGGAGAGGAAGGATAACAAGATCGGAGTCGGCTGGCGGCGATTATCAATATAGGGCGACGTGTTGTTAGGGGCGCTTCCGAGGAGGAACGAGATCATGATCAGCAATGGCCTTGAGCGGAATGCTGCGGATGCGGACGGGTCATTTCCCGCTCAGGCCGTTGGAGAGAAAGAGGGAAGGCATGCGATGGACCCGAGCGACGCCGCGCGGCCTCTGGGATTTCACGGATGGGCCGCGGACGATTCCGAATGCGACAGACGCGCAGAAACTTGATAGATGAAGATCGCGATTATTGCAGACGCCCGATCTGAACACACGCGGCGATGGGTGGGCTATCTGGCGGAACGAGACGAGGTGCTGCTGCTGTCGACGCATCCATTCGGCGGAACTATGGAGGCCGTGAAGATCGTGAGCTTGCCGAAGATCTTCAGTGCCGGGAATTCGATCGCGCGTAGCACGCAAGGCAATACCGGGANNATCGTGTGGCGTTTGTGGCAAAGTTGCAGTCTCGCGGACGTGTTCGTGCAGGGCCGGTCGGCGAGAAGGGAGATCGAAAGATTCAGGCCAGATCTGGTGCACGCGATGCGGATTCAAAATGAAGGCTACGTCGCGGCGCTCACTCGATGGCATCCGTTCATTCTCTCGGTGATGGGGAACGACTTCGTCTACACGGCGAGACATTTTCTGCTGCACCGGATAGGCACGAAGAAGGTCGTGCCTCTGTGCGATGGAATCACGGCGGATTGCCAGCGCGACCTGCGATTGGCCGGGGAGTTTGGTCTGAAGCCGTCGGCCGCTCGGGAGTACTTTCCGAGCAATGGGGGAGTGGACCTGAGAGTCTTTTCGACCGGAGGAGAACCAAATGGACGGAAGCGGGAAATCCTATACTTCCGCGGGATCAGCCCGCTCTACCGGCCCATCACTTTGATCAA
>PMBA01000085.1:0-287 GCA_003152795.1 Acidobacteriaceae bacterium | reverse complement strand
AAACGGGCCAAATATGGCCTGCCGAGAGAAAACTTCAAAATCGGCGGCTTTCTGGCGCCACCGGATCTGGCGCGGCTACTGCAGGAGGTGGCCATTGTTGCGTCTCCGACCATCTCGGATGGGACCCCCAATAGCATGCTCGAAGCCATGGCATGTGGAGCTTTTCCCGTCATGAGCGATCTGGAGTCAAATCGCGAATGGATTGCCGCTGGGGAAAACGGGCTTACTTTCGATCCTAATGATCCCCAAGATCTCGCCGCCAAGCTGGCAACGGCGTTGGACGATAT
>PMBA01000358.1 GCA_003152795.1 Acidobacteriaceae bacterium | reverse complement strand
GTTGCCGGATACTACGGTGGAGGCATCGACCGCTTCGTCAACGTCGTGCTGATGAATGCGTTTCTTTCCTTCCCCGGTATTCTCATCGCGATCGCCTTCGTGGCCTTCCGCGGCCCCGGCATTTTCAATCTCGTTCTCGCTCTCTCGATTGGAGGATGGGTCGGTTACGCTCGCCTGGTGCGGGCGCAGGTGCTGGCCGTGCGCGAACGCGAATTTGTCGAAGCCGCGCGCGCTCTCGGCGCCGGAGATCTGCACATCATCACCCGCCACATCCTGCCCAACATTATTCAGCCCGTCATCGTGCAGGCAGCCATCGGAATGGCAGGCGCGGTTCTGGCCGAGGCGACGATGAGCTTCCTGGGATTAGGCGTCCCGCCGCCAACCGCGAGTTGGGGATCGATGCTCAACGACGCTCGCTCACATCTTTTCGACGCTCCTCATCTGGTGTTTTTCCCGGCCATGACGGTGATGTTCGCAGTGCTCGCTTTCAACTTCATCGGCGATGCGCTGCGCGATCTCCTCGACCCGCGATCCCGGATTGAAGCCGGGTTGTAGTTGCATTCACACATCCTTGACATTCAAAAACTTGATGTCCGCTAACCGGTTTTTCGCCGGTTACCTTTCCTCCTTTTCCACGTCCAATTCAGTGACACGAAATGGGGAACCTTCTTCGGGGCTGATTCGTATCAATGGACGTTAAGGCAGGTTTGTATGAACCAACCTATGGAACTCAAGTTTCAAGTCGAATGCTTGCAGGATGTTGCGGTCGTGAACTGCTCGGGACGCATGGTCCGCGGCGCGGCCCTCGACCAGTTCCGCCGCCGGATCGAGCAACTCGAGCGCGTCCGAGTGCTGGTGCTCGATGTCTCGGAAGTGGACCACCTGGATGCGGGCGGCCTCGGAACCCTGCTGCTGGTGCGGCGCTGGGCAATGCAGAAGTCCGCGAAGATGAAGTTGGTGAACCCTCCGGCGTTCTTCCGCAGACTGCTGGAGGCCACTCATCTTACATCGGTGTTTGAAATCTCTTCGCTCAAAGAGGCAATCTGCATCTTGCGGTCGAAGGAAATCCCGCCGTCGAATGAATGCCCGACCCGCTTCGCGGTCGCCTGAGCAAGCCGCCTGAAGGGCACGATGTTTTATAATTCGCGCCCATGACGCAACTCGCCCGCAAATTGCGGGTCAGCGATTACTTCTCCCTCGGCTGGGGAACCATGGTCGGCGTGGGCTGGCTCGTCGTCATGGACGATTGGCTGACGCGCGGCGGCCCGCTCGGCGGCGTTCTTGGATTCGCCATTGGCGGGATTCTTCTGCTGCCCATCGGTTACGTCTATGGCAAGCTGGTTGCGGCCATGCCCGACGCATCGGGCGAAGTTGCTTACACCGCCAAGGTCTTCCCGCGGCCGATCAGTTTTTATACCGGATGGATGATGATGCTTGCATATTTCATCGTCTGTCCGTGGGAAGCCGTGGCTGTCGGCCGCATCGCTGGTTACATCTTTCCCGCGCTCGATTCGATCGAGATGTACCGCGTTGCGGGAAAGCCCGTTTACCTGCCGCATCTGGTCATCGGGCTCGCGCTCACGGCGCTGGTCACGGTGGTGAACTATCGTGGCATCCGGCTGAGCGCCACGTTTCAGAACTGGTCCACATTCGGCACACTCGCGCTCTTCCTGATCTTCGTCGCGGTTGGCGTCACCCGCGGATCGCCGGCCAATTTCCCGCCGTTGTTTACGCACACTCCGTTTGTGTCCATTCTGCTGGTGCTGCAGATCGTCCCTTACTACATGACGGGATATGAATCGGTGACCAAAGCCGCCGAGGAAGCCAACCCGCAATTTTGCGCTCACGGATTCTCTCGCGCCATTTTTGCCGCGATCGCCGTCGGCGCCGTGTTCTACATCATCGTGATTGCGGCGGTGGGCTTCGTGGCGCCGTGGCGGGCGCTGATCGGCGCGCCGTTCATGACCGCGGTCGCTTTCCAGCATGCCATGGGCTCGCGCTGGATCGTGAGCGTCATTCTAAGTGCCGCGTTGCTGTCGCTGTTCAAAGTATTCAACGGAAATTTCATCGCCGCCAGCCGTTTGCTGTTTGCCATGGGTCGGCGCGGGCTGGTGGATTCGCGCCTGGCCAGCGTGCATCCACGGAACCAAACTCCCGCCGCGGCGGTCGTCTGGGTTGGCATGGCGACGGCCGCGTGCATGTTTCTCGGCAGCGCCAGTCTGGTTCCGATCTCCGAGGTTGGATCGGTTGCTTCCGCCACCGGATGGTTCGCGGTGTGCGCCGCTTATCTATGGATGAGGCCCCGCGTCACCGACCGCCTGATTGCTCTGCTGGGCGCACTGGTCGGTTTAGCGATGGTGTTCATGAAGTTCATGCCCTTTGTCCCGGGACACTTTTCGGAATGGGAGTGGCTCGCTCTCGTACTCTGGATTATCCTTGGCACGTTGATTGGCCGCCCGCGAGTAACACAACTTGCTGCGGTAAGCACTGACCCGGAAAGGAACTCATGACCGCGATTCGCCGTCTCATGCTGGCATTATTGCTGTTCGTCTCTGCCTTCGCCTTTGCCGCCGATTTCCCCTTCGACCTCGTCATCGTCAATGGACACATCGTCGACGGTACCGGCTCTCCGTGGTATTCGGGCGACATCGGAATCCGCGATGGCCGCATCGCCGCCATCGGCAATCTCTCCGCCGCCGCGCGCAAGCGTACCGTCGACGCCAAGGGCAAAGTGGTTGCTCCCGGCTTTGTGGACATGCTCGGCCAGTCGGAAACGACCATCCTGGTCGATCCCCGCCTGCCATCCAAGATCTATCAGGGCATCACCACCGA
>PMBA01000252.1:2975-21522 GCA_003152795.1 Acidobacteriaceae bacterium | reverse complement strand
CGCATTCCTCTGAACCAGGGCATCTGCGGCGCGGCGGCATCGTCGGGGAAGACGGTGGTGGTGGACGACGTAAAGAAGGATCAACGCTATCTTGCCTGCTCGCTTGAAACCAAGTCGGAGATCGTGGTTCCAGTCTTTGCGCACGGCCAGGTGGCTGGCGAACTCGATATTGACAGTCACTTCGCAGCGGCATTCGCTCACGGAGACCGCGAACTGGTGGAATATTGCGCTCAGCTCGTGGGCAAGCGGCTGGAAAAAGAGTAAGCCAGATCCTAGCGGCCTGAGGCGCTTTTCATCCATGAAACGAGTTGTCGCGGCGCTGATCATAAAAGACGACCGCATCCTCGCCTGCCAGAGGACGCGGCACCAGGCTATGCCGCTGAAATGGGAATTTCCCGGAGGCAAGATCGAAGACGGCGAACAGCCTCGCGATGCCATGCGCCGGGAACTGGAGGAAGAACTGGGAATCGCGGCCGAGGTGGGCGTGGAGGTGGCCCGCATCGTCCATCAATACCCGGGTGGTGGGGCGGTGGAACTCAGATTCTTCGAGGTGCGCAGCTATCGCGGCGAAATCGAGAATCGGATTTTTCGGGAGATACGCTGGGCGACGCGGCAGGAGTTGCTGGAACTGGATTTTCTCGAAGCCGACTTGGGATTGGTGAAGGATCTGGCGGCGGGAAAGATTTTGTAAGCGCCAAGGCGTTTAACCGCAGAGATCGCGGAGTTCGCAGAGGAATTCAGAAGAAAATCTCGTTGTTCTCGGCGCGCTCTGCGATCTCCGCGATTCGGTTTTCTTTGAATTATCCCGTGCCGCCGCGGATTAGCCCGTACACATAGAGCAGTGTCAACACGATCATAATTGCGGTGGTTGCCCAGGCGATGATGTTGAACGTGGTTTTGTTTGCGTATTCGCCCATCAGTTCTTTTTTGTTGATCAGCAGCAACATGAAAATCAGCACGCCGGGCAACACCGCGCCGTTGACCACTTGCGAAAATACAGCGATCTTAATATACGGAAGCCCCGGTATCAGGACCACGACTCCTCCCGCGGCGATGAGCACGGTATAAAGCCAGTAGAAGGCGGGAGCTTCGGAAAATTTGCGTCCCACACCCGATTCGAAACCTAAGCCTTCACAAACCGTGTAGGCCGTCGAAAGCGGGAGAATCGAAGCGGCAAATAGCGACGCGTTGAAAAGTCCCAGGGCAAAGAGCAGGTACGCCCAGTCGCCGGCCAGTGGTCGCAGCGCTTGCGCGGCGTCGGCGGCGTCGCGAATGTCACGGATGCCATGCAAGTAGAGCGTTGCCGCGCAGGCCACAATGATGAACCAGGCCACCACGTCGGTGAAGATGCAGCCCACAATCACGTCGAGCCTCGAGGCAGTGTACTGACGCCGGGTGATTCCCTTTTCCACGACCGACGACTGCAGATAGAACTGCATCCAGGGCGCGATCGTGGTTCCGACCACGCCGATCACCATATAGAGGTAGGTGTCGTGCCGGAAGGCCGCCATCTCCGGAGGTTTCACCGTGGCCTTTACGGCCTCAATCCACGCGGGCTTGGAGAGCACTCCGGCAAAAATGTAAGTGATGTAGAAAAAGGAAGCCACCAGAAACACTTTCTCAACGCTTTTGTACTGCCCTTTGACGGCGATCAACCAGACGATCACGGCACAGATCGGCACGGAGATGTACCTGGAGACGCCGAACAGCTCCATGCTTCCGGCGATGCCGACAAATTCGCCGACGACGTTTCCGAAATTTGTAATCAGAATGCCGATCATCATGAGGAAGGTAATGCGCAGGCCGTATTCTTCCCGGATCAGATCGCTCAGGCCCTTGCCCGTGACCGCTCCCATGCGGGCGCACATTTCCTGTACTACGATCAGGGCGATCGTAGTCGGGATCATGGTCCACAAGAGCATGTAGCCGAACTGCGCGCCGGCCTGCGAATAGGTCAGGATGCCGTTGGCATCGTTGTCCACATTCGCGGTGATGATGCCCGGCCCCACGACGGCGAAGAACATCAGGAGCCGGAACTTCCAACTTCTCAGGAATTTCATGCGCACAGGCCACAGGGACGATCAAATTGGCGAAACAGAACGACCAGAATAAACGCTGAAAGCATCGTCTGGATATATCAATTTGCAGAACTGAGAAACTTTTTTGCGAAGTTGCCGGTGCGGCTGGGCAGATTGCAAAACCGCTCGTGATGCGCGATGTGAGCCGCTCTCGGGGCTGAGGCAAATCCAGAGTTAGTATGAGTGCATGCAGCTGCCGAGCTGCGCTCGGCTTGGACGGGCGAGGGCGCCCGTCCCCACACTCATCGCTATAACTTGGCGCGCAGCATCGCGATTACGTCATCGGGCGTGATCACGCCGGCGAGTTGATTGTGCTCGTCGATCACCGGCAAGGTCAGCAGATTGTACTTATCAAAGAGTTCAACGAAATCCTTCTCTTTCGTGTCTTCGTGGCAGGAAATGAGAGGCTCCTGGGCCAAGGCCAAGAGGGGTGTCGCGGATGGCGCCAGAACAATCTTGACCAGCGGCACCGCGCCGGCCAACGTCCCGTGAGAATCCGTCAGGTAAATGGTGCTCGTGTTTTCCATGCGGCCTTCGAAAGTGCGCATAGCCTCGATCGCGTCCTCGGCGGTCGCTGTCACCGCCAGCGCAATGTACTCGGTGGTCATGCGGCCGGCAGCGGAATTCTCTTTGAACTCGAGCAGATCGGTGACTTCCTGGCGCTCTTCGGGCTGCATCTGCACCAGGATTTCCGAACTCCGCTCATCGGACAGGTCGCCCAAAAGGTCGGCCGCGGCGTCGGGCTCCATCTCCTCGACAATGTCGGCGGCGCGGTCTGAGTCGAGCGATTCGACGACGGCTTTCTGCACCTTGGGTTCGAGCTCTTCCAAGGCTCCGGCAGCGACGTCCTCGTCCAGCGTTTCGAACACTGCTTCGCGCTCATCGGGAGCCAGGTCCTCGACAATATCCGCAATGTCGGCGGGATGGAGTTTGGCGAGCCGCTCATGGGATATCTTCAGCTTGACGCGGCGCGCCGGGTCGGTCTCAATGAGGTCCACGAAGTCCCAGGGAATATCGCGCGGAGGGACCCGCAGCAGTAACGCCCGGAGGACAGCCGCAGGGACCATGCCTTTGAGGAGCCGGCGAATGGCGCCGCGAGCGCCCACATCCACACCGCCAACCTTCAAAACGGCGTGATGATTCGCGACGTCGTGATAAAAGTCCACGTCGTTCACGCGCACGACCTTGCGGCCATGGACGTCAATTACCTGCTGATCGAGCAAATCGCGGCTGAGCAGGAGCAGGCCTTCGGAACCGTCGGCCGGAGTCCATTCCGCCGCCGCGGTGGAAGCTCGCACACCTTGATTGATTCCGGAAACCGCAGTCAAGGGCAACATGCGGTTCCCCGCCGGCGTCCTGACGATCAGCAGGGCAACCCGCGTGCGGTCCTCCTGCGGGGCGAGGGCCACCTCGCGCACGCGGCCACTGGCGGCGCCGGAGGCGTCATACACGGTCGAGCCCAGCAGTTCGCTTAGCGAGACGGTGGCCATGTTCAAAAGAATACTCAAGAGACTGGGCGGATGCCAGATGAATGAGACAGACTTCTCGAAAGTCGGCGCGTGGCGAACACTTCTGGTACCGGGCTTGCGTGGTGGGTCATCCCGTGGAGGGACCGGGTGACTAACCCGTCTGGCAGTTTGACGGCCCGGCGGGGACTCCCGCCTCTCCACTCGCGAGCAGCGTCACTTGGCGCCAGCCCCAGCCAGCGCTCGCTCGGTGGCTTCCAGCAAGGCTTCTGGCCCTACCGGCCGCCCCGTGGCGTGCACCATCCACAGATCGGGAGTCACCCGGCCCATCTTCGCCATGCGCTCGAACTCGGGGCCAATGGCTCCCGCTTTTTTCATTTGCTCTTCAATCTGAAAAGCGATCATGTGGCCGATCGGATAATCGGGCAGGTACAAAAACGCGTCGATCATGTGCGAATAAATTCCCAGCAGCACCACATCGTTCTTGTGGAAGACGGGAGCGTAATAGCGGTTCCAGATGTCTTTCGAAATCTGCACCGTCGCCTCATTGAGCTGGTTCGGCGTGGCTTGGGGATGGTCGTACATCCAGTGCCACACCGCCGTATCCACCAGCGCGACGCCGGCAATCTCGTACGTGCCCCAGAAGTCGTTCAGAGTTTTTTCGGCCTGACTCTTCGCGTCCGGAGCCGGCAGACCGAGCAGTTCCAAGTCGTGTCCTTGAAACACAAAGGCCAGTGCTTCGGTAAACGCCGTATTGGGCACTCCCTGGAGCAGCGTGTAGTCAACGTCGTTGAGCGAGAACGTCTGTTCCACGTTGTGTCCCATTTCATGCACGGCGATGTTGTAGCCCTTGTAGTTCATGCCGTTCTTTTCGACGCGGGTACGCAGATGCGCCTTTTGGGAGCGCATCTCCGATCCCATGGCGTGACCGGAACCGCGGGCCGGGTCCACAATGATGTTGTTGGCCACGTACTGGGCGCGCTCCGGGGAGAAGCCCAGCTTCACCAGCAGGTTGGGAATGTCTTTCTGATAGGCCGCGGCGGTGGGATATCTCTTCGCCACCATCTCATCGAGTTTGGCCTCGGTGTATTGGCTGCCGGGACGGAAGCCGTTGTACCAGACGTCAAATGGCTCCAGCGGGCGTCCCAGGCGCGATTCGATCAGACTGGCGGTCCGCGGGACCAACGGTGAGGTTAGTATCTTTTCGAGCATCGCTTTCAGGCGCGCTTCCGGAATCTCGCGGTCTTCGTTAAAGCGGCGGTCGATCAACGTGGGCGCAGTCGGCGAGTAAGGATCAGCCCTCCTGGACACGTTAAAATCCTTCAGCAGCACGGCGTAGCGCGTATCCGGCTCCCGCGCGTTGGTGATTGTCTTCCCTGCTTTTTCCGCGGCCGGGTCCGCGTCCTTGGCCGCTGCCGCCTTCACTTCATTCGAGTATGGATTCCAATCCACGCCTGGGTTGTTGACCACAACTTCCGGGATTGTCTGGGTAACAATGCGCTCCATCACCTGCTGGATCATGCGCTGCCTGGCGAGACCATTCTCTTTGTCGGCGTAGTCTGCTTTGATTTCGTCGCGCAGATTCCAGTGGCTGAGGAGGCGCATCTTGGGCGGGAAAAGTCGCTGCCCCTGAGGGTCGAGCAGGTGGTACATCCAGATGTTGTACTCCGAAATATACTGAGCCGCCTCGGCTCCAGCCTGGGCGCCCGCCAGGTTCACTTCGGCGGGGATGCGCTTGCCGAAACGCTGCGCCAGCCGGACTTCAGCCCACTGCCTCCGGCTCCATGCGCCGCCGTCTTTCAGGCATTCGTCAAGCGTGGCCAGCGGAAAGTTCAGTAGCACCGTGAACGCCAGTTTGTTCTGGAAAAAATCGTCGATGACGTGGGCCGACGGATCGTAGCCCGCAAACAACTCGTCGAAAGGAAGCACAGCGCCCAAATCGAGATCGGATTGCTGATTGAGCTCGCGATTGATCTCGTGCATGTGGCCATCGAGTTGTTCGAGGAGGCGCTGGAAGCGGTCGAACATAGTGTCCAGCGTGGCCTGATCGCCCGCAAAACTAACGCGGACAAATTCTTCAAACGCCGCCGCATCGCCATCCTCCGCGCGCCAGAATTCGCCCACCTGGCGGAGACCACGCTCTACCCGCACACTTTGCTGGTCGCCATACTTTGCCCCCAGTTCGCGCTGCATTTTCGCCAACGAGTCTTTGATCCAAGCCGGTTGCACGCTGGAAGCGGCCTTTGCTCCAGAGTGGGTAGTCGAGGAGTCTGGCATCGGGATTTCCTGCCCCTTCGCGGGTAAAGTAGCCGCTAGGCAAATCATGACCAATAAGAACAGATGAATGCAACGCACGGGAATACCTCCAATTCAAGCGTCCAGACTGGAACTTCCTTCTTTTGATACCTGGGACCGGATATTCTACACCTGCTCTGTCTCGCGCCGGCTGTCTCAAACAGCCTGGTAATCGCTCAGTTCAGGGAAACTCTGATCAGGGAGTGCGAAAAGGCACAAACCACGGGGTCCCACGGAGGAAAGCGGAGACTTAGTTGGATCAAACTAAGCCACCACCAACATCTTCCACCGATTGACAGGCAGCGAGCGGCTGACTAAACTCTGCCTTCCTCACTTCGGATTCGCGGCACTGCTTCAAACGCGTTCGTAGCAACGGAAAAAATATGGCAAAACGTCCTCGCATCGCGGTGGTGGGTAGTGCCAATGTCGATTTGACCACGTTCTCAGACCAGTTTCCAAAGCCCGGGGAGACCATCTTTGGCCAGAGGTTTGACCTGGGTTTCGGTGGGAAGGGCGCGAACCAGGCCGTGGCGGCACGCCTTTGCGGAGCCGACGTCTTCATGGTGGCGCGGGTCGGGGACGATCTCTTCGGTCCGTGCAGCA
The DNA here is from genome assembly GCA_003152795.1 of Acidobacteriaceae bacterium. Classification (GTDB taxonomy): domain Bacteria; phylum Acidobacteriota; class Terriglobia; order Terriglobales; family Acidobacteriaceae; genus Acidiflorens. Next base: position 15,080 of record PMBA01000252.1, on the reverse strand, counting down.
TCAGGAATTTTGAACAACTGGGGATCGATGCCACGCATGTGCGCCAGGTGCCCGGCGTGTCCAGCGGAGTGGCGCCGATCTTCGTCGATCCTTCCGGACAGAACCGGATCATCGTCGTCAAGGGTGCGAATGACCAATTGCAACCTGCCGACGTCGATGCCGCGGCGGACATTCTGAAAAGCGCCGACTGTATCGTTCTCCAGTTCGAGATTCCGCTGGAGACGGTTTACTACACCATCAAGTTTGCGCAACAGAACGGCATTCGCTGCATCCTGAACCCGGCGCCCGCCCAAGCCCTCGACATCGATGCGGTAGCGGATCTCGACTACTTCGTTCCCAATGAGAGTGAGGCCGAAGCAATTTCCGGCATTCCAGTGCGCAACCTTGACGATGCTGGGCGCTGTGCGGCCAAGCTTCTGGCCAGCGGTATTCGGCGGGTGATTATCACTCTGGGTGCGAATGGCTCGCTGCTGGCCGGAAGTGAAGGCATGGAGCACGTGCCCGCGTTTGACGTGAAGAGCGTGGATAGCACCGGAGCGGGGGACGCCTTTATTGGCAGCTTCGCTACCTTCCTTGGAGAAGGTCTGCCGGAGCAGGAAGCCGTCAGGCGCGCCAACCTATATGCCGGGCTTTCGACGATGGGAATGGGAACGCAAAAGTCCTTCTATGACCGGGCGCGCTTTGACTTGGAGTGGGCTCGACGCAAGGGCTAGGCCACGCCGGCTGGGGACGGGCGAGGGCGCCCATCGCTCCATCATCGCTCCATCAGCAACACTTTTTCGGCATCGTCGATCTCGGTCAACTTCACCTCGATCACTTCATTGTCCGTGGTCTGCACGACCCGGCCGACGAACGTCGCCTCCACGGGTAATTCGCGGTGGCCGCGATCGATCAGCACCAGCAACTGCACCAGGCTCGGGCGGCCATGGGAAAAAAGGGCGTCCAGAGCGGCACGCGTGGTGCGGCCGGTGTAAAGCACGTCATCGATCAGCACGATCTTTTTACCCTCGATGGCAAACCCAATCTCCCCTTCCTGGACCACCGGCTTCGGCCCCAGCGTCGAAAGGTCATCCCGATAGAACGTGATATCGAGCGTGCCCACGGGAACCTTCTTCTTTTCCACCTGCTGGATCATTTTGCCCAGCCGCTCGGCGATGGGAACTCCGCGCCGGCGGATGCCGACCAATCCCAAGCCTTCGACACCTCCGTTTTTTTCCAGAATTTCATGAGCCAGACGCACCAGCGTGCGTTCGATCTCCGAACCCGACATCAACTGCGCTTTTTGGGTGAGCGTTGTCTTATGCACTGCGTTCTTCCTCATTGTCACGTTGCGAGCACCTCGTCAACAATCAGTTTGTATGCGGAAAAATATCTGGCAGATCGGATCGATCCCGGCTCTTGAATGTATTGGAGCCTTCTCTTGAACGTCAAGCGCCCAGGCAGGGTTCGATTTGGATACTTTCTATACGCCGAGCGGCACTGCGGACGGCACGGTCATGCCGGTCAGCTGGCTTTTGACGGCGGCCGCCAAGCGCCGTATGCCCTCGCGTATCTGGTCCGGAGTAGCGTTGGAAAAATTCAAGCGCATGTGGCGTGAGCCTTCGCGGGCGTCGTTGGCATAGAAGGAATCGCCGGGCACGAACGCCACGTTCTGCTCGATCGCCGATTTGAAAATTGCCTGGATATCCAGTCCGTCGGGCAGAGTTACCCAGAGAAACAGGCCGCCCTGAGGATGAGTCCAGGTAACTTCGTGGGGAAAGAATTCTTCAAGAGCCTGGAGCATTACGTCGCGGCGTTCGCGATAGATCTGACGAATCAGCTTCACGTGCTTGTCGAGGAATCCATCGCGCGCGACTTCGTAGGCCACGAACTGCGTGAAGGTCGAAGTGTGCAGGTCCGCGCCTTGCTTCAGTTGCGCGATCTTGCCGATGACATCGGGAGGAGCGACGATCCATCCCAGTCGAAGGCCGGGAGCGAGGGTCTTCGAGAACGTGCTCAGGTAAATGACGTTGCCGATGGAATAACCGTCGTCGCGGCGGAGGTTCTCGCGGTCGAGCACAACCAGCGACGGGAGGTGTTCGCCTTCATAGCGCAACTGGCCGTACGGATCGTCTTCGATAATCGGAATGCCGTAACGGTCCGCCAGAAGCACGAGTTCGTGGCGACGTCCTTCCGACAAGGTGGTACCGGCGGGGTTCTGGAAGTTGGGCAAAACATACATGAACTTGGGGCCGGAACGTAGAGGGGCTTCCAGCAAGTCGGTGCGAAGGCCGTTCTCGTCGCTGGGGACGGACACATATTCCGCGCCATATACGTTGAACGCCTGCAGCGCGCCTAGATAAGTGGGGGCTTCGACCAGCACGCGATCACCGCGATTGATAAAGAGTTTGCCGATGAGGTCGAGCGCCTGCTGTGAGCCGGAAGTGATCAGGACGTTTTCGACTTTTGCTTTGATGCCGTAGCGCGAGATGTTGCTGGCAATCAGTTCGCGCAGGGGTTCGTAGCCCTCGGTTGCCCCGTATTGCAAGGCGGAAGAGGCTTGCTCGGCAAGAACTTTGTGGCAGGCTTCCTGAAAGCGTTGGACGGGGAAGACGTCGGGGGCGGGCAGGCCGCCGCCAAAGGAAATCATGCCGGGTCTCTGGGTGACCTTCAAGAGTTCGCGNNATTTGAGAACTGGTGATGCCCTTGGTGCGCAGCGCGTAACGAGATGTCCAGGCAGTCGACATTAGAAGTCCTCCTCAAAGCTGGGCTGCGAGCTTCGAGCCGCGAGCTTGGAACAAACCGGATGCCCGGTGGCTCGCCGCTCGTAGCTCGTAGCTCGCAGCTTATCTACTTTTCTAAGCGAAGCCGTCGGGCTGACTGACCGCGCCAATGTGCGCCTGCTCATCGATAAACAGCCGGCCCGCGGTGAGCGCTTTACGATCGATTTCGAGCAGATCGAGTTTCTTGACTTTGTCTTCGAGCACGCTCAAGGCGGTTCCCGGAGCCAGGCACTCGGTCTCTTCCAGCAGCGCGCCCATCAGTACGATGTTGGTTACTTTCGTCGAACCGAGTTTGTCGGCGATCTCTGAAGCGGGAATCGCGACCACCTGCACTTCCGGGGCAGAAAAGCCGGCAGGAAGGCTGGCGCCGTTGTAAAGAATGACTCCGCCACTGACTACTTCATGGGCAAACTTTTTCAGGGAGTACTCATTCATGGCAACCAGCACATCGGGATGCGAGATCAGGGGAGTTCCGATGCGCTCTTTCGACAGGCAGACATGACAGTGCGCGCTGCCGGAGCGCATCTCCGGACCATAGGAGGGCAGCCAACTGACTTCCAGTCCTTCGCGCATGCCCATTTCGATCAGGAGCTGCCCGAGCAGAAGGACGCCCTGGCCTCCAAAGCCCGCGATCTTGATCTTTACGTCCTTGAAGCGATGGGCGTGTTTTGGTTTTGAAGCGTCCGTGCCTCCCGTTTTCGGAGTGATGCCAAGCGGGGTGATTCCCAACACTTCGGCCACGGAGTGTTGCGGCGGCACCTTTTCGGCCTTACTGCCCGAGGGCATCTCCGGCTGATGGTCGCGGAACACATTCAGGGGGAAAGTGGGCGTCATCTTCTCGAGCACCCAGCGGCGCGCTTCCACGGGATCCTTGCCCCATATGGTTGGACAGGGCGACAGGATTTCGACAAACGAGAAGCCGCCGCCGTTGCGCTGAATTTCAAGCGCCTTGCGGATCGCCCGACGCGCTTTCATGATGTTCTTGCTGTCGGAAAGGGCGACGCGTTCGATGTATGCCGGAGCTTCGAGGGTGGCAAGCAGTTCGGCCATGTGGAGTGGGAAGCCCTCGTTCGACGGCCGCCGGCCCCACGGAGAAGTTGTGCTCTTCATTCCCACCAGCGTGGTAGGCGCCAACTGTCCGCCCGTCATACCGTAGATTCCGTTGTTCACGAAGAAGACAGTGATTTTTTCGCCGCGGTTGGCGGCATGAACGATTTCGGCGGTTCCGATTGCTGCCAAGTCGCCGTCTCCCTGATAAGAGATGACCATCTTGTCGGGACATGACCGCTTGATGCCGGTTGCAGAAGCGGGGGCACGGCCATGCGCCACCTGCACGTTGCCGACGTCAAAATAGTAGTAAGCAAATACCGAGCAGCCCACGGGGCTCACGAAGATCGTTTTGTCCTGCACGCCGAGATCCTGCAACGCTTCGGCAATCAGCTTGTGGACCACGCCATGCCCGCAGCCGGGACAGTAGTGGGTCTGGTGCTTCAGTTCTGATTTTCGCTCGTACAGGTCATAAAACAGCGGCGACTTGGAGTGGATCGCCTCGTAATCGCCAGTGTCCTGGGGATTGATGTCGGGGTTGGTTTCGGGCTTTGTTACAGCCTTTGCTTCAGATTCAACTATTACCTTAACTTCTGGATCTACTACGCTGACCCCACGCTCGTTTGCCATTTTCGTAGTCCTCTTTCAACCAGGTCGTCGTGGACCTGGTTTCAGACCGCCACGGCGATGCGTGACAACACTTGTTCCTGGAGCTCGCGGACGGAAGGCACATTGCCGCCGACCCGGCCATAGAACTCCACCGGCACCTTGCCGTTCAGGGCCAGGCGCACATCTTCCACCATTTGTCCGTTGCTCAATTCGACGACCAGCACCTTTTGCACGTTACGTTTGCTGGCGGCTTCCACCAGCGCCTTCGAGGGATACGGCCAGAGCGTGATGGGGCGGAACAGGCCGGCTTTCACGCCTTGCTTGCGCAACGCTTCGACAGTCGAAAGCAATACTCGGGAGACGATGCCGTAACCGACGAGGAGCACTTCGGCATCCTCGGTGCGGCAGAGTTCGTAGCGCGTCTCGGCTTCCTGGGCACGGATGTACTTGGCTTCCAGTTTGCGCTGGTGATCTTCCAGTTCATCGGTTTCGAGAAAAATGGAACTGATCAGATTGGCGCGCGTCTCCGGCGTTCCCTTTACAGCCCATGGTTTTTCAGGCGGCTGAATCTCACGATCTTCCAGTTCGAGCGGCTCCATCATCTGGCCGACAAAACCGTCGGTAAGGATGACAGCGGGATTGCGATATTTGTCGGCGAGCTCGAAGGCCAGCATGGTGAACTCAGCCATCTCCTGGACCGATGCGGGAGCGAGCACGAGATTGCGGTAGTTGCCGTGGCCACCGCCTTTTACCATGGCAAAATAGTCGCTTTGTTCGGGTGCGATGTTGCCCAGGCCCGGTCCACCGCGCATTACATCGACGATCACGCAGGGCAGTTCCGCGCCCGCCAGATACGACATACCTTCCTGCATCAGGCTGAGGCCGGGGCCGGAGGATCCGGTCATGACGCGAACGCCAGCCGCGGCTGCTCCGTACACCATGTTGATGGCGGCGACTTCGCTCTCGGCTTGAATAAATGTCCCGCCGACCTGCGGGAAGTAGAGCGCGGCGGCCTCGGCGATTTCGCTGGCTGGAGTGATGGGATATCCGTAGTACCCGCGACACCCGGCGAGGATCGCACCTTTTACCACCGCCACGTTTCCTTTACAGAGCTGCCGCATGTTCGACCTCCTCCACCGGCGCGGCCGCCTTGGGTTTCGCCTTCAGGCGGTAGACCGTGATCGCGCCCGGTTCCGGGCAGCAATAGAAACAGATTCCACAACCGGTGCAGCACTGCCCGGTGTAGTGTGCCGGATGGGCCCCGTAAGCATTCAGCTCCGGCTCCAATTCAAGGCACTTGGGAGGACAGCACTCCACGCATAGCCCGCATCCCTTGCACTCTTCGACATCGACCGTGACCTTACCGCGCGCTTGCCCTGCCATGCTTCACCTCGTTGCCGATCCAACACACCCAGCGGGAAATTCCTGCCCGCGGCGCACCTTGTCAGTTTCAATTACAGGCCCCGTCCATCGCTGCGGCGGTGACCCTACGCACCCTCCATTGTGAGGTGCGTCACATAAACAGCTACCGTTTAAGTCATTGCCAGTCAACCTGTTACCAATCGCCGGACGTAGACAGATACTCATGGATCGATTTCGCAGCGCGCCGTCCAGCTCCCATGGCCAAAATCACGGTCGCGCTTCCCGTGACGATGTCACCGCCAGCGAAAACGCCCTTGCGCGAGGTGCGCTGGGTCGTGGGATCGGCCTCGATGTAGTTCCGCTTGTTCGTGTTCAAACCCGGCGTGGTGCTCTGGACAATCGGATTGGCACTGGTCCCGATCGCGATAACGGCTACGGCAAGAGGAATTTCGTATTCGGAGCCTTCAATTGGAACCGGACGCCGTCTCCCGGAAGCATCCGGTTCGCCGAGGGCCATCTTCTGGCAGCGTGCTGCGGTCAGCCACCCCTTGCCGTCGTCGAGGAACTCGAGGGGGGCGGCAAGCACCTGGAATTCGATGCCTTCCTGCTTGGCATGTTCGACTTCTTCCTTGCGCGCCGGCATCTCCGCCTCGCTGCGGCGATAGAGAATGAAGGCCTTCCCCGCCCCCAGTCGCAATGCCGAGCGGATCGCATCAAGCGCGGTGTTCCCGCCACCGACGACGGCGACATTCTTGCCGCGGAAATCCACCATGGGTTCGTCGTACTTCGGGAACTCGTAGGCATGCATCAGGTTGATGCGGGTCAGGAACTCGTTCGCCGAATAGACGCCATTGAAATGCTCGCCGGGAATGCCCATGAACTGCGGAAGGCCGGCGCCGGTGCCGATAAACACCGCGTCGTAGCCTTCCTCTTCCATCAGTTCGTCGATGGTGACGGTGCGTCCCACGACTACGTCGGTTTCAAACACTACGCCCATGGCGCGCATGTAATCGATCTGCTCGCGGATGATCTGCTTGGGCAGGCGGAACTCGGGGATGCCATACACCAGCACTCCGCCGGGCGTGTGCAGCGCCTCGAAAACGTGAACCTGGTGTCCCCGTTGAACCAGATCGCCCGCCGCGGTCAGGCCGGACGGACCGCTGCCGACGATGGCTACCTTCTTCCCTGTCGGCGGCGCTTTGGGCAGGTTGCTGATGTCGAGGTGGCGCTGCTCGTAGTCGGCGACAAAGCGCTCCAGATACCCAATGCCCAGCGGCTGAACCTTCTTGCCCATCAAGCAGCCGCCTTCGCAGTGGTCTTCCTGCGGACACACGCGCCCGGTAATGGCTGGCAGCACATTGTCTTCGCGGATTTTGGCGGCCGCGCCCATGAAGTCGCCGGCCACAATCAACTGCACGAACTCTTTCACCTTGACGCCGACCGGACAGTCGATGGTGCATTTGGGCTTGGCGCACTCCAGGCAGCGCGCCGCTTCCTGCCGCGCCAGTTCTTCGGAATAGCCCAGGTTTACCTCGGTGAAATTGGTGGCGCGCTCGAGCGCAGGCTGCTCCAGCATGTGCTGCCGGGGCAACTTCATCCGCTCTTTCAGAGGGAGGACATTCAGCAAGGGAGGTTTAGGAGATTGGGTCACCGGTCGATTCCTTTCAGTGCGCACGCGCCGGTCTGCTCGGCATGAATAGCCTCTACCTGCGACTCGGGATCCTGCTGAAACGCCTCCATGGACTTCTGCTCCGCCGTTCGGTACATCGAATTGCGCTGCACGAGCACGGAGAAGTCGACGCGGTGCGCATCGAATTCGGGGCCGTCCACGCAGGCGAACTCGCTCTTGCCGTCGACCAGCACGCGGCAGCCGCCGCACATGCCGGTACCGTCGATCATGATGGGGTTCAGGCTGACCACGGTGCGGATGTGCTCTTTCCGAGTCATCTCCGCGACCGCCCGCATCATCGGGATGGGGCCGATGGCCAGCACCAGGTCGATGCGCGTGCCGTTCTCGATCAACTGGCGGAGCTTGTCGGTGACGAAGCCTTTGTCGGCGTAGCTGCCGTCATCGGTGGTAATCATCAGAGCATCGCTGCACTCTCGCAGTTCGCGCTCCAGAATGACCAGCTCTTTGTTGCGCGCTCCGACGATGGTGATCACGCGATTGCCGGCATGTTTCAGGGCCGCCGCCGTGGGATACGCCATTGCCGTGCCTACGCCGCCGCCCATTACCACCACGGTGCCGAACTTCTCGATGTCCGACGGTTTCCCCAGCGGCCCAACCACATTAAGGATGGAATCGCCGGTATTCAGGGAATTGAGAAGGGTGGTGGTTTTGCCGGCCGATTGCACCACAATCCGAATGGTGCCGCGCTCGGGGTCGGAGTGTTCGATGGTGATCGGGATGCGTTCACCCTGCTCGTAGAGCCGCAGGATTACGAATTGTCCCGGTTTTTGTTTATGTGCAATGCGCGGCGCCTCAATTTCGAACCGTTTGATACCGGGCGCCAGGAACTCAGCGTGCAGGATTTTGAACATGTGTTCGGATGCTTACAAGACATTGTCCCGGAGTACGAAGCCAAGTGGCTGTGACAAGCGTCACACGTGATTGCGAGTAGGATCACGGATTTCCCACAAGCAGCCCGTGGTAAAGGCCGCGTTACCGTCAGAGCGCGTCGCTGGGCTCCATCGGGATGCCGTAAGGGTGGGAGAGAAATCGCGACCTCCGGGCGGGTCAGACATCTAACCCTGAGAAGACGACCTTGACCGAATTGGCGATCAACATCAATCCAGACGCGAAGGAGAATTTCGATGCCATACATTACCGTTGGTAAGGAAAATTCCGGCAACATCGATCTCTACTATGAAGATCACGGCACGGGCAAGCCGGTCGTGCTGGTCCACGGCTGGCCGCTGAGCGGGGCTTCGTGGGAGAAGCAGGTTCCGGCCCTGCTGAAGGCGGGGCATCGGGTGATCACCTACGATCGCCGAGGCTTTGGCAAGTCAAGCCAGCCGAACGAAGGCTACAACTACGACACTCTTGCCGAGGACCTGCGGAAGGTCGTGACCGAGCTCGGCCTTCGCGAATTTGCCCTGGTAGGCTTTTCGATGGGAGGCGGCGAGTTGGCCCGTTATCTGGGTACCTATGGAACAGAGGGTGTGAGTAAGGTTGTGTTTATCTCCTCGATCCCGCCGTTCTTGCTGAAGACCAGTGATAATCCGGAAGGTGTCGATCGCACGGTGTTCGACGGGATCGAGAAAGCGCTGGCTGCGGATCGTCCAGCCTTTCTTGCGAAATTTCTCAAGGACTTCTTCAACGTGGACGTGCTCGGCGGCAAACTGATCAGTGACCAAGTGGTGCAGCTAAGCTGGAACATCGCGGCCGGCGCCTCGCCCAAGGGCACTCTGGATTGTGTTGCGGCGTGGCTGACCGATTTTAGAAAGGATCTTGCCCGCATTGACGTGCCCACACTGGTCATCCACGGCGATGCCGACCGGATNNTGGTGCAAGGCGGACCGCACGGCATCATTTGGACCCACGGCGAGGAAGTTAACCGCGAGCTGGTGGCGTTTCTCGGACAAACCGCGCGCGGCGCCAAGGTGGCCTGAGGAGAGCGCCCAGGCGGGAGCGAATGACCGTGAGATTCTCAGGGAAGCTGGCGCTGATTGCCGGCGGCACGGGCGGATTGGGACGCGCGGTGAGCCTCGCGTTTCTGGAGGAAGGCGCCAAGGTTGTTGTCACCTATCGAAAGCAGGAAGAACTTGATGCCCTGGAGCGTGAAGCCGGGTCGAAGGGCTCATCGATCGAGGGGCACCGGGTTGATGTGACCGACGAAATTGCTGCGCGGCAGCTCGTCGACCGGGTTCTTGCGGAGCACGGTCGTCTGGACGCCCTAGTGAATACAGTGGGCGGCTATGCCGGCGGCGTGAACTTGTGGGAACTGGAGACGAAGGTTTTCGAGCAGCAACTCGCGCTGAATTTGCGCTCGGGCTACGCGTTGTCACGGGCAGCGATACCGGTGATGCTTAAGCAGAAATATGGAGCGCTGGTAAACGTCGCGTCAAAGGCCGCGCTGGATCATGCGGCCGGCGCCGCCGCCTATGCCGCTTCCAAGGCGGGCGCGCTGGCACTGATGGATTCGCTGGCCGCGGAGGTAAAGGGCACCGGGGTGCGAGTGAATTCGGTTCTTCCGAGCATCATCGATACGGAGGCAAATCGCCAGGCAATGCCGGACGCCGACTTCTCAAAATGGCCGAAGCCTCAGGAGATCGCGCGTGTGATCCTGTTCTTGTGCAGCGACGATGCGAGAGTGATTCAAGGCGCAGCCGTGCCGGTGTATGGCGATAGCTAATCGTGGAGCGACGGGCGCCGCGCCCGTCCAGCGGGACTCCTAAGGCAGTAGCCCCAACACTCCCACCCCGTTGGTCGTTCCCACATACACCTTACCGTTCGCGATGGTCGGCGTGATGAACTTGTTGCCTGTGCCAAAATGGTCGCGCCCGCCTACCGCCTGGTTAGAGTTATACAACTCCACCGCCAGGTTGTTCGCGTTGTAGGCGTGGAGCACCGCTGGCGTGGCATTTTCCGCGGCCCACACAATCAGACTCTTTGCCGTACTCCCCGAGATGCTCGGCGTAGCGCCGGGGTTATTGAAGCGTGTGGTCGTCTGCGACGCTGGCGTGGGATTCAACAGCCCGCTGGTGTTGAACGAGAACGCCTTGATGGTGTCCCTCACCGCCCCGTAGTAGATCTTACTGCCGGAGAATGCCGGCGCCGAAAACACCGGCCCACTCAGTGCACCAGTTATTTCCTGGTAGATCTGGCTGTTGTTGGCCGGATTAAACTTACCCATGTTGACCCGATTCGCGAGATAGATATTCGCATCCTTCCCGGCACCCACAACCAGGTCGTGCGCCACTCCGGTAGAGTCTTTGAAATTCGGGATCACCATCGCGCCGCCCGACCCCAGATCTTCGTCCGCATCCGACTCGCTTACCGTGTTGTACATGTTGAAGTAGTCGGAGACTGCCAGTTGGCTCTTTTTGGTCGAAAGCTTCATGATCGCGTTTCCATAATCGCCACTGACCGGGAAGCCCTTAGCATCCAGCGTAGTGTCGAACGTTCCATTCGCATCGAGGAAGTAGATGTTCCCGCTGGANNGGCCGGATGTCGCAATGAGAAGCCCATGTCGTATACACGATATGATTCACCAGCAACAGGCCCGCCCGCTCTTTGTACTGCTTGGGATCAAAGATCACGTACCCGCCCGAACTGTTATCGCCCGTCCCGGGATACTTGGCCGCAATCTCGACCGGTCCGCCAAACTCCTCGGCTCCGCTGGTAATGTCGAGTGCATGCAGCCGCTGATGATAGTTAGAACTTGAGTCCTTACTCATGGCGACCACATAAATCGTTCCATGCGATCCCGCTGTGAGGTCAACTACGGGAGTGGAAGTAACTCCGATCTCCGGTGTGACCTGTCCGCAGCCACGGTCATCCGAGGTCGTCTCGCCCGGCGCGAGCGTAGTAACCTGCCACAGGGGCGCTCCGCTGTCGGCGTCAAACCCGTAGACGGTGCCATGCTCGCTGGCGACAAACAGGACGTTGTGTGTGCCATTTCCGGGAATGCTCACGCTGGGCGCATATAAAGGTTGCGCATCCACCAGTCCGTCGGCAGGGATCACAAACAATTTTCCAAACGTGGTGGAGTTTACGTTCTTGAGCGTGAGTTGGGTTTCGCTCAGATTGCGTCCCGTGCGCATATTGTCGTTGTGATAGGTAAGGACACCCTTGAACGCCGGCGCGGCTCGCACCAGAATTTCACGATGGAAGATCAGCGCCGAAAGAAGCGAGAGCAGGAGAATAGCTGAGGAAAGGAGAACGATTCGCGCAGGGAGAGCATGCCTCATGACGCACCTCGGGATTCAGGTCCAGATTTCGAACCGGCTGTTACCGGTTTTGGAAACGAAGTAGCGAGTTCAATAATTCTACCCGACCTGGGACGCTGGGAGTCTGCCCACAAACTCGGAAGTACAAGCGGGTTGCGCACCGTCCGGGGGGGCGACTGGTTGAGGCCAGACAGTTTGAGAGCGTAAGCTACCCAAGGAGAGGAAGAACCAGCATGGCGATAGCGACCACCAATCCTGCGACCGGCGAGGTCGTGAAAACATTCGAGGCTCTGAGCGGGGCGCAAATTGAGCAGAAGCTGCAACTGGCGGCTTCCGCGTTCCGAGTCCATCGGCGGACTTCGTTTGCGGAGCGGGCGCAAAAAATGATGCGCGCGGCCGAGATTCTGGAAAAAGAAAAGGACGAATGCGCCCA
>PMBA01000252.1:0-2930 GCA_003152795.1 Acidobacteriaceae bacterium | reverse complement strand
CCGTGGAATTTCCCCTTCTGGCAGGTATTTCGTTTTGTGGCGCCGGCGCTAATGGCGGGCAATGTGGGTCTGTTGAAGCATGCATCGAACGTTCCGCAGTGCGCGCTGAAGATCGAGGACATTGTTCGCCGCGCCGGTTTCGCCGAAGGCGTGTTCCAGACGCTGCTGATCGGGTCGGGGCCGGTGGATGGCATTCTGAACGACAATCGGATCGTCGCCGCGACTTTAACCGGCAGCGAGCAGGCGGGGATTCAAGTCGGAATTTCCGCGGCCAAACGAATCAAGAAGGTCGTACTGGAACTGGGGGGCAGCGATCCGTTTATCGTGATGCCGAGTGCCGATCTGGAGGTGGCGGTCGCCACGGCNNATCGTGGCGGAAAAAATTGCGGACGAGTTCGAGCGCAAGTTCGTCAAACGCATGCAGGAGTTGCGCATCGGCGATCCGTTTGAGGAGAGCACACAACTGGGTCCTCTGGCCAACGCTGACGCGGTTACTTCTCTGGATGCCGATGTGAAAAAAACTGTGGCGGCGGGAGGGCGGGTGCTGATCGGAGGGCATCCGCTGGACCGCCCCGGCAACTTCTACGCGCCAACGGTGCTGACCAACATTCCGAAAGATTCGCCGGCTTACAAGGAGGAATTCTTTGGCCCGGTGGCGTCACTGTTCCGCGTGAAGGATGTGGATGAAGCGATCCAGATCGCGAACGACAACCGCTTCGGACTGGGCGCCAGCGCCTGGACCAACGATCCTGGGGAAAGCGAAAGGTTCATCAATGAACTCGATGCCGGGATGGTTTTCCTGAACAAGATGGTGGCCTCCGATCCGCGCCTGCCTTTCGGCGGGGTGAAGTACTCAGGTCACGGCCGCGAACTGGCCGTGCAAGGGATCCGGGAGTTTGTGAACGCCAAGACGGTGTGGATTCAGTAGATGGATCGTCAGAACAACTGCTGAGCACCGTGCGGAAATTCAGAGTGGAGCTTCCGGTCATCGTCGCGCTCGCCGCCTGGCAGCGCCGAAAGGTCGCCATCCGCGCATTTGCTGCCCTGCTGTTGGTCGTAATGCCGGCCGCGCTTTCGCTTCCGGCCACGGCTCAGGGAGGACCGCCCTTCATCACCGACGACCCCGGCACTCCCGGCGACGGCAACTGGGAGATCAATGTCGCGGCCTACAATGAACGCCATCCCACCGAGCGCATCTACAACGCGCCCATTCTGGACGCCAACTATGGTTGGGGTCCGCGAATTCAGCTCAAGTATCAAGTGCCGTACCTGGTGGTTGGTACCGACGACGGTCCGACCCGCAGCGGCCTCGGCAAGTCGCTGGCAGGCGTGAAGTGGCGCTTCTATGAGAACGATGAGAAGGGCCTCGAGATTTCGACCTATCCCCAGATCGAGTTCAACAACCCCACATCCTCGGTGCAACGGGGACTGGCGGATCCCGGTGTCCGGTTCTTTCTGCCCATCGAAATCACCAAGAAGGTTGGGCGGTTTGAAATCAACCCCGAAGCGGGCTATTGGTTCGCCGACAAAGCTGGCGCAGCCTGGGCGGCCGGAGTTGTCGTGGCTCGAGAAGTCAGCAATCGCCTGGAACTGGATGGCGAGTTGTACGCCACTGCCAACACCAATGGTTCCGACCATTGGACCAGTTTTGATGGCGGAGGCCGCTACAAGCTGGGAAAGCACTTTGTGCTGCTGTTCATGGCCGGGCGCAGCTTCCGTGGACCGGCGAGCGGTCAGCCACAGTTCTTCGGATATCTGGGAATGCAGTTCCTGTTTTCGACCAAGCACAAGAAGGAGATTCTGGCGGGGACCAACCCGTGAACAGGTTGCAATCCAGAACAGATCGAGTGCAGGATTTGCCAGAATCAGCCGCGTCCACTATAGTTACCCGGGCTTTCCCATCCAACTTAGTCACAAAGGAGAACTTAAGAATGCGCAGACTCTTGTTGGTTGCATTGCTTCTGCTTGTGTCTGGCTCCATCGCCATGGCCCAGAACAAGATTGATACCAAGTGGCATTGTCCAAAGCCAACGGCGGACAACAAATTTGACGTGGGCGACGTGCCGGAACACATCTATTGGATTGGGCAGGGCGCATGCAGCGCGACTTCAAGCGACGACGCCTTCAAGGAAAAATCCGCCGAATATACGGAATTCCAAGAAAGATGGAAAGCCTCCTACAACAACCATGGCCGCTTCAACGTGACGCTGGACAATGGAGACAGGGTTTACTACACGTATGAAGGGTCTGCTCCAACCGACATCGCAAAACCAGCCACCAATAAGTTCAAGATTCTGAGCGGTACTGGAAAGCACAAGGGCATCAAGGGTTCAGGGGCCTGCTCCGGGAGTCGCACTGCCGACGGTAGCGACTGGACGTGCAGCGGCACGTATTCGATCGGCAAGTAGGCTGAAGGGTGAACATAAGCCGGGGCCGGTATGCCCGCGGCTCTTCAGTTGGAAATTCGTGAGTGGTAAATCATGAGGGGGCAGTCGCTTCGACTACCCCCTCTCAGTTCTTACCAAGAACGCGATCTACTCCAGCACAAAGATGTTCTTCCCCGCGCACATCTCCTTCAGCACCTTCGGCCACACCGTGACGCTGACTTCTCCAAGATGCGCTTTGCGGAGCAACAGCATCAGCGTCCGCGACTGCCCGATTCCTCCGCCGATTGACAGCGGAATCTGGTTGTTCAGGATCGCCTGGTGATAGGGCAGTTGCATGAAGTCCAGTTGTTTCGCCATCGTAAGCTGCTTCTTCAGAGTCTCGGCTGTAACCCGGATGCCCATCGACGTCAGTTCATGACGCCGCTTGGTAACCGAGTTCCATACCAGGATGTCGCCATTCAATCCGTGCGTGTCTTTGCCGGTCTGATCCTGGGTGTCGGTGACCCAGTCGTCGTAATCGGCGGCGCGCATCTCGTGCGGATA
>PMBA01000244.1 GCA_003152795.1 Acidobacteriaceae bacterium | reverse complement strand
AACCAAAGCAGTAATTTCAGCGAATTCTGGCGTCTGCCGCGAACGAGGATTCAATAACTTGCGAACGACTTTCGTTGCTGAAATTCCCCGAAAAGAGTTTCTCAACAGCCACGCCTGTTTTCGTCAACTAACAACCAACGGGTCGAATCGCTGGCTATCTTGCTGATCCGTTGACGCTCTTGACCCTGTGAGGTTCAATGTGCTCATGTCTCTACTCCAGATTCCTGATTCGATTTACATCGGCGTTACTGACGCCGTTGCTGCGTCCTTGTGGTACAGAGAGAAACTTGGACTTCAACAGGTAGTGGCCCCCACAAGCGATGCGGGAGACTGTGTTTCGCTGGCTTTCTCGGAGCAAGATGGAACAGCGATTATCCTTGGCCCCCGCGATTCGACTACAGATCAAAGACCGATCCTGTACGCTACCAACATCGGAAAGGCAAACGCTCAGTTATCTTCTCGCGGCGTAAGCGTCACCCCGATTGAATCGGATCGGCAAGGAACGCGCTACTTCGTAATGCGAGACTTGGAGGGCAATGAAATAGAGGTCAGCGAGGAACCGTAACAAGGAGACGCAGCGTTGCATGCGACTTTCCACTATTTCTGATCTTTTTGCCATACGCTGCGATCCAGCCGGTTAATGCTGGGATCATCTGGACGGTATCTGACGGCAACCTGCTGACGCCGGTGAAATCTTCGAGCGGTATTCTGTACTCGCCTCTTTGCGAAAAATGCTGGTTGCCAAAATGATTCGCCTGTATAAGGCCCATCCGCACCGAGTGAAAACTCGTAAGCTACCGCCAACCGAAAGGTCTTGTCTCGCCCTTCTCCGATCCGTTCAATGTCAACGGCAGTGACCTCCCCATCTGCTACAGGCCATCGCCATGACCACAAATATGAGAGCGCATCAAATAGGTCGTTGAACATAGTTCGGCCACTATCTACAGATTCAAAAGATAGACGGGAGCCATTGCGGCGACCGCAGCACCGGCTTGCAGAGCAAGTACATACAGTGTTTGTCTGGGAGCGCGCGGCAGCCACTTGATTGCGAAGAATATCAGCACGGGGAGCTGCCCTGCCATTAGGAGCTGCCACAAATGTGCAATCGCTCCCTCATCTTGCTGGCGTTCAAGACCGGCCTGTCCAGTGGCGAGGGCAAAAATATAGGCGCCTCCTAGCAGTGCCAGGGCCGTGAGCGACATTGCCAACGGAAGAAACGCGCTCGGCTTTCTCACGATAGTGCCAAATGATTGGTTCATCCCGCGTCCTCCTCTTTCAAGGTAGCTTGCAATCACGCATCCGACTCCCCACTTCAGAGCCTCTACATCGTCTTCGATATGGTCGAGTTCGTGTTTCATCGCTTCTCCCCATGGAGAACGCAACGGGGGAAGCACATCCGCCGCATGAGCTATCAAAGCGGAGGCGAGCCGGCGCACAGCGGAGGCTTGCGCGGTCATGTAGTCGCTCCCGCCAATTTACGACGAACTGCGGATGCAGTGTCTGTTGCCACCATCTCACGCGCGAAGGCCAACCCATTTAACGTCAGTTTGTATGCATGACGCGGCGGCTTTCCTGGGCGTTCTGGTTCTTGCCACTGCGATTCCAGGAAGCCTTGGTCACTGAGGCGTATGAGCAGTGGATAGAGCGTGCCCGATTTCAGATCGGTTTGCTTGGAGAGCTCATAGCCGTATTGCCAGGCGCGAGGCTGCCGCAACATGGCCGAGAGCAGTTTGCGCGCCTGAGCAGAGTTGTTGGGCTTTCGTGCCATAGGTGATATATCAACATATGTAGAGTTTCTCGTCAAGCCCGATTTCGGGCTCAATCGAGGCAGTCACGGTGGCAGTAGCCATAGGATAACTTTCCGCAACACCTGCCACTTCCGTGAACTTGAAACCTTGAAACTCTGAAACCTTGAAACCTGGCCTTGGTTTAACATTGACCTTGAAACTCTGAAACCTTGAAACCTGCCCTTAATGTCGTGTTCGGATTGCTTGTCCTGCTCTCCGCCGCGGTGGGCGCGACCGCTGGACTGCTTCTCGTCTACTCGACCGACCTGCCCCAGGTGGAAGAACTCGAACGCTACCGTCCCAGTTCCGTCACCGAACTCTACGACGGACAGGGCAGAGTGATCGGCACCTTTGCGCTACGGCGGCGCGTCATCGCAAGCTATGACGATTACCCGGAAGTTCTCCGCAACGCGCTGGTCTCCATCGAAGATAAGGATTTCTATCAGCACTCGGGCATCAATCTCTGGCGCATCCTAGGCGCGGCCTATCGCGATATCGAATCCGGCGGCAAAGTGCAGGGGGCGTCCACCCTCACCATGCAACTCGCCCGCAATCTCTTCCTCTCTCCCGACCGCTCGTTTTATCGCAAGGTGCAGGAAGCCCTGCTCGCCATCCAGATTGAGCGCCGCTTTACCAAGCCCCAGATCTTTACCCTCTACGCCAACCAGATATTCCTCGGCCACGGCGCCTATGGATACCAAGCCGCCTCGGAATTCTATTTCAGCAAACCGGCCAGGCAACTCAAGCTCGAGGAAGCCGCCATGCTCGCCGGACTTCCCAAGGCCCCGCAATATTACTCGCCCATCAACCACCCGGAGCGCGCCCTCAAGCGCCGCAACCTCGTGCTCAATGCCATGCTTGAGGACGGCAAGATCACCGCCGCCCAGGCTGCG
Source organism: Acidobacteriaceae bacterium (assembly GCA_003152795.1). Lineage (GTDB taxonomy): Bacteria > Acidobacteriota > Terriglobia > Terriglobales > Acidobacteriaceae > Acidiflorens. The sequence continues at coordinate 8,933 of PMBA01000244.1, read as the reverse complement.
GATGCCCGGAGCAAGCCCATCGCGCTCGACTTGCAGAAGGATCCGAATTCGCTGGCTCCGCACTATGTGGAAGAAATCCGCCGCTACCTCGAAGCGAAATATGGCAGCGACCAGGTTCACGAAGGCGGGCTGCGGGTTTACACATCGCTCGACATGGATCTGCAGAAGTCCGCGCGCCAGGCCCTGCTCGACGGCCTTGCCGTCTACGAACGCCGGCATGGTTGGCACGGCAAGCTCGTCAACGTTATCGCCGAGGGCCAAAAACTCGACAAATACGAGGATCCGGATTGGGATGAGGAACCCGAAGTCAACGGATACATGCACGCCCTGGTCACGCAAGTCTCGCCCGCCGCCGCCGAAGTCCGCTTCGGTCAGCGCACCGCCTCGCTCTCGCCAGCCGATGTGGCATGGACGATGCCGAAGCTCAAACTCAAGCTTCCCGAGATTCTCCAGACTGGCGACGTCGTCTATATCAAAGTGCTCTCGCTTGATCCGGGTGGGAAATCGCGGGTCAGCCTGGAGCAGGATTCAGGCGCCGAAGGTGCGCTCGTCGCCATCGACAACGCCACCGGAGAAATCAAGGCCATGGTCGGCGGCCGGGACTTCAATATCTCCAAGTTCAACCGCGCCACGCAGGCTCTGCGCCAGGTCGGGTCGTCGTTCAAGCCCTATGTTTATACCGCCGTCATTGACCAGGGCGGCAGTCCCGACGACACCATTCTGGATGCTCCGGTAACTTTTCAGACCGCCTCCGGCCCCTATTCGCCGCACAACTACGACGACAAGTTTGAGGGCACCATCACGCTGCGGCGCGCTCTCGCCCAGTCCAGAAACATTCCCGCGCTCAAACTGGCCGACCGCGTCGGCATCAGGACCGTCATCGACTACGCGCACCGCTTCGGCATTACCGCTAACATCCCCGCTTATCTTCCGGTGGCGCTGGGCTCGGCGGAGATCACCCCGCTCGAACAAACCTCGGCCTTCAGTGTCTTCCCCAACGACGGCGTCCGCGTCGCGCCGCGCTACATCATCAAGGTGACCGACTACGAAGGCCGCATTTTGGAAGAGAATTTTTCCGACATTAAGGACGTCGTCAGTTTGCGCACCGCGCGCGTAATGACCTCGATGTTGCGGGAAGTCGTGCTCCATGGCACCGCGGCCGCCGCCGCCAAAATGCCTTACCCGCTGGCGGGGAAAACGGGGACCACCAACGACTTCACCGACGCCTGGTTCGTGGGCTTTTCCCCGGCGCTCACCTGCGGCGTCTGGATTGGATACGACGAAAAAAAATCCCTCGGCGCCAAGGAAACCGGAGCCCACGCCGCCCTGCCCATCTGGATGCAGTTCATGACCATCGCCCTGGCCGGCAAAGATCCTGGCGAATTCCCGGCAGCTCCCGCCCCTCTGAACACAGCCGTCGCAGAGAAGAAAGTCGACACTCCCGACGTCGCGCCCGGCGACGGGGAATTGCATTAGAGAGGACTGCCCGTTGCTGCATCCCGCCCGTGTGGGGACGGGCGCCCTCGCCCGTCCAATCCGGGCGCAGTTCGGCAGTTGCTCGTGGTCACAGCAACCCTGGATTCGCGATAGACGCAGTCGTCGGCTCTCAGTGATCCGTCTTTAGAAACACTTCTCGATCAATCGCCCAATGCGCACGACGCGATACAGAGGAAACAACGCTTCCGGCAATCGCACCGCCGCAATATCTCCCGCGCCCGGCGTCCAGACCAGCCGCCAGAGATATCGCCAGCGGTCGGCGCGCCGCTCGCGCAGTTTCAGGATCAGGCGAAAGTACTCCGTGGATTCGAAATCATAGTCCCTGCCGCGAGCCAGACGCTCCGCAAATTCGCTGCCGAGGGCCGGCACCCGAGAATCCGCCGCCATCATTTCCTCCGCGGATTTGGGCACTTCTGCCCCAAGCACATTCTTTACCAGCCAGAAACTTATGCCCAGAATGCGGACGATCCCCAGTGCGCGCGCCCGCGAAAACACCAGAGCGTAATCAATCGTCCCGGTCCGCAAAATCTCCGCAATGTCCGCCAGCCAGATCAGCCGCGTCCACAGATGCTTCGCGGCGTGCAGGCACAGCACCAGCACCGAATCTTCGGGAGACAGGCAGGGCATTTCGCACCCGCCCACGATCGTGCGGCCGGCGCGCGCCAGCAAATCCTCCACGCCCAGATCGACACCATAGAAATACGACAGCAACGCCCACTGCAACTCGACCAGGTGTTTTCCGGCCGCGCTGTCAAACGACCGCTCGTAACCCACTCGCAGCCACCATCGCTCGACGGCCGGCGTAAGTTCCGAGGAAGGACGATATCCGATTTCGGCAAGCGCCTGCTTCGCCCGCTCAAAGTCCGCGGGAGCAATCAGGAAGTCGAGGTCCGAAAAACTTCGCAGCCCCAGATCGCGGTAAAGCGCCTGCGTCAGCACCGGCCCTTTGTACGGGACCGCCCGCAACTGCCGGCGCTCGAAGTGCTGCACGATGCGCGCCAGTTCGGCGGTAAACCACAAGCTGCGCCGTAGGTTCGCTTCGTACTCCGATCGCAGCCGGCGCTCGATTTCCGGTGGCAGCCCGCGAGCATGTTCCAGCACGTTGCGCGCCGCCAGCGGAAGAACTCCATGCCGCTCCGCCAGGTGAAGCACTTCGCTCCAGTCGAGCGCGGAGCGATTCCAATTCGCAATGCGCTCGATCCGCTCCGCAGGCAGCTCCGCGCCCGCCAACGCGCAGAGAAGCTCAAACTCGGATATGGGAGCCGTAGCTGCGATGGTATTCAACTTTCGAAATCCAGCGCCCGAAGGCGCGTCAATAGAAGAGCGTTTAGCGGCAGGCCGGAAGGCATGCCCTGATACGAATCGGTCTGGCGCTTGAGCGCCGGCAGGCAGGCGACCATAAACTCGGAATCAACTGGAATGCGAATCGCCACTATAATACAGAGTCTTCGGCGCGCGTCCGGAGAACCACTCGCACTTCGCCATTCCACTTTCATGGACCGAGTCGCCTTCGAATCCGTTCGCAAGATCTTTCGCCATCGTCCCGCTCTGTTCAATTGGCTGGGACGCGAGCGGTCCGGCGAAACCGTTGCCTTGAAAGACGTCTCTTTCTCCGCCGCCGGCTCGGAGGTGCTGGTGCTCCTCGGCCCCAACGGCAGCGGAAAAACCACCGCCCTCAAGCTCATCTCAACCATGCTCCTGCCCGATGCTGGATCGGTCCGCGTGGGCGGCTACGATGCCCGCCGCGATCCCGGCGCAGTCCGGCGGCAAGTCGGCATCGCCGTCGCCGCCGAGCGCTCGTTCTTCCCTCGTCTCTCGGCCCGTGAGAACCTCGAATTTTTTGCCGCCCTCGACGAAGTCCCTCGCCGCGACCGGGCGCAGCGGATCAAGGAGGTTCTCCGCGATACCAGCCTCGAAGAGCAAGCCGACACGCTGGTCATGAAGTTTTCCAGCGGCATGTATCAAAAACTCGGGATCGCGCGCGCCCTCGTCAAACGCCCCACCCTGCTCTTGCTTGACGAGCCCACGCGCAGTCTGGACGCCGCCACCACGGCGCATTGTTGGGCCACGATTCGCGCCTTGGCCCGGCAAGATACCACTATTCTGCTCGCCACTCACAACTTCGCCGAAGCCGCCGCCGTCGCCGATCGCCTGCTCCTGCTCCATCGCGGCAAATTGCTCGCCAACCGCTCCCTCGGCGACGGCGAAACTGCGGATGCCCTGCGCGACTTCTATTTCCGCCTGACCGGCGAGATTGATGAGAAAATTTGTAATCGGTGATTGGTAATTTGTAATTTTGTTTCGGACTTGTCGCTCAGAGCGGCCAAGCTTGAAATTACAAATCGCAAATTACAAATGTTCTTATGACTTCCACTCTCGACAAGCTCCTCGCCATTCTGCGTCGCGATCTGCTCACGGCCGTCCGCCACCGCGGCGGTTTCGTCGTCACCCTGGTCGGAGTGTTCACCGAACTTGCCGCTTTTTATTTTCTCTCCCGCGCCATCGGTCCCGGCTTTCGACCCAACGGCCTCGACTACTTCCCTTTCCTTCTCGTCGGCACCGGCGTCTACACCTTCTTCGTCATGAGCGCGCAAGCCTTCCTCAGCGCCGTGCAGGAAGCGCAACAGACGGGAACGCTCGAAGTCCTGATGACCACCTCCACCGCCCCTGCCGAACTCGTCATCCTCAGTTCCATTTCCGCCTTTGCCGGAAACCTGGTCAACCTGCTGGTTTATCTTTTCGCGGGAGTCGCAGTCTTCCGCGCATCGATCCAAGCCGACTTTTTCTCTTGCCTCGCCGTGTTGGTTCTTTCTCTCGCCATCGCTCTCGCCCTGGGCATCGCCGCCGCCACCCTTCAGGTTGCATTCCAGAAAGGCTCGGCTCTGCTGTGGCTGCTCGGTTCCGGCCTTTGGTTCCTGAGCGGAACCATGTTTCCGATCCAGAGCTTGCCCCGCCCCCTTTTCCTTCTCGCGCGCGCCCTTCCTCTTACCTACGCCATCGATGGCATGCGCCGGGCGCTGTTGCAAGGGCACTCCCTGCTGGCGATGGCTCCAACCCTGACCGCACTGGCCGGCTTTGCCGTGGTCCTTCTCCCACTCGCGCTCGCCGCCCTGTCGCTCAGTTTGCGCCGCGCGCGACAGAATGGAACCCTTTCATTTTATTAACCTCTTGCCATTCCCTCCGTCAGACCCTGTGGACGCCGTGGTTTGCGCCTTTCCGCAGGCCCCTGAATCAGAGTTTCCCTGAACTGAGCCACGACCAGGCCAAGTCATTGTTGGCACCGGAGAAATCCCTGTAGTACACTGCCTTTACCGTTATCAAAATTGGGGGATAGGCCAGCTTTTCTTGTTTCACCAACTGGCTTCACCAACTTATGACCGACAATCAGGCCCCTCGCATTGAACGCCAGCAACCGGCTCGGGCGTGTAAAGAGAAGAAGCTTTACCAGAAGCCCGCATTCCGGCACGAACGGGTTTTCGAGACAACGGCTCTCGCCTGTGGCAAGATCGGCGGTACTCTTCCCCAATGCCAGTTCTCGACAAAGACCTCCTGACACCAGAAAGCACATCGAGCGCGCCGCGCTTGAGTTGGACCGGGGAACGCTCGGCTTTGGCGGCCGATGCTCTGCGCCGCAGCGGCCGTTTGCGTTTGCGCGTTTACGGCGAAAGCATGCTGCCCGCCCTTTGGCCGGGCGATGTAGTCGAAATCGTCCGTTGCTCGCTCGCGGATGTCCGGCCCGGCGAGATCGTACTCGCCCGGCGTGAAGACCGCCTCTTCCTGCATCGCTTCATCGCCTCCCGCGCCTCCGGCGGCTTCCTGCTGCGCGGTGATTCCATGCCTGCTTGCGACCCTCTGTTCCCGCCCGAAGCTATCCTGGGCCGGCTCGCGCCGATCAATATCAAAGGGCAAGCCCCCTCGCCAATCGCTGGACGCCCGCGGTTTGGCCTGAAGGGCTCGCGCGCCCTCGGAATGCTGTTCTGCCACTGCGGCATGGCACGCCGCCTGGCTCTCAAGCTTCACAGTTACCGGAAGCCATCACAACGCGAATTTCAAGATCCGCAACCCATGCTGGATTTGAGTTCCGCAGATCCGCGAGCCTTGTCCTCATGACGGCCACCCCCCATAAAGTCGCGTGCGTCGAGATCGGTGGGATCCCCATTGCCCTGTCTACTTGTGACCAGCGCTTCCTCGATCTGCTGCGCCAGCGCTATGACGGGTTCCTCAGTTCTTCGCCTCCCGAGTTTGAGCTTGAGTTCGATCTCACAGACGCTCGAGCCGCCTCCGATGACGATGTTCGGGTGCGTCGCCAAGATGACGAGTGGCTCATCGAGCGCGGAGACTTCAACGCCCGCTGGAACCCGCGCACCGGACGAGGTCGGGTGCGGCAAAACGCCAACCCCTACTCTCTCGATTCCGTGCTGCGCATTCTCCACAGCCTGATTCTTGCCGAGCGCGGCGGCTTCCTGCTGCACGCCGCCAGTGCCATTTGCGATACCCGCGCTTACCTGTTTTCCGGCGTATCGGGTGCCGGCAAAACCACCATGACTCGCCTGGCCCCATCCGGCATCACCCTGCTTACCGACGAAATTTCATACGTGCGCCCAGCCGCCGAAGGGTACGCGGCCTTCGGTACTCCATTCGCCGGAGAGCTTGCCAAAGCCGGCGAAAACTGCGCCGCGCCCGTCTCCGCACTTTTTTTTCTGGAGCAGGGCCCGGAGAACCGCATCGACGAGTTGTCTTCCGCCGAAGCCGTCCGCCGCCTGATGCGCAATATTCTGTTCTTCGCCGAGGACAAGACTCTGGTGGAAAAGCTTCTCGCCACCGCCTGCGATTTCGTCGCCAGGGTTCCCATTCGCCGCTTAACGTTCTATCCTGATGCCAGGGTGTGGGACCTGGTTCGCAACTTCGACCGCCGCTTCGAACACAACCTTGCACGCAACTTCCAGGGGGTGCCCGAGCATGCCTGAAAATTGCATTTACATTGCCCGCAGTTCCGCCATTGCCGCCCGCGCGCTGGCCGGCGAAATGATGGTCATGAACGCCGCCGACTCCACCTTCTTCACCCTCAACGAAGTCGCCACCGCCATCTTTCAAGCTGCCGACGGCCACACTCCTCTCACCGAGATTGTCCGCGACCGCGTCTGCGAGCAGTTTGAGGTCGATCCCGTTCAGGCTCAGGCCGACGCCGAGCAGTTCGTCGCCGAGCTTTCCAGCCACGGAATTCTTCTGGTTTCCAATCAGCCCCTCGCTGCGGAGGCGCCCTGATGACCCTGATGAGCGAAGTCGGCCAGCGAGCCTTTGACCTCGGCGTCCCCATCGCCGTCCACCTCGATGTGACCTATCGCTGCAACGAGCGCTGCATCCATTGTTATCTCGATCACGACGACCACGGCGAGATGACCACCGCCGAAATCAAGGACGTGCTCGATCAATTGGCCGAGGCCGGNNGTTTTCTTTCTCACTTTCAGCGGCGGCGAGGTCTTCCTCCGCCGCGACTTCTTTGACATCGTCGAATATGCCCGGCGTCTCATGTTCAGCGTCAAAATCAAAACCAACGCCGTCATGATCCACGAACAGGAAGCCCGCAGAATCCGCGAATTGGGCGTGGACTCGCTCCAGATCAGCGTCTACTCGCATCGTCCCGAAGTGCACGATGCCATCACCAAGCTGCCCCACTCATTCGAGCGCACCATCGCCGCGATTCGCTTCTTGCGCGATCAGGGTCTCCGCGTCATGATCGCCAATGTCCTCATGACGGCCAACTCTTCCGATCACTTGAAGGTCCAGGAACTCGCCGCCGAACTCGGCGTTATGTACACGCTAGATCCCACCATCACACCCATGATGGACGGCGACACCTCCGTGCTCTCGCTGCGCATTCCCGGAGAAGAGCTTCCGGAAATTTTCCGCAACCCGGCGCTGGTCGGCAGCCAGGAAGAGTTCTGCGCTCCTCCCAAGCCTCCCTCCAAAGCGGACCTTGAAGGTTACTCGTGCAGCGCCGGCCATTCCTTCTGCTACATTTCGCCCTACGGCGACGTCTTTCCCTGCGTCCAGTTTCCTCTTCCCACCGGAAACGTTCGCCAGCAGAAATTCCTGGATATCTGGAATTCTTCCCCGGAGATGAAAGAGGTCCGCTCCATCCAGGCCAAGGACCTCACCGTGTGCTCGTCCTGCTCGCACGTCAGCAGTTGCACCCGTTGTCCCGGATTAGCCTATGTGGAAGGAAGTATGCGCGGCCCATCTACCGCCGATTGCGAGAAGTCGTTCTACCGCACCGGCGTGGCGACGGCGAATATGCTCCAGCAAGGGCTGTCGAAGCCTCGCAGCGCATCCGGCAGGAACGCACCCCTGATTCAGATTCGCCCGGTTGCCCTTCCCGCATGATGAGTTGTACCTGCACCGTGGAGCAACCGGCGACGCGCCCGCTACAGTATGGTTGCTGCAGCCGCATTTTGACTGCGCTTTAGATCAATCACCGCTTCCAGGCTGGCCAACTGCTCCAGGATGCGCTGCAACGCGGCTCGGACCTCGTGCGTCGCTCCCGTGAACTTCAGCGCCGCGCCCATACCCATGTCCATGCGCACAACTTCGCTTTCAATCGAAACGTTGGTATGCCCGTGCGAGAAAGTGAGTTTTAACTGCGATCCCGGCAGCAACAGTCCGCGGGTTTCAACATAGCAACCGCCCAGGCTCAGGTTGGTAACAATGCCCAGCGTCGCCCGATCCTGACCGTGTCCAGAGATTTCCGCGGTCAGTCTGCCACGCACCCGCGGATAGAGTCGGCGGTTCTTCGAATTGGACTGGCTCCGCTTCTGCAAGTACATGCGTTTGTCGGCTTCCGAGAGAATCCTCTCGGCATCCATCCCGTCCTCCGGAAATACAGCCTTGCCCACGCTCAAAGACAGAATGTCCTCGTTGCAGATGGCCTTTCCAGCTTGTTGCGCCAGGTCCCGCATCTGCTCGGCTTTGCGCCCCGCAGCGTCCGGCGTAAGTCCAGGAGCGATCACCACGAATTCGTCGCCGCCCATCCGCGCCACATAGTCGTACTCACGGCTGGTTTCCTTCAGCGAGTGCGCAAACAGACGCAGTACCCGGTTCCCTTCCAGGTGTCCAAAGCGGTCGTTGATCTGCTTGAAGCCGTCCATGTCGGCGACCATCACCGTCAGCGTATTGTTGTCGCGTTTGCAGCGCGCCAGTTCCCGGTCGAGTTGCAGGAACAGCGACCGCGCATTGGGAAGACCGGTGAGGTAATCGGTAACCGCCGAGCTTTCCGCCTGCTCGTACTTCATCGCATTTTCGATGGCCATCGCCATCTTCGAACTTACCGCCTGCAGAATACGCAGGTGGTCGGAGGTAAAGAAGTCTCTTTCCGCATGATAAAGAGCGACTACGCCAACCACGCCCCGCAATCCCTCGAGCGGAACCGCCAGCGCCGA
>PMBA01000474.1 GCA_003152795.1 Acidobacteriaceae bacterium | reverse complement strand
CGATTTGGCCGCGTGAATGCAAAATGAGACGCAGGAACCCGAGTCCGGATGTGCCGAGGGGACTGGTTTCCGCGCCAGTAGCGGCTTTTGGGCGCGTCGATCAGGTGTCGTGATTATGGAAGAGAAGTTCAACCAGGTGGGGCCCAGGGAACGGCAGATCATCCATTTGCTGCTTCAGGGATGTGACAATTCGGAAATCGCTCGCGATCTGAACATTGCCGAGCGCACGGTCAAAGCACATTTCAACCGCCTTTTTCTGCGGTTTGGAATCAAGGGTGGCATCAAGCGGGTTAAGCTCGCGACTTTGCTTTACAGGAGACAACTATGGTTGGAGAGACAGCAATCCGCCGCGGGCCCAGCGAACGCGAACAGCTCATCATTCAACGCGTAGCCGAGGGCTGCAAGAACCGGGAGATCGCCGATTCCATCGGGACCACCGAGCACGTGGTCAAGAATTATTTGCGAGTGATCTACGACAAATTGGGATTGTGGAATCGCGTCGAGTTGGCCCTGTGGTATGAGGCGCGTCAGCACGAACAGGTTTATCACGCCTGAGTTTCGGCGGAAGAGTTGTTGGTTGTGACCTGGGCCCTGCCTGACGGCAAATTCTGAGGACGCTTCCAGGACGTTGGAATAAGGCGACTTCTGAAAAGCCGTTAGAGCAGGGCTGTTTTCTGCCCCTGATGCAATTGAGACCTGATCACTCAAGCTCAAATCTGCTCTAGAAATTTGCCGGGAGCCCATCTCCGTCCGCGCGGGTCAGATGCATCCGCGGACGCACTGCGTCAAACGGAGCCAGTAATGCCGCCAGCTTCTTTGACGCAGCGAAAATAAAATTTGACCGTCCTGGAAGATAGCCTGCGGCCTTAAACGCCTCGCCCCAGCAGTGGTGGCTCTGATTGCTGAGGATCAGGTCGAAGCCCTGGCGCTCCAGAATCTGGGTCGCGCCCTGCACCACCGAAAACCATTCTCCCGGAAGCGCGAAGCAATCGACGACTGAGCCGACGCGCAGGTTGCCATACTTCGAGTCCTTGCGGCGCTCGCCGACTACCGCCCATCCAATCGCTGCGCCATTGCGCTTCATAATTATTCGCGTAAGCTGAGTTTGCGCCGGAGGATACAAAAGGCGCAAAGTCTCGGCATCGCGGACCGCCGTGAATGAACAGGTCTGCCGGGCCTGGTCCCAGAGAGATTGCAGGCTGTCGGCGACCCCAGTCACTTCCAGGCTCTGAACTTCGCTGCACTCGGCGGCTTGCGTCCGGGGCGCTTGCAGGGAGCGATAGGCCTGAAACAATTTCGAGGCGCCCCATCCGGCGCCGCTGTAGGCTGCGAGGTCAAGCAGAAACTTCCGCCATGGTGACGAGCGCAGGGTCTCCATATTTCTTAGAAAGCGCTCAGGGTTTACGACGCGAAAGAAGAATGGCACCGGGCAATGCGCCCATCCCAGGCGAACCAGCATCTGCGGCAACGGGTGCTCGTATCCGCCCATGCCGAGACAGTAGAGCAGCGGTGCGCGCTGCATCGCGTCGCGCAGCAGCAGCATCCCCACCATGGCATGAGCCTTGTTGACGATGCCCTCGGACAGCGGATGGTGATAGTAACCGATAGAACGTATCTGTCCGTCGGGAAAAAAGAAGTCCTGAGTTTTGAGGGCGTAGCCGCCGCGCACGATGCCGCCATCGTTTGCGACTTCGACGGCGACGAAATATTCGTTGTAGACGCGGGACTCGGCCGCGCGCGGAAGCCAGCGAGGTTCGGCATAGCGNNAAGGGTGAGAGGGCTTGCCCTTGTCGAGGCGTCAGCGCGCCGCCGATTGCAGCTTTTCGACCAACTTCGCGACCGCGCCGATGTTTTTCATCTGCTCGATATCTTCGGGATCGAGCTGCACTCCGAACTTTTCCTCGATGGCGAGGACCAGATTCAAATGCTGCATGGAATCCCAATTCTCAATCGTCTCCGGCGAAGATTCCGCGGTGATCTTGTCCGCCGGAATTCCGAAAATGTCGCTGGCGACGCTGCGGACCTGCTCAAACGTACTGGCTGTCAAATTTTTCCTCCCGGATTTGGTTTCGCCGTCACCTTCAGCTTAATCCAATCGGGGCAGCGCAGCGTGGAACTCTTCAGATCGAGCGCCCAGAGCGACCCCGCGCCATTCGTTTCCTGCCGTTCGAAGCCATGCTGCGAATAGAAGTCGCGCGCCGGAGCGTTTTTCTTCGTAGGCAGAAACCAGCCTGCCAGGTGCTTTCGTCCGCGCTGGGCAGCGCTTTCCGCAAGATGCGCGAGAAGCGCTGTTTCTACCGTTCTTCCAATGACCCGGCAGCTCAATAGAAAAGTATCGACCTCGCACTGCTCGCCTTGGTCGTGTGCGATCGCCACCCCGACCAGTCCGTGGTCGCCGAAGCGATCGCGTACCCGGATAGAAAATATGTGCCACTCCGGCTTCGCGGCCATCTCCGCGATCTGCGGCTCGGTGTAGCGGCGGGTGGTGAGGTTGAACTGGTTGGTTTTTTGTGTCAGTTGCGCGACCCGCGCCAAGGTTATGTCCGACACGGGTTCAAGGTCGGCTTCCTGCTCCAGATAGCGAAAGAAATCTTCTTTCGATTGAAAGTTTTGCTCAGCCCCGGCCCGCTCTTTTTGTGCCGCATACATTTCGGTGCGCTGCTGGTCTTCGGAGGAAAGAGTGAGCCGTTCGAAGGCAGCGCAATTTCTTACGGCACCGGCATATTCCAGCGGGTTCCGGGGCAGATCGATGACCGTAACCTCCGGAAGCGCGGCGCGCACCTGCTCGCGCTCAAAGGGATTGTCGTCAAGGAAGGCGAGCGCATCGATGCCGACGTTCAGCTCCTCCGCGATTTCACGCAGATTTTGCGACTTGTCTGTCCAATTAACACGCATGGCCGCGAAGTGTTTTGCCCGCACCAGCATCCCGGGATGCTTTTCGATCGCTTCCATGGCGTCGTCGAGATTATTCTTGCTGCACACGGCGAGCAGAATTCCCTTGCGCGACAGGTCGAGCAGTGCGCGCTGCAAGACCTGATAAGCCGCGCCCGGATATTCCGGGCCAACTTGAATGCCGGCCATGCCGTCTTCGCCGATGATGCCGCCCCACAGCGTGTTGTCGAGATCGACGGCCAGAACTTTTGCGGTGCGGCCGCTCAGCGGCACGATAAAGCGCATCCACTCGCGCGCCATTTGAAGAAGATAACCGGCGGCGATGGGAAGCCGCGCCGTCAGCCATTTGCGCTCGTCGTGCCAATGTTCGCTGCCATGGCGCGCCACCAGCGCGTCGTAATCCAGGATGTACACTCCGTGGAATCCTTCGCAGATGCGCCGCAGTTCACGATTGATCTGGCGGACCAGTCCCGACTGTCCGGTTTCGGATTGGTCGTCGAGCACCCCCAGACTTGGACCTGACGGGCGCTCCAGGGAATGAACGATCAGCGCCGCCTGGCTGTGTTTGCGAAACGCGCCGATCCACTGCTCATAACTCTTAACCACGCGTCCGGCAGCCTGCTGCGATGATTCCGGCGCCAGATCCGCGAAATCACGCCCGAGTTCGGGAGCGGCCTGATCGGTGCGCACCGCCAGCAGAACCGCGTTGGGCTCGAAACGATAGAGCGAACTCTGGCTGTCGAGGATGTCTTGCACGTAGGTGTTGAAATCGCCGAC
>PMBA01000102.1:23619-26885 GCA_003152795.1 Acidobacteriaceae bacterium | reverse complement strand
GTGTAGTATCCCGACCACTCGCGGTAATTCAGACTGTGGCAGAGGGCGAAAGTTCTCTCGTGAAATGCAGTTCCAATGGGCACGGCGGCCTCGCGTGGGTTAACAAGCCCGACGCCGGATTATATGCACCGCGCTTCTCTCCGGGCAAGCGCGGAGATGTTTGACCTTGAGTCAGCAAGGCCGCGTAAGTAGAGACAAAACGATACTTTCTCGATAGAATGGCGAGTCATTTTTCCTGACGTTCGTGGTCGGTCGGGTTTAATCTTTCTGAGTCAACTTATGCCTGCCGTTTCGAGTAGTACGAAGTACGACGTGATTGTAATTGGCGGCGGCCACAACGGGCTCACCAACGCCGCCTATCTGGCGAAAGCGGGGAAGAAAGTGCTGGTGCTTGAACGCCGCCACGTCCTCGGCGGCGCGGCTTGCACGGAAGAAGTTTTTCCCGGCTTCAAGTTTTCGGTCTGCTCGTATGTCGTCTCGCTGTTGCGTCCCGAGATCATTCGCGACCTCGATCTTCCCCGCCATGGGCTTGAGATTTTGCCGCTCGATGGCACTTTCACCCCCATGCCGAACGGCGACCATCTGTGGCGCGTGAACGATCATGGCAAGACGCATCGTGAAATTGCCCGCCACTCCCGCGTGGATGCGGAAGCCTATGACGAATTTGGCAAGGCCATGCAGGCGATGTGCCGCTTTGTGAAGCCGATCCTCAGCATGATCCCGCCCGACCCGGCAACGCTGAATCCGCGCGAACTGATGAAGCTGCTCTTCATCGGACGCCGCTTCCAGGGCATGTCGAGCGAGGACAAATACAACCAGGTCCAGCTCATGACCATGAGCGCCATCGATTTTCTCGATCAGTGGTTCGAGACGGATGTGCTCAAAGCAACCATGTCGGCGTCGGGAATTATCGGAACGTTTCTTGGGGTGCGCTCACCCGGCACCGCCTACGTTCTGCTGCATCACTACATGGGAGAGATTGACGGCGCTTTTCGAGCCTGGGGGTTCGCGCGCGGCGGTACCGGCGCCATCTCCAACGCGATTGCCGGCGCCGCTCGCGAGGCCGGTGTCGAGATCCGCACCGAAGCCCCGATTGCCCAGATCATTGTTAAGAACGGACGCGCCACCGGCGTAGTCATGAAAAATGGCGACGAGATTTATGCCGACGTTATTTCGTCCAGCGTTGATCCGCGGCTCACGTTTAATAAGATGATCGAGCCCGGCCATCTGCCTGATGATTTCATGGAAGGTGTAAATCGCTACAAGTTCCGCGGCTCCTCCGGCAAGGTCAACATGGCGCTCGACGGCTTGCCGGATTTCAAGTGCATGCCGGGAGTGGGCGCGCACCTGCGCGGCGCCATGTCGATTTCGCCCAGCGTCGAGTACATGGAGAAGGCTTATGACGACGCGAAATACGGCCACTGGTCTTCGCACCCTTACATCGACATGGTGATTCCAACCCTCACCGATACGTCGCTGGCGCCGCCGGGCAAGCACATTCTCTCCTGCTTCGTGCAATATGCGCCCTACAAGCTCGCGCCAGGCCTCGACTGGGACACGGAAAAAGAAAAATTCGGCGACAACGTCGTCAACACCATCGCCGAATACGCGCCCAACATAAAAGACATCATCCTGCACCGCCAGGTCGTGACTCCGCTCGATCTCGAACGCGAGTGGGGCCTCAGCGAAGGCAACATCTTCCAGGGTGAACTCTCGCTCGAACAATTATTTTTTCTGCGCCCGGTTGCCGGATGGGCTCAATTCCGCTCGCCAATCAAGAACTTATATATGTGCGGATCGGCCACGCATCCCGGCGGCGGCATCATGGGCGCCCCCGGACGCCTGGCGGCCCTCGAAATTCTCAAGGACGGGGGCGCTTAAACCATATGGCCGAAACGCGCGATGTGATCATCGTCGGTGCCGGACACAACGGTTTGGTTGCCGCCTTCTATCTCGCCAAAGCCGGATTCAAACCTCTGGTGCTCGAACGCCGCGCCCAGGCTGGCGGCGCCGCCATCACCGAGGAGCTTCATCCCGGCTTCCGCTGCTCCACCCTCGCTCACAACACCGGTCCGCTCCGCTCCGACATCGTGCGCGACATGCAACTCGAGCGGCACGGCCTCAAGCTGACGACTCCCGATGTAAGCACCGTCTCGCTGCTACCCGACGGCCGGGCCCTCATCCTCTACACCGACCAGAAAAAGGCGGCGCAGGAAATCGCGCAGTGGTCGCAGAAAGACGCAGTCTCTTACGCGGACTTCGGAGCAGCGTTGGGTAAAATCGGCAAGGTCATCGGCGAAGCGCTCGCGCTCACGCCGCCGAATATCGACAGTCCCAGCAGTGGCGATCTTTGGGGCATGCTCAGGACGGGCCGGTCCATTCGAAATCTCGGCAAGAAGGATTTGTATCGCGTCCTGCGCTGGGGACCGATGGCTGTTGCCGATCTGGTCGCCGAGTTCTTCGACACCGAACCCCTGCGCGCCACCGTCGCCGCCCGCGGCGTCTTCGGAACCTCCCTCGGCCCGTGGTCGGCCGGCAGCGCGCTCGTGTTGATGTTGCGTGCCGCCGCCGATCCATCTCCCGCCGGAGGTGCTCAGTTCCCCGCTGGTGGCATCGGCGCCATCACTCTCGCAATGGCTGCCGCGGCGAAACAGGCGGGCGCTGAAATTCGCACCGGAGCCGACATCGCCGAGATTCGGGTGAAAGACGGCATCGCCACTGGCGTTGTGCTCACGTCGGGTGAAGAGATTTTCGCCCGAGCCGTCGTTTCCAACGCCGATCCCAAGCGCACCCTCATGCGCCTCGTCGATCCTGCGCACCTCGCGCCAGACTTCATACAGAAAATCAAGAATTACCGCTGCATGGGGACGGTCGCCAAAATCAATCTTGCACTTTCCGCGCTTCCGGAGTTTACGGCGCTGAAAGCAAAAGGCAATGTTGATCTGCTAAAGGGCCGTATCCAGATCAGCCCTGAGATTGATTACCTCGAGCGCGCCTTCGACGAATCGAAGTACGGTAATTTCTCCAGCAAGCCGTACATTGAAATTGCTTTCCCATCTCTTTCCGATCCGTCGCTCGCTCCAGCCGGCCAGCACGTAATGTCNNATCTACATGCAGTACGCGCCGTACAAGCTGAAAAATGGCGACTGGGAGACCCAACGCAAAGCGCTCGGCGAAGCCGTAGTCAAGACAATCGCGCAGTACGCGCCGAATTTGCCCCACACCATCCTCCGCCACCAGATCATCACGCCCAAGGATCTCGAAGA
>PMBA01000102.1:7232-23546 GCA_003152795.1 Acidobacteriaceae bacterium | reverse complement strand
CGGAACGCATCCCGGCACCGGGCTCACCGGCGGCTCCGGCGCCAACGCGGCGCGCGAGATTGCGAAGGCGCTTAAGAAGTAATTTGAGTCCCCTGTAAAGCCTTTCGTCCTCTACAAAGGAGCACACAACGGTTACCGGCTGAATTAAACCTCTTCTATGCACACCTCCGCTATCCTCCTCGTCTCCTGCCCCGACCGCAAAGGCGTTGTCGCCTCGATCGCCGAATTCATCTTTCGCCACAACGGCAACATCCTGTTCAATGACGAGCATGGAGACGAGGAATCCAATCTCTTTCTGACCCGCGTCGAGTTCGACCCTACGGATTTCGATTTTGATCTGGCTCAGTTTGCGGACCGCTTTGCTCCCATCGCCCGCGACTTCCAGATGGACTGGCGACTCGCCCGCTCCACCGACCGCTCTCGCATCGCGATCTTTGTTTCGAAGTATGACCATTGCTTGCAGGACCTGCTCTACCGGCACCAGAGCGGCGAACTCCGCTGCGAAATCCCGCTGATCGTTTCCAACCATCCCGATAACCAGCGTATCGCCGACTTCTATCGCATCCCCTACTTCGTCGTACCGGTGACGAAGGACAACAAGCGGGAAGCGGAACAGCAGCAAATCGCGCTCGTCCGCGAGCACAAATGCAGTCTTGTCGTCCTCGCGCGCTACATGCAGGTGCTCTCCAACGAGTTCATCGCAACCCTCGGCTCCCAGAACCTCATCAACATCCACCACTCTTTTCTGCCCGCGTTCGTCGGATCCAAACCCTATCACCAGGCGTTTCAGCGCGGCGTCAAACTGATCGGCGCCACCGCTCACTACGTGACCCAAGTGCTCGACGATGGCCCCATCATCGAACAGGATGTCGTCCGCATCCACCACCGCGACACCATCGACGATCTCGTCCAGAAGGGCCGCGACATCGAAAAGGTCGTCCTGTCGCGCGCCGTCCGCTGGCACGTCGAAAACCGCATCCTGCTGTATGGAAACAAGACCGTGGTCTTCCAATAACCCAGCTCGCGAAGCCCCAGCCATAGGCAGCCGCGACTGGCCCCACTGGATACTGGACACTGGTACTGCGAACTGCCTGCTGGGTAGTGGTCCACTCACTTCCGTAACCAGCTGATTAATTGCGCTGCCGTTCCCTTTCGGCTTTACTAAAAGGTACGACTGCCTCTGCAAGCATTACCTTGCCATCTCGAAGGAGCTGACTTTGGTTGAGGATCCCAAATGGGAACTGGCCTTGCTCGCCACCGTGCAGGGCTTCTACCAGCGGCTGCTCAGCGATCAGCTTGGCGGAGAGCTGCCCGCTCCCGCCGAACTCGCTCCCGATGTCATCAGCCACGTCGACGATGTGCGCTCCACGCTCGATCAGATGCAGCTCTGGATTCAGCTTCTCGACATGGCCATCACTCCTGCCATGCTCCGGCTGGGAGTGCAATCCGACCTCGATCCCGAGGTTGCCGAAGCGCTCCTGCGCTACTTTGCGCGCCACCGCGACGATTCGGGAGCCAATCGCGACAAGACCGATCTGGTCGCAACCTTTTTATTCCGGCATCCCCGTGTAGCCGGCCAGTGGGAGCGGCGTGGCTACGGCCTTGACGGCTCGATTCCTCTGTCTCCGTTTGAAATTGCGCTGCTGGAAATCCTGTCTGAGTCCGACGTTCCCGTGCTCTCGGATGCCGACGTGCAGTTGTTGCGTGAATTCGGCCCTCTGCTTGACCAGGCGAATCGCTTCAATGACTTCAGCGCGCTCATGGACTCCGGCATCATTCCGCGGGTTCGGGAATTAAAGGCCGCGCTCGGCGTATCGATTTATCATCCCGGAGTGCTGGCCACTCTTGCGCCGTACAATTCCGCATTCGGCGACCGCTTCCACTCTCTGTTCGCCGCTGCCACCCAGGAGATCAAGGATTTCGCCAAACGCCTTGAAGAACTTGGCGGCTGCATCCTTAGTACAGTCGACGGAGTGGAAGTCACCGTTGAGCATGTCGCCGCACTGAACCAGGAAGCATTGTTGAAGGTCGATTACGGCGCTGCCCTGGAAAAATTCCGGCGCGTGTCCCGGCTGAAAAAAGAATTGGAACGAAGGCCGCCGATCCGGCGCACTAATTCAGAGTCCATGCCGTCCTCTAGCGGCGCGGCTGCGGCTCCGGCGCTCGCTCCGGCTCCAGTCCAGAAGTATGTTGCTGCCGCCATCACTCCGCAGGCGGTATCGGTCGAGGAAGCCAAGCTGCGAAGAGTGGAAGAATCGATCCGCGTTTTCGTACGCGTCGCCGATCCCAAGTTCCGCCAGATCGTGCCCATGCGCTACTTCAACCTCATGCTCAGTCCCGCTGAAATTGAGGCTTACACAGCCGACTATCTCGATCAAACTGGTCCGCGGGCCAACGCTGCCCGGATGCTGCTCCGCATCGTCGCTGTAACGGCGCGCATGACCACCGAAATCGAGGAACTCAAGCGCTCGCACAATTCCCTCTCCGTCTGGAAGTTGCACGCCGATTCTTTGGTAGTCCTGATCGATCTCGCCAAGCGCCTCGCGGAAGCCGTCAACCGGCTCGCCTTGACCATCGGCCAGCAACCGGAAACGCAGGCCAACAGCGAGCCTCTCCGCAGTTCGCTGGAGAAGCTGCGCGAGCGCACTGCGGAAGCCGCAAAGCTCATCGCTGCGGCGTAGGAATACGGACGGCTTTCGTGAAAATATCGAAACCATGAGCGAGAGCCTGGCACTGAGGCGAGCACCCCTCTTTGCTCCTCGATTCCGGATGGCTCTATCTGTATACCGTAGATATCCCCGTAGCGGGCCTAGTGTTGCCCTTTGTTTACTTGCAAGTACCTATCCCCTTCATTCTTACGGTATGGGGCACGGTGTGGTGGGTGTTCGTGAGTTGGGACGCTGGAGTTGTTGTTCTGAGATTCAGGTGAAAAACCGTCCAAGAGACCGATAGCAACGCTTAAGGAGTTCGCACTCTGTTGGCGATTTCAGCCCCGAGCATCCGAAAATGACCGACGTTCCAAGTGTAGATCTTCGTCGCACGCGCCTTCAAAGCGCATTGGCCTAATAAGGCGTCGTAGATCGTGCCGCCGACGATACCCCCGCTTGCAGCCTCCCGGATTGCGTGCCGATACTCAGGAACATCCAACGATATCAACTCCAGCCGTTCCGCGACGGAATCGAGAGACGCTAGCGCCTGTTCCACACTCAAGCCTAATTTTCCCGGTAGCCGTGTCAGAGTCGAATAGAGTTCCGCCAGACTATGCGTTGCGCAGCACGCATTTTTGCGGTTGGCATGGGCAAGAACGGCAAAGCTCCGCTCATAGTGTTCATGACCGTCCAGAAACGATGCGACCAGAACCGACGTGTCGAAAAAAGATTTCACCGTTTCGTGCCCAATATTTGCCGGTCTCGCTCCTTACGAACCTCACGGATAGTCTCATCGACAACAGACGCCTTCAACGGACCCGTTCGAAACACCAAGACGCCCTCTTTCTTGTAAGCCGTTGCGTTGCCACGAACTGGGCGCAGAACGATGTGATCCTCGAACGACTCCATTTCCAGTGATTCTCCCGGTTCAAGTTGCAACTGCTCGCGAACTGGCTTGGGAAGAACCAGTCGGCCCGCCCGGTCGATGCTTATTGTGGCATTCATATTGGTATTGTACCATGGCATTTACCATACAATATGCCATTTTACCTTGCACGGGAAACAGCAAAAAGCGAGAGGGACGAGCACAGCGCCCGCCCCTCTCAATCTTGCTGGTGGAGAGCCGGGCGTCCCCGCCCGGCTGGACCTGTGAGACGTCCGGCGCTCCCCCGGTACTAGTGAATATCGAACTGCTCCTGGTGCAGCGCCGGATCCGACTTGATAATAATCGTCTTCTTCGTGAGCTCTTCCATCTCACTCAGCAGTTTCGCGTTGTTCGCCTTCAGCGCTTTCGCAACCTCCGGGTTCACGCGCAACATCACGTCGCTGTGTTCCAGATGGCTTGAGATCTTGCGCATCTCGACATACACCTCGTTGCAGATGGTATTCACCGCTTTCACGAAGCCGGTGGCCTGGCAATAAGGGCAGGGCGACCCAATCGTCCGTTCCAGCGACTGCTTTACCCGCTTGCGCGTGATCGCCACCAGACCGAAATCGTTGAACTGCAGCACCTTCGATGGCGCCCGGTCCAGCCGCAACGCCTCTTCCAGCGCCTGCATCACTTTCTGCCGGTTGCGCCGCTCATCCATGTCGATGAAGTCGATGATGATGATGCCGCCCAGATCGCGCAGCCGCACCTGCCGCACGATCTCCTTGATCGCATCAACGTTCGTTTTCACAATAGTATCTTCAAGGCGAGCGGTTTTCCCCACGTACTTGCCGGTGTTCACGTCGATCGCAACCAGCGCTTCGGTTTGATTGATCACGATATACCCGCCGCTCTTCAGCCAGACTTTCGATTTCAACGCCTTGTTAATTTCTTCGTTCAGCCCGAACTGATCGTAGAGCGGAGTCTCCTTCGTATAGAGCTTGACGCGCTTCACCAGAGCCGGCTGGAAGCGATTCGCAAACCGCACAATGCGCTCGTATTCCTGTTCCGTGTCCACCCAGATCACCGAAAACTCCGAACTCACCTGGTCGCGCAGCACCCGCTCCACCACGTTCAGATCGTGATAGATCAGCGCCGGAGACTTGCTGCTGTCGGAGCGCGCCTTGATCTCGTTCCACAGGTTTTTCAAAAAGCGGATGTCCGCTCGCAGTTCCTCGTCCGAAGCACCCGCCGCCGCGGTCCGCACAATGAAACCGCCGCTGCCATTTTCGCGCTCACTCTGGATGATTCGCTTCAGCCGCTGCCGCTCTTCTTCCGACGCGATCTTGCGCGAAACCCCCGTGTGGTTCACCGTCGGCATGAAGACCAGGAATCGTCCCGGCAGGGCGATGTGACTGGTGATCCGCGCCCCTTTTTTCCCGATCGGCTCCTTCGCAATCTGGATCAGCACTTCCTGCCCTTCCTTGAGCAGTTCGCTGATCTGCGGCACCACCGTGTTCTCGCGACTGCGAAAACGCCGCCCCCCGCGCCGTCCACGACGCCGGTCGATGTCGGAAGTGCGGTCGGAACCGCCGCGCTCCGGCCCGCGACGCTGCGTCCGCTGCAACAACCTTGCCTCGGGTGCGGGACCGCGAACTTCCGCGCTCGCATCCACCGTGCCGTCGCCAATCGCCTCCGCTTCCAGCAGCGCCTCAGCCTCCGCTTGCGCCTCTTCCAGTTCCAACTCCTCCGCTTCTCGCTCTTCGTCTTCCAGCACGACTTCGGGAACCGCTTCGCCGTTCGCTGCCAGCTCTCCGCCGGATACCAGCCCCGGAGCAATCTCCCCGGGTACGGATCCCGGCAACTCTCCACCAGCCGCCTGCGTCTCTTCTTCCAATTCCTCAAAGCCCGCGTCGTCTCCGGGTTCCTCCCCGTAGGACGCAAGGTCGGCTTCTTCTTCCTCGATCTCTTGTTCTTCGATGTCGACCTGGGTGGGATTGAGCGTGACCTCCCGCGTACTCTGTGGAAAGTCAGCGGAGTCTTCTTCATGCTGAGACTCGCGCAACACCGGCGCCGAGTAGGACGACGACGACGTTCGCGCCGCGATTGCGCCTTCCGCTTTTTCGGGCCCTGCGCTGGCCACATTTCCGTTTATCTCTTCGTCAACTTCCGCGTCCGGCGCATGCTCATGCTGTTCGTAAACAGGCTCGGCAACGTCTGCCGCGAAGATCGGCTCATCCTCAGGAAAGTTCGCAACGGTGGAGACCGGCGCCGACGCTGGCTGTTCCACCGGCGCCGCGCTTTCTACCGGCAAGGCCGGTCCCTGACTCTGTCCCACTCCCTGCCGCTGGTACTTCGAGATCGATTCGCCAGGAAGAAGGATCGGCTGATATCCCGGGGGCGGTCCGTAATCGTAGTCGCGACCCGCCGCCCGAGCGGTCGTAGGCGCCGGCCGCTGGAATCGCGAGTCCGCCCCGCTTCGTCCGGGACGGTCGCCGCGGCTAAAGCGGTCGTTCCGCGGTTCACTTCTAGATTCATTTCTAGGTTCATTCTTAACTTCGTTCGCGGTTCCACTGCGGACTGGTTCGCTGCGCTCCGGACTCGGCCCGCGCCCCGTCTCTCCACGACGTCCGCGACGGCGCCGCCGTCCGCGAAAATCGCGCGCGCTACCCGCGACGTTGCCGGGCGCTTCTGATGTGCCTTCTGCCGGTTCTTCCCCTTCGCCCGCTGCGCTTTCGACCGCCGTAAACTGCCCTTCGCCATTCGTCGCCGTCCCAGTTGCTTCCAACCCGGGGCGCGGGCGCGCCTCCGTCACTGGACGATTGGCCGGGACCGCTTCGTCCAAGTCTTCGTCCTGCTGTTCCAGATCCATGAAATCGGAGACGTAAAGAAACGCGTCGCGTTCCAATCCAATGTCCACAAAGGCCGACTGCATGCCTGGCAGCACGCGCGTCACTCGGCCCTTATAAATCGAGCCTGCTAAGGTGTATTCGTTTTCTCGTTCGAGATAAATTTCTGCGAGTTGATCGTCTTCCGTGATCCCCACTTTGGTTTCGTGAGGCGTGGTCGATACAAACAATTCCTTGTTCATTTCTACTCCGGTTTTTCTTTACCGGACCAGAAGCGCAAGGCGGACCAACGGATCGATTGCGTTCAGCTCCGCTCCGGGTAGGGGCGGGCGCGGTCCCGGAGTTCTTCCCGGAACCTGCACTGCAGTGAATTGTTCATACTCGTCTGCACTGATCGCGTTAAGCCTTTCGTCAGGTCTGTGGCCACTCTCTCGCGTTTCGCTGAGGGGGCCGTTCCCCGCCTGACTGGCTTCAATCCTGTCCGGCTTCGACTTCTGCCGGCATTCTGCCCTCCTTTTTCGCGAGGGCCTTCGTAATCTTGTTTCCTGCCTGAATCTTGTTTCCTGGCGCCGTTTTCCATGCTGCGAATGGCGCCCCAACTTCTTCCGACCGTCTCAGTTCACGAAACGACGCATTCTGACGTTCATTACCATCCCCAGCGCCAGAAACATGAAGAGAACGGAAGACCCGCCGTAACTCATGAGCGGCAGAGGTATTCCGGTGACTGGCATAAAGCCAACCACCATGCCGACGTTGACCAGGATGTGAAAGCTAAGCACAGCCACCACACCCATTACCAGAAATGCTCCAGCGCGGTCGGGCGCCGTTTGTGCATTCTGCGTCAACCGCATCAGCACAATAAAGTATAACAGCAGAAGCGCCAGAGCTCCTACAAACCCGTGCTCCTCGGCAAACGCCGCAAAAATAAAGTCCGTCTGCGGCACCGGCAGAAACGCCAGATGCGTCTGCGATCCCTCGCTGCTCCCCCAGATCCCGCCCGACCCCACCGCAATCAGCGATTGATTCACTTGATACCCGGAGCCCTGCCGATCCGCATCCGGGTTGATAAAACTGGTTAACCGTTCCTTCTGATAAGGCTTCAATACCTTGATCCATGCCACCGGAACCAGCAACCCCCCGATCATCACCACGATCAGCGCCTGCTTCCATCTCAACCCGCCCAGAAACAAGCCCATGATCGCCACCGGCAGGTAGGTCAGCGCCGTCCCCAAGTCCGGTTGCGCCAGCACCATCAGCATCGGAAAACCGACGATCGCCCCCGCCTTCAGAAAGTCCGGCCACGACAGTTCCCGCTCGTGCAGATCCGCAAAATACTTCGCCACCGCCAGGATCAGGATCAGCTTCACCCACTCCGACGGCTGAAAATGCCCGCCCCCCGGCATCTTGATCCAGCGCCGCGCACCCAGATATTTCTGCCCGAACAGAATTACCGCGATCAGGGACGCCAGCGATGCAATGTACATCCAGTGGATTTGTTCGAGCAGGGCTTGATAGTTGACCAGGCTCACCAGGAACATCGCGCCTACGCCCGCCAATACCCAGTAGATTTGCTTGACGTGCGATCCGGCAAATTTCGTGTGCTCGGTCGCACTGTGAATCTGCACCACGCCCAGCGCACAAATCGCCAGCACGAAGCCCATCAGCAGCCAGTCGAAATCCCGGTAGGAAACGTAGCGCGACATCGATTCAGTCGCCCACTCTAGAACGCATTGGAAGAAACTCCGGGCAGGAACTCACGTTCAAGAACTCGCTCGCGCCAAAATCACTGGCAGGGATCCGTCGGACATACCGGACTCGCCGGGGGCTCCGACCGCGTCCATACCCACACCGCAACTACACCCACCGCGCCCAATCCTCCATAAACCACCGGTGCCGAACTCATGATTCCTCCACCCGCCGCCGGCGCCGCACCGGCTGCGCGCCGCCGCTTTTTCTTCTTTTTCTCCGTATCCGCCGTATCGTCGCGCGTAGTCTGCTGCCCCTGCGCCACGGTTGTCGTTCCCTTGTCGTCCTGCACCGTCACGTCGCCCTTGTTGGCCGCGATCTGCACCCGCCCATCCACATCCGTCACCTGAAACTCAGTCCACGAATTGCTTGCCGGCTTCACGGTCACGTCACCGGCCCGCGCGGCCAGTCCCCGTGAAGTCGTCACCCGCACCGCGCCATGCTCGAGTTCCACTGCCGGCCCTTCAAATTTCACCAGCGAGTCCGCCAGAACCATCACGTTCGATCCGTTCGATTGAATACTGGCTGTCGAATCGGGTCGCGTCTGCAACATGTCTCCAGAGAACACGGCTGCCGACTTCGGCACCTCGCTCCCGTTCAACCACGCCGCACCGTTCGTGTACAACATGGCCGACGCCGTCTCTCCCGCCAGCATCACTTGCGCCGGAAACACGATCGCCAGCAAACAACACACCGCAGACCGAAACGCTGACTGTGACATGGGTTCGGATCACTCCGCATTTCTTGATTTTTGTTATCGTAAGCCCGTAAAGGGTTACAGGTCAATTCGTTTGTTCGCTTCGGTGCACTCCCGAGTCACTATTGGAGGGAACGGCGCCTCACCCGTCCAGCCGGGCGGAGACGCCCGCTTCTCCACCAGCTAACATCAACAACTCGCCCCATGGTCGTCCACCGGCTCCCCAGCCAGCGTCTCGCCATTCACCCCTGTGACCTCTACATCCATAAAGCGGTTCGCTTTATGATTCCCGGAAATTTTCATTTTCAGGTAATTTTCCGTCAGTGCCTCGGTGAAATCCGCTCCGCCCGCTTGCAGCGTGATGGCCTCGACCACCGTCCCCACCAGCGACCGCATAAACGCCCATTTCTTCCTCGATGCGATTTCCCGCAGAATGCGGTTTCTTTCCCGAGCCACGCCCACCGCGACCTGCCCCGGCTGCTCCGCCGCCGGCGTTCCCGGACGCGCCGAATAGGTGAACACGTGCAGATAAGTAAACGGCAGCTCTTCGNNGGCCGGTACTTGCGATGCATCCGCCGCAGCACCGCATCGCTCCCCGACTGCAGCGGCACGTGCGCATGCTTGGCAATGCGAGGCGACGTGGCGACCAACCCGATCAGATCGTCACTCCAGTCCATCGGCTCAACCGAACTGATCCGCAGTTTCTGAAGAGAGGTCTGCGCGAGAATGGCGCGAATCAGATCGACAAGCCGTTGGCCGTTCGTCGGTAGTCGCTCGGGGCTCGGCCCCAGTTGCAGGCTGGAATCCATGGCACCGCCAGGGCTTTGCTCGCCAACGACTGACAACTGAGAGCTGACAACTGAGAGCTGCGCACTCCCCTCCAGATCCCGACCCCACCGCCCCAGATTGATCCCCGAAATCACCACTTCGCGATAGCCTGCATCCACCAGCGTTCGCACTTCCGTAAGGACACGCTGCATCGGCAGCGATCGGCTCTGTCCCCGAACATACGGAATCACGCAGAACGAACAGCGGTTGTCGCACCCATCCTGCACTTTCAGATTCGGACGCGTCCGCTCATTGGCCGCTTCAAATACCGGAGCCGCCAACAGTTCGGTGTGCGCAAAGATGTCCCCCACAATCACGTTTGCGGCTTGATCCCCGGGAAGTCGGCCAGGTGCCCCGCTCTTTCGCGCTCTTTGCGAAAGCGTGGGATCCGCCGGGTGCTCCACTCTTTCTCGTTCTTTGCGAAAGAGTGGAATTCGCTCCTGCTCCCCCGAAAGCTCCGCCAGTGAAACAAACCCCACCGAACCGGAAGAAGAAGAAGAGGAAGTCGCAATCGCCGCCGCCTGGTGCTTGTGCGAATTACCCACCACCCAGGTCACGCCCGGCAGCGCCGCCAACTCTTCCGGAGCCCGCTGCGCGTAGCAGCCGGTCACCAGAATGCGGCAATCCGGATTCACCCGCTGCAGCCGCCGTATCGAGGCGCGCGCATCTTTATCCGCGCCCTCGGTCACAGTGCAGGTATTCAGCACAACAATTTCTGCGTCGCGAGCTGTTCCGGCCCGCTCCATCCCGCGCTCAACAAATTGCCGTTCCAGTGCCGCCCCGTCCGCTTGCGTTGCGCGGCAGCCAAAATTTTCTATGTAGAAGCGAGACACACTCCTATACTAAACGAGTCGATGCCGCGGCTGAGCTTCCATGGAAAGAGGTGCACATGAAACGCCGTATCCTGGTTGTCGACGACGATCTTGCCGTCCTGCTGACCCTCAAGGCTGTTCTCGAACTTCACGGATTTGAAGTCGACACCGCCGGCAGTTCCACCGAAGCCTTTGCCCGCATGACCTCCAGCGTCTACCAGATGGTCATCAGCGACTTGCGTATGGAGACCGAAGAGGCCGGACTGGAAGTCATCCGCGCCGCGCGCCGCCAGCCGTACGATCCTGCGACCGCCCTGCTTACCGCCTATCCCCCATCCGGCGAATATTTGCCGGGCGAACGCCGGGACCGCCAGGATCGGAACGGAAAAGATTGGACCGGAGAAAACTCAGATTCACTGCTTATCAAGCCGCTCGGCACCGGCGACCTTCTGCGTCAGGTGGAAGCCCTGCTCATCCGCCATGCCGACACCCAGTTCCATCAGCGCAGTTCCGCTTCCAAAACGTAACACGCCCCTAGACCCGCAGCATGTGACAAATCCCGCTGGCCCGCTCCACTTAACCTTCAAAGGAAAATCAGGCGCTCGCGACCTGCCGCCCCTGTTGAAAACACTCGCGGCATAGCACCGGACGCCCTTGCGTCGGCCGGAACGGTACCGTCGTCTCTTTCCCGCACTGCGAGCAGTTTGTCCGGGTCTCCGTCTTCGCATACGAATGCCCGCGGGAAGATCCCTGCGTGGTGGCTCCAAGCACGGCCACTCGCTTGCCTTTGCAGTTCTTGCAGCGTTTGGGTTCGTTCTTGAACTGTTTGTCGTGGAAGAACAGCTGTTCGCCCGCTGTGAACACGAAGTCCGTGCCACAATCGATGCACTTTAAGACCTTGTCCTGGTATTCCATTGGAGAGGCGCTCCCATTTCGCGTCCCTGCTCTGCACGGGGGACCCGAATAGGGAAGGATCCGGTTCACATCGTGGGCAGGAGATTTACATCCCCCTCATGCTGACCCCTTGGGTTCGGCCCGCCATACGGTGTGCACCGTATGGTTACTAAATTACTGATAAAACCAACAACCACCGGCGAAATCGGAAGACTCAAAATCCCGTAGAAAACCGGCTTGCCGATTCTCGCTCCAACCTCGATTGATCAGGAACGGGCCGCCCCACCAGCGGACGGCCCCTTCCTTTTAGTCCTGTTCCTTGCGTGCTTTCTTGCGGCTGCGCTTGCGAGCCAACGCTTCCTTTACGCGCTTTCTCTCGCCGGGCTTCAGGTAAAACGAATGACGCTTCACTTCCTTGATAATGTCCTCGGTTTGTACCTTCCGCTTAAACCGCCGCAGAGCGTTTTCGAGGGATTCACCCTCTTGAAGTCGAACTTCCGCCAACGGACTACACCCCCCCGCTCGTCCTAAGTGGACTTGTTAGTTATGGAAGCAATATACCTCTAAGTCAAGTGGAATGTGCAGAAATATTCCATTTCACCTAAAAATTGAAGCGCATCGAGAACTGCATCTGTCGCGGAGCGAACGAACTAGTAGGTTTCATTAAACTTGTAGGTTGCTGATAATACGCCGGATAAGGAACCCCTCCCACGTATTGCGTGTACTTAACGAACTGTCCTGCCGAATCATAGTATCCGTTGTCGTTCACGCCGTACCTCTGATTGTCGCGATTGAACAGATTGAACGATTCCGCCGTCAGTTCCAGATGATACCGTCCCCCCAAATCGATCTTCCTTCCCACTCTCATATCCAGGCTCGCGTAGTCGGGCCCGATGAACGCATTGCGTCCATATCCCGACAAGCGGTCGTTGCTCGTGTTCCCGTCCTGATTCGGATCGCCCGACACCGTCGCGTTCGCCGGGCGCCCGCTGCCATACGTCATAATCCCCGAGATTTTCCAGTGATCAAACATCGCCGCCAGAACTTTCTGTCCCGCCGCAAACGGATTCGGCTCCTCGATCGCTGAAATCGTCAGCCGTTGCCGCTGATCCGTCACACTCGACGCCTTCTCACTCTTCGTCGAGTATGAGTTCTGCACGGTGGACGGCGCTCCCGCCACCAGCGCATCCTGCCCGTTGTCGATCGCATGCGCCCAGGTATATGCCAGCCGGAAGTACATCCCCCCCGACATCCGCTTGTGCAGCGACACCGTCATCCCGTGATATTGGCTCCAGGCCGCACTCTCAAACTGGTCGATTGCCCCCAGTTGCGGGATCTTGCGATCCAATAGGAAGCACGGCGAATAGGGACAACCTGTGCCGCTCTGCGTCGCAAACGACTCCACGTTATAAAATGCATTTTGAAAAATACTGCCGGTCGAGTCGTAAATCGGATAACTGTAGTAAGTCGGAGGCGGCAGATTCACATCTCGCGCCCGAATCATGTCCACCCCATGCACATACAGGTAAGACACTGTCCCCGTAAATCCGCCAGCCACTTCCCGTTCCAGACTTAGACTTGCCTGCTGCACCCGCGGCGTCTTAAAGTCCGGTGCAAAAGCCGCAATCTCGCTGCTGGCATACTGCTGCAACCCAGCCGGCAGCGTGCATAAGACCGGCCCCCGCGGACAACTGAACGCCGCATTCGGATAAGTAGGAAACACCTGCTGCTGGTAGAAATCAGAATTATCCAGAGAAAGAAAGTTGTCGCTCAGTCCATTGTTATTGATCACCGCCGACTGATAAATCCCCGGAATACGCGTATAGAACATTCCAAATCCCGCCCGCACCATCAGCGGCCGCTCGTCGCCGATGGCATAACCAATTCCCACTCGTGGCGCAAAGTTCTTCTCTTGCAGCGGCATCTTCCCCGCCGCCGGCCACAGCGGATTACTCTGCATTCCCGCTTTCGAAAACGTCTGCAGGTCGTAGCGCGCTCCCATACTCAAGGTGAAATGCGGCGTCAACCGCACCGTGTCCTGCACGAATGCCGCGTAGTCGTTGCTGTCCGGATGCGATACCGGATTCCCGAAATTTTGAATGTAATATCGCGCCAGGTTGGCGGCCGGTCCCGTCCAGCTACCGGCATCCCAATCCCAGCCCGGCATTATGGTATGCGCATACGCGCGCAGCGGCGTTAGCTTCAGGTTATTGGGGTTGGCGGGCTCCGGCGCAAACGTCAGCGGATCCACATAAATGTTGTCGAAGACATATTCGCCGCTGTACAACGACGGGAAGTAGTTGTAGTCCCAGGTCCGCATCNNCCCGAACTTCCACTCGCTTCGCCCGCGGCTCAGGCTCAGAGTCTCCGCCAGGTGCAACCTGTGTTCCCGCGTCTGCCGCGGCAACGTCGACGATTGCCCTAAATTGTCCATCCAACTGTAGATGCTCGTGCGCACCCCGGTCGTGTTGGGAAACGACTGTTCCAGATCGCGCGAAAACTGCACCCGCAAATGGCTCGTCAGTCGCGGAGTCATGCTGCCCAGCAGGCTCAACGATGCGCTATCCGTCGCCACGTCCTCTTCGCCATTCCCGCTCATCGCATAATTCGTGATCGGACTCCCCGAGTCAAACGAGACGTTATTGGTCCCGTAGGACCGCGCCGCGCTCAACCGCACCGAGAGATACTGATGCGCCGTCAGCACCCGATCCAGTTTCAAGGATCCCGTTTCTCCCAGTAAATTCGCGTGCTTCGTGCCCCCATTCGCCGAAAGCTGCGCCGCCGCCGCCAGCCCCGCTGGCGCCACACAGGGCGGTCCACCTGAACCGGGCGGAGGGCAACCCGGCACAATCGCCTGATCGCACGCCGCCCCACCGGCGCGCGCATCGCAGATCTCGTAGTCCAACGGCAACACCGCGCCCAACTGCGGCACTACCACGGTGGAACCGTTCAGAAACTGCACCACCGCGGGCACATCGAAAATGTGCTGGTCGTAACTGGCAAACAGAAACGTCTTGCTGCGCTGGATCGGACCGCCGATCGTCCCGCCAAACTGGTGCTGCACATCGCTCGGATTGAATCCCACCAGTGCCGGCGCCGCTCCTCCCAGCGAACTGTCACGCAGGTAATAGAATGTGTTCCCGTGCCACTGGTTCGTGCCCGACTTGGTCACCACATTCACCACCGCGCCCCCAGCCCGCCCCGACTCGGCGCCATAGCCGCTCGATTGCACGCGGAACTCCTGCACCATCTCGTTCGAAAACTGGTAAGGCGCGCGATAGCGCCCCGAAGCCTGCGCAAAAAAGCCGTTATTGTCGTCACCGCCATCCACCAGAAAGCTCGTGTTGTATCCCCGAATCCCGCCGTAAGAAAGATCGCCGTTCGATCCCGACGTCAACCCTCGCGGATCCTGCGTCACCCCCGGCATCAGCAGCAACAGATCCGTAAACCTGCGCCCGTTCAGCGGCAGATTTTCGATCGCCCGCTCATCCACCAGCGCCGAAACCGAACTCGGATCCATAGCCACAATGCGCGGCGCCTCCGACACCGTGATCGTTTCCTTTGGCCCCGCCACCTTCAGCTTGAACGTCACCAGCGCCGCCGCTCCTATTTCCACCCGAATCAGCGGCGAAATTTCCGGCGACATCCCTTCCGCCTCCGCCCGCGCCGAATACTCCCCGGCCGGCAGCAGGTCCACCGCGAATCGTCCCGCTGAATCCGTCGCTGAGTGGTAGCGGATCCCCGTCTCCACCCGGATCGCCACGATGTCCGCGTTCGTAATCGCCGCTCCCTGGGCGTCCAACACCACGCCCCGCAACGCGCCCGTGGACGCATCCTGCCCCCATGCAACGGAAGCCACCAGAATGAGTTGAAAGAGAAATACCCTGAAAATTACGATGCGAAATGCATTGCGAATCCTGGCCGGAAATCGCTCACTGCGGCGTCCCATACCAATCCCCTCGTGTCCGAGACTTCGGAATCGGAGGGGATTCCAGAAACCCTTCCCATCTATATACCAAAGTGCGCCTCATCAGAATGTGACGCACGTACGGGCAATATGTTCAGTTATTCGGGATCGATAGTCGTCAGTCGTTGGTCGTTGGCGAGCAAAAGCCTTCCGACTTTGATTTCCAGCTAGCAGCCGGACTCAAACCCCGAACGACTAACGACCACGACCAGCGACCAACGAACGCG
This sequence comes from Acidobacteriaceae bacterium, assembly GCA_003152795.1. Taxonomy (GTDB): domain Bacteria; phylum Acidobacteriota; class Terriglobia; order Terriglobales; family Acidobacteriaceae; genus Acidiflorens. The sequence continues at coordinate 8,010 of PMBA01000102.1, read as the reverse complement.
CCCGATCGCCCGCTCAATGCGCCGGAGCTGCCGCCGGAGCCGCCGGCTTCGCGCCAAAGTCCACCTTCGGCGCCACCCGCGAACCTTCCGATGCCTGGAAGTACGCCGGGTTCTGCTTGTAGCCCGCAAACCCCGCATACAGATTGTTCGGGAACTGCAGCAGATAAGTGTTGTAATCCTGCAGCGTATCGTTATACCGCTTGCGTTCGACGGCGATCCGGTTCTCCGTCCCCGCCAGTTCATCCTGCAAGCGCATAAAATTTTCATTCGACTTCAGCTGCGGATAATTCTCCACAATCAGCAGCAGCCGTCCCAGCGCGCCATCCAACTGCCCGTTGGCGGCAATCTTATCGGACGGCGTCTGCGCCGAAAGCAGCGCCGACCGTGCCTTGGCGATGTCCCCGAACACCGTCACTTCCTGCTGCGCATATCCCTTCACCGTCTCCACCAGGTTCGGAATCAAATCCGCGCGCCGCTGCAGCACGATGTCCACCTGCGACCACGCCGCCTTCACCGCCTGATCCTTCGCCACCAGTTGATTGCGCACTCCCACGTACTGTCCAAACAGCGCCAGCACGATCACCACCAGGACAATCAGTACAATCCAGCCCTTGCTCATGTCACTCTCCTGAATACAAAATTTTCTTTGCCGGACTCATCACGCCGCCGGATCGAGCATCTTGTCTACTACCGCCGTCACCTCGTCCACCAGCTTCAGATAACGCGCAAAAACCTCATCGACTTCGGCCGACTTCCGCTCTTTCTTCCGCTCCCGAAT
>PMBA01000102.1:0-7211 GCA_003152795.1 Acidobacteriaceae bacterium | reverse complement strand
GCGTTTCCCGCCACCATCAGCAACCGCTGCCGCAGCAGGATCGTCTTCTCCCGCAACTCATACTCCACCTGCGCGCGATGCCAACGCATCGGAATTTCCAAAGTCTTCAGGATGTCCTCTCCCCACAGCAGACGGTGATTTCGCCGCATGTCCAAAAACTCGATCGAGAACACATCTGCCGACCGCCGCATCTCCTCCGCGCTCATCAGCAGCGGCACCCGATGCTTCTGCTTCCCCCACCATTCGATTGTCGGAGCCAGCGCCCCGATCGCCGCGAAAGAAGTTTCGCCGAGCACGCACAGCACATTCACGTCCGAGTAGCCGGCAACATAATCTCCCGCCGCCGCCGAACCATAAAGAATCGCCGCCAGCAGATTCGTACCCGCTGCCGCCCGCAGCCGTTCGACAAACTCGCCAATCAGTTTTTCCGAAACCATTTCGCCCCTCTCACTCTAGACCTGTTTCATAGCGTGCTTTGAAGGGACGCGGCTTCAGCCGCGCCGTTTCGAACCCCATGAATGCCGGGCTCTAGCACCTGAGGGAGCAGGCACTCTCCCACAAATTCAAACATGAAGCACCCTCTACCAACTCCCACCNNCCGCCCCGCCCTCCACCGCCTCCGCGAAATATCGCCCACAAAATGGGGATCACAATAAGGAAGAGAACGAACAGTACGACCACCACCGTCCCCACCCCACCGCTCGGCGCTGGACGCCGCCGAGGCGCGGCCATCGCAGGCTGATTGTCCAACGTCACTCCCGCGTCCTGCGCAATCACTGCAGCCACCCGCCCCGTCATCAACGTGACGGCTCCCGCATAATCCCCGCCGCGCAGCGCCGGCACCATTTCCCGTCCGAACCCGCCCACTTTCCCGTCCGGAAGAATCGCCTCCAGCCCATATCCGACCGTAGTCCAATACTTGTGATCGTCCGTCGCCAGCAGGATCAGCACACCGCGGTCTTTTCCCTTTTGCCCTATCCCAAACTTCTGATACAGCGCCACCGCGTAGCTCACCACGTCCTGCCCATCCACCGACTTCACCGTAACCACCGCAATCTGCGCCTGCGCCTTCTGGTCCACCTGCCGGCAAAGATCGTTCAACCGCCCCTGCGTCGCCGCATCCAGCACTCCCGCAAAATCATTGACGTAGTTCGTGGCGCGAAGAGAAGCAATGGGCTCGGCGGCAATCCACACCGCCGCCCCCAGCACCATCCATAGGATCGCCGTGATTCTCGCCCGTTGTTTCATTCCCGAAAATTGTACAGCAGTGCACTCCGCAAACGGGTTGCACGAATCAACTCGTCTCATCCGATGTGGCGGAGGCGAGACAGGTTTATACTGAGGACCGTTCTCCTGGTGAGAAGGAGATCTGTGGTCAAAGGAGATCGGCCGTGAAAAAGCCTCGCGTATCGCTGTTCGTGCTTTGCTTGGGTTTGACCCTGGTGCTCGGATTGAGGATTGCGCCTACTCCGGCAGTGGCAGCCGATGCGCGGCTGATCGTAGGAGATTGGGAAGGAACTCTCGATCCCGGCGCCCAACCCAAAAAGCGAATCCTGGTGCACATCTCCGCCGCACAGGATGGAAGCCTGAGTGGCACGATCGATTACCCTGACCAGGACAGCTCCGGCATTTTGATCACCGCCATTACCTATAAAGAACCCGCCCTGCATTTCGAAAGCACCCCCAATCTGAGCGTCTATGACGGCGTCGTGAACAAAGACATGTCAGAGATCACCGGCACCTGGAAGCAGAGCGGATCAGGTCTGAGTCTCATCTTCAAGCGCACCCGTTAGAGTCCCTGGTCGTCTCCTAAGTTGGTGTGCGCATACCAAATCCCGAGGGCCGAAGTGTGAGGAGACGACAGAAACAGCTCTCACTCCAGCCAGTAACTTATTTCGAACCTGTGCAATATTGGACAGACATTGAGTGAGAGGCGATAGTAACTTACCGGAAACGAGGAGATGTAACGGAACCGGACGCGGCCCTTCCCCATTTGTCCGCTGGTTCCATAGGTGGCGCAGCCGAGGGAATCCGCTGCGCCACCTGCTCTTTGTGCGGGATTGTCACTGGAGGACAGTCACTCATGATGAACCGGATACCATTCCCCGATCCCTCGCCCGATCCAGACCAACCCCCTGACGAAACCACACCCTCTGAACACTTAACCGTCCGCCCCAGAGCCACGTTCCAGTGGCCTCCAGATTGCCTGTGGCCGTTCATCGACAGGAACCGGGACACCGACAGCTAATCAGATCTCTCAGTGGATTTGCTTCGCCAGTGCTCGATCATCCCCCGGGCGAAGCGATGCCAATGATCCAGCCGTGCGGAACCTAATCGTGCAGAACAACGTTCAGAAGTGAACTGTGGACTTGCAGGGTGCCATTATATTTAATAAACCCCAATTTCCTGAACCGGTTCATGAAGAAACTGACNNCCTTCCTTGCCAAACCGGGCGAGCAGCAGCAGGATTCGCGCCAGCCTCTTTTCGCTCGAGTTGAAAAGCTGATCTACCAGATCTTCTTCGTAACGGATGTTCCGCGCTAACAGATAAGCCACGAACAGATCGGAAAATTCGTGCTCCCGGTGAAGCGCTTCCATCATTGCCCGCTTGTCGATTCGCAGCACGGCGCATTCCGTGATCGCGGTTGCAGAACCCATGCGGAGGGTTTGGCCGGCCAGCGAACCCTCGCCGAAAAAGTCTCCCTCACCCAGAATGCCGATGGTTGCTTCTTTGCCTGTCTTTGAGACCACGGTGAGCTTTATCTTGCCGGTCTGAATATAAAACACCGCGTCCGCAGGATCCCCTTGCCCGAAGATCTTTTGTTTCCTGCGGAAGACCGCACTCTTCCTGCCCACCCCGATCGTGGAGAGAAACTGCTTAGGGTCAAACCCGCGAATTTTTCCGGCGTTTTTTTTAGCTGCCGCCAAGACTTACTCCCCGTCTAGCGCTGGATCTGGATTTCCCCCCGGAACCCCGATCGCAGAATATTTCCATTATCGCACATTGTTTTGTACGCTGTCGGGCAATGCGGAACATATTCGGACCACAGGGGAAGCTTGCAAGGTACCGTGCAGGAAGTCTTTGCCCGGCTTTCCCACGACTCGCGGTTTCCCAGACGGGAGCCGCCCAGCAGTTCGCGCCGGACCGATCACCGGTACTTCCGCCTTCAGGTTTTGCTCAGCCCCCCAGGGCGCATCTCTCGCGTTATGCAGTCTTCGGATTGAATCGGGCTTCAATCGCGCCCAGCAATGCCGCGCCGGCTTCACCGGCATCGCGAGTGGAAAACTCGGAGCCTAGTTCAATGACCGGGAGGCTGGCGCAGGCGTTCTGGAAGGGTTGCGGCCTCTCCGCGGAAGGCATCATGTCCGGGCCTGCCAGCAACAGATCGAAATGCGTCACGCGCATCAAGAGCACCGCATCGCTGACGCGACTGCTGGTCTGGACGTCGTATCCAGCCTGCCGCAGCAGGGCGCGCAAGTACGCCAGCACGTCGGCATGCGCGTCCAGGCACAGTACGCTCCGGCCGGTCGCGGCCGGTGCCTCGGCCCGCACCCCAGGCCGGTAGAATGCGGCTACCGCCTTCTCCTCCGATTCGTGCGTGTCGAACACCGCCGTCAGGCGCGACACTTCTAGGACTTTGCGCACGAATTCCGGCACGTTGCACAGCTTCAGATCCCCTTGCGCCTGGCGAGCGCTGGTCAGTGCGCGCACGATTGTGCCGAGGCCGCTGCTGTCGATGAATCCAACTTCGCCCAGGTCCAGAACAATGGAGCGGCGGTCGCGCAGCAACCAGGCAACGTGTGCGCGCAAAGACTCGCTCTCGCTACCCGCAACAATCCGTCCGCTGCAGCGCACGATGGTGACGCGTCCAACCTCGCGACTATCCAGCAACAAGGGCAATCGGCCTCCGGTCCGGCTGGAATCAAGCCGGCAAAATCGCCAAATTATATCCCGGCGGAACGCGATTTGCTGCCGCGAAAAAAGCGACTCCTGCAGCGCCTGTTTCCGCTGCGCGCCCCCGGCTCCAGTCGGTACGATGCAGCGATTTCTCCCTTACTGGCCCGTGGCAATGTACTTCCCCACCTCTTCCTCCAGCAACTCCAGCGGCAACGATCCGTCACGCAACACGGCATCGTGAAAATCGCGGACGTCAAATTTTGCCCCCAGCCGCTGTTCTGCCTTCCTTCGCAGCTCCACGATTTTCAACTGCCCCATCTTGTACGAAAGCGCTTGGGCCGGCCAACTGATATAGCGATCCACCTCGGATTGCGCTTGCGTCGGCGCGTGCGCCCTTAAATACTCCTGCGCCTGCTCCCGCGTCCATCCCATCGAGTGAATTCCAGTATCAATCACCAGCCGAGCCGCCCGAAAACGTTCGCTCGCCAGTTGCCCGAATCGGCTGTATGGGTCTCGATAGAGCCCCAGTTGCGAACCGAGCGACTCGGCATACAGCGCCCACCCCTCTGCGTACGCGCTGTTGCCATAGAACTTGCGGAATTCCGGCAACTCCTTCCGCGAGCGCGCCAGCGATCCTTGAAAGATGTGCCCCGGCACCGCCTCATGCAGCACCAGCGATTCCTTGTCATACTTCACCTGCTTCTCCGCCTGGTACGCCCGCAGGTTGAACCAGCCCGGCGCGCTGCCATCCGGCATCGGAGCCTCAGCGTTCGACGCCGTTGCCTGCTCCCGATCTTCCGGAATCGCCCGAATTCCGTACAGCAGCATCGGAATGTGTTTGAACTGGTTGGGCAGTTCCGGCTCGACGATCTTCGCCGCATTCCGGCAATAAGCCAGCATCTCCTCTTTCGAATGGAACCGTTGCTCCGGCATTTCCGCCAGCTTCACTTCCAACTCGCTCACCGAGCCGCTGAATCCCGTTTGCCGCGCAATGGCGAGCATCTCCTCTTCGATCCGTTTGACCTCCGCCAGGCCAAGGCTATGAATCTCCTCCGGCGTCGCCTGCGTCGTCGTCAATCGCCGGATCAGGATCGCGTAAGCCTCCTTTCCCCCGGGAAGACTACCGATGCCAATACCCGGCCGCGCCTTGGGCAGGTATGTCGTCTGCATGTATGCCAACAGCTTGCGCCACGCCGGAACAAAATCGTTCGCGAAAGCGTCGCTCCCCTCTTTCCGCAGCCGTGCCCGCTCCCCTTCCGGGATATTCGCCGGCATCTTCTGAAGAAACGCCAGTAGCGGCGTCTTCGAGGCATCCTGTGCCACCTGCGCCGTCAATTGCTCGATCACCATATCCGCAACAATCTTCGGCTGCGTCCACCCGCGCTCGATCGCCTCGTTCATGATGCCAATGTTCTGATCCACATTGCCCGGCACGCCGTGAATCCGCGCGATGATGTTTTCGCAATCTCGAACCGTGTGCACCGGCATCCGGTCGATCGTCAGATAAACCCGGTTGTGGAATCCGAACATCTGCCCCACCCGCAGCAGGTAGGTATCGATGTCGAGCGCATCCAGTTGGGCGCGCAGATCATAGCGCAGCAACTTCACGCTCAGCCGGTCCTGTTCCGGCAGTTGGTCCAGGGGGAACTTCTCCAACTGCTCCAGACGCTGCGTCAGATGCGACCGCCGCTGCTCCCGCCCCTGCCTGGAGACATCCGCCCATCGGTCGTCGTACTCGTGACGTCCAACCCCCGTGGCGAATTCCGGCTCGTCCCGCAGCCGCTCTTCAAAATACGCCGCAAAGAACTTGGAGAGCTCCTTGGAACCTTCCGCCGCGCCAACCTGCGCCCCTGAAAACGGAGCCAGCAGACTCGCCATCACAGCCACCAACAGAAAAAAACGGCCCTTCATAGCGTCACCCCACCGCCGAATTCTACAACGCGGCTCTCCCCTGCGCGTTCCAGTGCCCACTGTCGTAAGGGCTTTTTCAGTGCAGGCAGTACCCTGACATCACCACGAGCTCCATGATATGTTTTCTGTTCACAGCTCAAGCCGCGCTTAAACTTATGATCCGCTCCTTCCAAGGCGTCACCCCGCAATTCCCCAACACCTCCTACATTGACGACTCCGCCCAGATCATCGGCGATGTGATTCTCGGCGAACACTCCAGCATCTGGATGAACGCCGTTCTCCGCGGCGACGTCCACCAGATCCGCGTTGGCCATTATTCCAACATCCAGGACAACTCCATCCTTCACGGCATGAAAGAACAATACGGCGTCTACGTCGGCGACTACGTCACCGTCGGCCACAACGTCATCCTCCACGGCTGTACCGTCGAGGCCCGCTGCCTAATAGGAATGGGCTCTATCATCCTTAACGGAGCCCTCATCGGATCCGGCTCCATCATCGCAGCCGGCACCCTGATCCCCGAGAAAACCATCATCGAGCCAAATTCCCTCTGGATGGGCTCGCCAGGGAAATTTCACCGCCACCTCGACGAAAAAGATCAGGCCACGATCCTCCGCTACGCCGAGAATTACGTGGGTTATAAAAAGTCGTACCTGGTGGAGAGAAATCACTGATCCAGTGCCTCAATGATCCACTGCCTCAATTTCTCAATTTTTTCGTTTGGTTTTTGAGATTGCCCGGCCCGCCGCTTGGGTGGCGGCTGTGTGGGGTCGTGGGGTGAGGCCGGGCAATTCTTTGCTTCTACTCAGGATTGCAGTTAAAACTTTATACCCCACCCGGCCTTTCCCTGCCTGTGACGCCGATCACCATTCTGTGTGACCCAGCTACCTCCGGCTGTGATGAAGGTCACCGCCAACCCGGACCCCACTCGCTAAGGTAAAAGGGAATCTACTTTAGAAAACACCTCAGGAGAAGCAATCATGGCCTATGTAATCACCGATAGCTGCATCAAAGACGAGCTTTGCGTGGACGTCTGCCCCACCGACTGCATTCATCCCAAGAAAGACGAGCCCCAGTTTGAGGCGGCCACCCAGCTCTACGTCGACCCCGCCGGTTGCATCGATTGCGGCGCCTGCGTTCCGGTTTGTGGCTCGGATTCGATCTTCGTGGCCGAAGAACTGCCCGAGGACAAAAAAGACTTTTTGGAGAAAAACGCGGCCTATTACGCGAACGCTTAACTCGTTCGCCGCCCTATCTGGTCCTTCCCCATTTCACGACCCTGCCCCGTCCAAGTTCCGCTTGGGCGGGGTTTTTTTATCTTCCTTCCATCAGCACGATCTTGAAGATACGCCTCCACTGCACACTTCGTAGTAACTCCTCTGCCGGACGAAACCGCTTCCCC
>PMBA01000203.1 GCA_003152795.1 Acidobacteriaceae bacterium | reverse complement strand
GATTACGGGCATTTGTCTGGTGGTGAATGGCCAGCCGTCAGTGGCCAGTGAAACGACGGTTGTTACTATGAGTGAAATTACCGGCGAAGACATCGCCGCCTACGTTGCCACCGGCGAACCGATGGACAAAGCCGGAGCTTACGCGATTCAAGGCATCGCCTCCCGCTGGATTCCTCGCATCGAAGGCGACTACAGCAATGTGGTGGGACTGCCCGTTGCGCTGGCGCACAGCATGCTGCGGCTGGCGGGAATTGTGTAACGTAGATTTCTTGATTGCGCCGGCAGTTCGCGGACAGTGCCTGCGCTGAGCGAAGTCGAAAGGAGCGCCCGCGCCACACGTGCTACGGTTTCTTCTCTTCGCCTTCTTCGCCTTCTTTTACCGCCGACTTGAAATTCTTGATGCCTTCGCCCAGGCCCTTGCCCAGACTGGCCAGCTTGCTCGGTCCAAATATAAGAAGCGCCACCGCAAGAATCAGCAGAATCTCAGGCAATCCCAGTTTTCCCGGCATAAGAACCTCCAGCGGGGTTGCCCGGCACCCAGCACGGGCGCAGCATTACTCTAAGGTCCCCAATTGAATTCTAGGTTAGTGTGGACCCTCAGGTCAAAGCCTCATGTGCCGCCCGTCACAGCCGTTTGTGAATTGGGGTCACGCCGCTGCAACCAACTGATTTCACTCGGCTAAATCGATCACGCCGTCTCGATCAGCTGAGCAATCAGCGCGGCCCGGCGGGGCAGTTCCGAGATCAGGATGTGTTCATGCGTGGCGTGGGCTCCGTCGCCTACGCCGCCCAGACCGTCAAGAGTGGGTATCCCCAGACCCGCGGTGAAATTGCCATCGGAGCCGCCCCCGACCGCGGCTTCGCCCAGTTTCCATCCCAGCTCGCGCGCGATAGCGACCGCCTGCGCATACAGCGCCGCCACTCCAGCGGTACGTTCCATTGGCGGACGGTTCACTCCTCCGGTGACTTCGATTTTGCATTTGCGGTTGAAGGGACGCAGGCTGCGCATCTTCTTATCGATTCCGGCCGCGTCCTTCATGCGCGCGATCCGAACATCAACCTGCGCCGCCGCTTCGGCCGGAACAACGTTGGTTCGCGAGCCGCCGCTCACGATCCCGACGTTCACCGTCAAGCCTTTCTTCAGATCGGTGAAGCTGGAAATTTTTTCGATCTGGCGCGCCAGCTCAAGAATCGCGTTCACGCCTTTCTGGAAGTCGAGCCCCGCATGAGCAGCCTTGCCGGTGACTTTGACAAGGTATTCGCCGACTCCTTTGCGCGCGGTTTTCACGGCGCCCTGGAATCCATAGGACGGCTCGAGCACAAGCACGGCTGCAGCTTTTTTCGCCAGTGCCTCTGTGATCGCGCGCGACGAGTCGCTCCCCACTTCCTCATCGGAAACCAGGAGCACGGTCACGGGACGGGACAATCCGCCATGCCAGGCTTGCAGGGCGGCGAGCGCGTGGAGCATCAGGGCGATGCCGGATTTCATATCGAGGACACCGGGCCCCGTCAGTTTGTCGCCGGCGGCGCGGCAGGGCATAGTGGCGAGCGTGCCTGGCGGATAGACGGTGTCGTAATGGCCAAGCAGCAGCACCGGCTTCGCGCCCGGCTTACCGGGAAAACCGAAGTCCACTTGCAAGTGATTGCCAAACTCTTTCGCGGTATGGATTCGTACTGCGCCGCCAAGCGCGGAAAATTTCTGCGCAATGGTCCCCGCCACGCGGTCCACCGCGGCCTTGTTGTCGCTGGGAGATTCGATCTCGACCAGCTCGCGGATGGTCGAAACCATCTCATCCCGGCGCTCGCTGAAATAGGCGAGTCGACGCTGCGCCTCGCCACTGGATTGCTTGGATGCTTTTCTGGAAAGTGGATTCACGACCGGCTATCCCCCGGGAGCTGAAGTGGGTTCTTCTAGAAGCTATCCCATCAAGGCCCATTCGGGATAGTGAGTGGAATTCCAAATTCGCAAGCAGGAACAGCAAATGCGAGGCTCGCGACCCTCGATTAATCCCCTGCTGACACAACCGGGCCCGTTGCCAACTGATCCAGCTCATCGATCGTCCGCGCGAAGATCTCCTCGGGAGATCCCTTGGCGGCAATCGGCAGCAGCAGGCCCAGGTCTTTGTAGAACTGGATCAGTGGCGCCGTGCTTCGCTCATATGCGTCCAAACGCACGGTGACGGACTCCGGCCGGTCGTCTTCGCGCTGGAACAGCCGTCCGGCGCAGTGATCGCACACCGCCTCGACCTTCGGCGGCCGCTCGGTGGCATGGAAAACCGACTTGCATTTTTCGCAGGTGCGGCGGCCGCTCAAGCGGCGGACAATCTCGTCCACCGGCAGTTCGTAGTTCACCACGGCGCTCAGCGAAAGCTTTTCGCTTCCCATCAGCTCTCTTAGGGACTCGGCCTGCCCCAGCGTGCGTGGAAATCCATCCAGGATAAAGCCGCCGCAATTGAGAATGCAGTGGCTGCGCTCGCGCACCATGTCCCACACGGTTGAGTCAGGCACCAGCTCGCCGCGGCGCATATACTCCAGTGCCGCCTTCATTGCCGGAGATTGATCGCAGTCTTTCCGCTTGCCGGCGGCTCGAAAGACGTCTCCGGTGGAAAGATGGCAGGCGTCGAGTCGCTCGGTCAGGAGCTCCGCTTGCGTGCCTTTGCCTACGCCCGGCGCACCCAGCAGGACCAGCCGCCAAGGGCGCTTGCGTTCGGTTGGAACCGCTGAGCAATCCGCCGGAGGCCCTTGCAACCACGCTGCGCGATCGTTCTTGACAGGTCCGTTCATGCCTAAGAATTGACCTGGGGGCGCGAAGCTTGCAGTGACCGCTGTCACACTTGAAGTTGCTAAAAGACGGATCGTCAGACTGAAATCCCGATTGACAGCGCCAATAGCGTTGGAGTAGCTTTGGTTGCCTTTTCACCAAATCCCACAAGCACTTAAGGAGAAGACATGCGATTGCCACTGGCGGTGTATGGTGCGGTGTTGTGCCTCTGCTGCGCGCCCATCCTCTCGGCCCAGGATGCGGCCAAGGTTGATGCCAAACATTACACGGTGTTGAGCGAAAATGCCGAGGTTCGGATTCTGAAGGTGCACTATGGCCCGCACGAAAAGTCGGTCATGCACCACCATCCAGCCGGGGTTGCGGTGTTCCTCACCGACTCCAAGGCGCGGTTCACTTTTCCCGATGGAAAAACCACGGACGTTGACGTCAAGGCAGGCGATGCCCAATACACTCCGGCCGTCACCCACTTGCCTGAAAACCTCGGCGACGCCGGGATGGATGTGATCGTGATCGAATTGAAAGGCAAAGCGGCCAAGGCGGAGAAAATGGAGATGAAGTAGTTCCGGGCCCTGCTCTCAGTTGTATTGCCAACTCTGCGGAACACTCACATACGAACCATCAAGCGCGCCCACCGACGGACAACCGAGCAGCCTCAACGTGCGTTCGAGGTCGGCGCGCAAGATTTCGATGGCGCGAGTAACCCCATCTTCTCCGGCAGCGGCAAGGCCATATGCGTAGGCGCGTCCGCACAGCACGGCTCGGGCGCCGAGGCAAAGGGCCTTGACGATGTCGGTGCCACGCCGAATGCCCCCGTCCATCAGGACTTCCGTCTGCCCGCCAACCGCCTTTACAACCTCCGGCAAGGCGCGCAAGGAAGCGGAAACGCAGTCCAGTTGCCGGCCGCCATGATTGGACACTGAAATTGCCGCCGCGCCTTCATCGACCGCGCGCCGTCCATCGTCTCCGGTCAGAACTCCTTTGACCACGATCGGGCCGCGCCACAGTTCGCGAATCCACTTCAGGTCGCCCCAAGTCACCGTCGACTCGGCCAGCGCGGCCGCGACATCGATCAGCGCCATGGGTCCTTTCCCCGGAATCACCACGTTGGGAAGCGCGGGCAGACCGCCATCGCGCACAAAACCCGCAAGCCATCCCGGGCGCGACAGAATTTGCCCCAGAAACGGCAGCTTTTCGAAGGCGCTGCCGCTCACCAGTTCCCTCATTCCGTTGCGGTAATCGCGCTCCCGGATTCCCGAGACGGCGGTGTCAATGGTGACGACCAGCGCGGAAAATCCGGCAAGGCGCGCGCGTTCGATCGCCGCCTCGCCCGCTCCGCGGCCTCCCATCAAATACAACTGATAGAAGACTGGTCCGCTCGACGCGGCTTTTACATTTTCCAGCTTGTGTCCCGATATGGTGGAAAGAATGTAGGCAGTGCCCGCGTTGCCGGCGGCGCGAGCGGCGCCCACCTCGCCCACCGGGTGCATCAGGCGGCTGTAGCCAACCGGCGCCAGCAGGAATGGGAGCTTCAGATCAAAGCCTAGAACGCGCGCGCGCAGGCTGCAATCGGTAAAAGCGACCGCATGACGCGGGCGAAAAGTGACGTCTTCATAAACGCGGCAATTTTCGCGCAGCGTGACTTCGCCTTCGGCCCCGCCGTCAAGATAATCGAATACCGCCCGGGGCAGACGGCGCCGGGCGAGCAGGCGGAAATCCGCGATGCTGACCACGCGGGGAGACGCGATGGAGCGGGAAGGTCGAGTCATTCTGTGATGCCAGTTGCCGGGAATTCCCGAAAGCAGGTTGATGGTATCACCGATGAATAGAGGCGACGGCGTTTTCCGCTTGCGGCTAGCGATTCTGCTTCGTCATGCGTTTAGCCAGCGCGGCAAATAGCGGCGCGCCCCATCCGCCCACTGCCAGCAGCGAGCCGAACAGGATGACGGCATCGATGCTGGAACGCCCCTCGCGCACAAAGTAGACGTCTTTCAGATTCAGCCAGAGGGCAAACTCATCCAGCGTCAGCGCCGCGCCCACCCCGTACAGAATCGACATCAACCGGCTGGCAAAAAGCGACGACGAATCGCTGCCCGTGCCGAATTCACACAGCCAGCCATAACCTACGCCCAGCAGAATCAGGATGCCAGGCACCAGGTGGTGGATGTGCCGCCCGTCCATGATGATGTAGTGAAAAGGCGGAATCTGCCGCCGGATGCAAAAAACCATTCCACGCACAATCGCAAACGTTAGAAAGAAGCTCACCGATGCCAGAAACAGCCGGCGCCGCGGACGATCGGCAATATGCTCGCGCAGAAGTGAACCGGCGCGCGTCCGATGAAGCAGCAACAGCAACACCGCTATCATCGCCAGCAGAATCAGAAGAAGAATCGCGGCATCGTTCCAGTGCATGGGCATTAGACCTCGACTGCAACCTACCCGGCAAATCGTGGGCCGTTCAATCAGCGATGCGGGATGGGTGTCGGATCGAAGACTAGGGCATAATATCTCAACCAACCGGGGCCAAAACGAGGACCTGCCTTTTGCGTAAACTCAAATTGCTTTTAAGCCGTCGTCTCACTGCTTGTTTTTTTCTGTTGCTCACCGCCGCTGCCCTTGCCCAGCCGGTTCCTGCGGAACTGCTGACCGGGCTCAAGTGGCGCTTGATCGGCCCGTTCCGCGGCGGACGCGCGGTGGCCGTCGCCGGTGTGCCGGGCGACTCCACAACTTTTTACTTTGGTTCGGTCAATGGCGGGATCTGGAAAACCACCGACGCTGGAATGGTCTGGTCCCCGATTTTTGACGGCCAGCCCGTGGCCTCGATCGGCGCGCTGGCCGTGGCTTCCTCCGATCCTAAAACCATCTATGCCGGAACCGGCGAGTCCGACATTCGCGAGGATCTTTCTACCGGCAACGGCGTCTTTAAATCCACCGACGCCGGCGCCACATGGAGTCACATCGGTCTGGAGGACACGCGCCAGATCAGCCGCATTGCCATCGATCCGAGGAATTCGAACGTCGTTTACGTCGCCGCGCTGGGGCACGCTTACGGTCCCAGCGCCAATGGTTCCACCCAACAGCGCGGCGTCTATAAATCCGTCGATGGAGGAGCGCATTGGACGCGCACTCTCGATCTCGGACCGGAAATCGGCATTTCAGATCTCGCAATCTGTTCCGGCTCTCCGCAGCTCTTGTTTGCCGGCGCGTGGCAAACGCGCCGTCCTCCCTGGAGTTCGTACGCTCCCATCGATGGACCCGGCAGTGGCCTTTACCGTTCTCAAGATGCCGGCAACACCTGGTCCCGCCTCGGCGGAAACGGCTTGCCCGGTGGCGATTGGGGACGGGTTGGCGTCGATGTCGCGCCCGACGGCAAGCGGGTTTACGCGCTCATTGAGGCAGGAAGATCAGAGGCAGGAAAATCAGAACAGAAACAATCCGGCCTCTATCGCTCGGACGATGGCGGCAACACCTGGGTGCTCGCCAATGCTGACCCTCGTCTTACCAGTAGAGCGTGGTATTTCAATCGCATCACCATCGATCCGCAGAATCCCGACGTGATCTACATGCCGAATGTCGCGCTCTACCAATCCGAGGATGGNNGATCCGAAAAATTCCGCCAGCATGGTGCTGGGCACGGACCAGGGAACCACCATCAGTCTCAACCGTGGCCAAACCTGGAGCACCTGGTACAACCAGCCCACGGCGCAGTTCTATCACGTGACCACCGACAACCAGTTTCCATACGTCGTCTACGGCACCCAGCAGGACAGCGGCGCGGCCGCGGTTCTCAGCCGCACCGATCACGGTCAAATCACTTCCCGCGATTGGTTTACCGCCGGACCCAGCGAGAGCGGATACATGGTGGTCGATCCTAAGGACCCCAACATTATTTTCCTCAGTGGAACTTACGGCCCCATTGCGCGCTTCAACAGGCGGACCGGCCTCAGCCAGGACATCAGTCCATGGCCCGCATTTGCATGGGATGCGGAGATCAGTCAGCGCAAGTTTCGCAACCCTTGGACCCCAGTGCTGGTTCTCTCCCCGCTTGACCCGGCAACGCTTTACCTTGGAACGCAGTATGTGATGAAGACCGTCGATGGCGGCCTGCACTGGGACACCATCAGTCCCGATCTCACCGGGGCAATCCGTGATGCGCACGATGCAAAAGACAAGAAAGCGCCGAGTCCCTTGACTGCCGGGGAGGCCAAACGCGCCGGTTACGGTGTGGTGTTCACCATCGCGCCCTCGCCCCTCAACCGCGATCTCATCTGGGCGGGCAGCGATACGGGATTGATTCACCTCACCCGCGATGCCGGAAAGACCTGGAACAATGTCACCCCGCCAGGACTGAGCGACTGGAGCAAAATCTCGCTGATCGAAGCGTCGCACTTCGATCCCGACGTCGCTTATGCCGCCGTCGATCGTGGCCGCCTCGACGATCGGACCCCCTACATCTATCGCACGCGAGACTACGGCGCCACCTGGCAGTTGGTTACGAACGGGATTGCCGCTCCCTCATTCCTGCGCGCCGTTCGCGAAGACCCTCAGAGCAAAGGGCTCCTCTTCGGCGGAACCGAATTCGGAATTTACGTTTCTTTGGACGACGGGGACCACTGGCAGTCCTTGCAGTTGAACCTGCCGGTCACCGGAGTGCGCGATCTCACCATCCACGGCGACGACCTGGTGATTGCCACCTTCGGCCGTTCCTTCTGGATTCTCGATAACATGACTCCGCTTCGCCAGGCGCTTGATGCCAGAAAGGCGAGTGGCCCGTGGCTTTACCGTCCCGCCCCAGCGGTTCGCGTTGACAACGACTCCTTCTCAGGCACGCCGCTTCCGCCCGAAGAACCCGCGGCGGAGAATCCTCCGAGTGGCGCCATGATTGACTATTTCCTCCCGTCTCCGGTGAGCGCGGTTCGCCTCGAAGTTTTCGACGCGCAACAACACCTCGTCCGAAAGTTTTCTTCGGACGATCATCCTTCGGAGGACTCTTCACAATCTCTGGGCACATGGAAGCACCAACCCCTTCCCGTTGCCGACCGCTGGTTCCCCAAGCCTGAGGTCCTCGAGAAGTCGGCGGGGCTGCACCGCTTCGTCTGGAACCTTACCTGGGGCAGTTCGGGCGGCCCGAGCGCCGACGAAGAAGCCGAGTACCACAACCCCAGCGGTCCGAAGGTTGTGCCGGGAATCTATCAGGTCCACCTTACGGTCGATGGAAAAAAGCAAAACCAGCCGCTCCAGGTCATCATGGACCCGCGAGCGTCCGCGACTCTCGAAGTCCTCACCCAGCAGTTGCAATGGGGCCAGCAGATATTTGGTGAAACCGTCGATGCCCGGCGCGCATTGGCCGAGATCGCCTCGGTTCAAAAACAGGTTGCCGATGTTCAACAGAAGGTGGGAGAAATTAACGCGCAGCTCAAGTCGGCGCTCGCGGAAACTCAATCCGCAATCGGCCAGATTCTGACGAATCAGGAACATGCCGAGGAGGGCGCGGGCCTTCAGGACGCCTACACGGGCCTGGCATCCGCTCTACGAGTTGTCGAAAACGGAGATCGTGCCGTGCCTTCGCAGGCGATCGCGGTTTATAAGGAGTCAAGCCAACAGGTGAAAGCCCGCATCGCACAGTGGGCGCGGTTCAAGCAAACAAAATTGGCGCAACTCAACCAGCAACTCCGTGAGTCCAACTTAGCGCCAATCGCGATTGCTGAAATTGAGCGCCAGGTCGAATTTCTGGTGTCGCGCTAGAGCGCACCAGCGTATGCAGTGCAAGGCGAGACCCCGGTGGTCTTATTCAGCAACCCGGGACTATCATGTTGTGCAACTCTGGTTGTCTGAACATATCGTCTATTTGGAGGCCCTATGCGTCTGCTTAAGCGTGCTCTTTCCGTCCTGGCATTGACAGGATTCCTCGTTGCTTCCGTCGCCGCCCAGAAAGAACTCACCACGCCCGTGATTCCGCGCCAGGTATTGTTTGGGAATCCGGAGCGCGCCGATCCACAGATTTCGCCGGATGGCACGCAACTCGGATATCTCGCCCCCGTCGATGGTGTGTTGAATGTCTGGATTCGCACCCTTGGAAAAACCGATGACCGCGCCGTCACTGCCGACAAGCATCGCGGCATCCGCAATTTTATTTGGCAATACGACAATCGGCACATTCTCTATACCCAGGACCTTGGCGGCGACGAAAACTGGCGGCTCTACCAGACCGACATCGCTTCCAGGCAAACCAAGGATCTGACGCCGTTCGATAAGGTTCGCGTCGATATTGTGGCCTACGAATGGAAATTCCCGGACGCGATTCTGGTCCAGATGAACCAGCGCGACCCCAAGGTGTTTGACGTCCATCGCATCGATCTGAACACCGGGAAAGTCGAACTGGACACCCAGAATCCGGGAGACATCGCGAACTGGCAAGCCGACAATGCGCTGCAGATTCGCGCCGCGCAAGCCCAGACGGCCGATGGCGGCACTATTCTCCGCGTGCGCGATGACAGCAAGTCACCCTGGCGCGAACTGATTCAGTGGGGCGCGGATGAGACTTTCGGAGGAGTGAACGGATTTTCGCCAGACAACAAGTCGCTCTGGGTTACGACCAGCCTCGACGTGAACGCCGCTCGCCTGCTCGAGATTGACATCGCCAACGGCAAACGCAAGGTCATCACCGAAGATCCGCAGTTCGACGTCAGCAACACCATCAACGATCCCAAAACCAATGCCCTCGAAGCTGTGAGTTACTCCCGGCAGCGTACGGAGTATGTGTTCATCGATCCGGAAGTCAAGGCGGATTTTGAGGTTCTAAGAAAACTCCGCAGTGGCGATATCGCTGGTATCTCACCGGACCTGGACAACCACAAGTGGATTGTCGGCTTTGTCAGCGATGATGCGCCCGAATATTGGTACGTCTACGATCGGGCGACCAAGCAGGCCTCGTTGCTCTTCAGCAATCGCCCGCAACTTGAAAAGTACAAACTGTCGGCCATGAAACCCATCGAGTTTACCGCCCGTGACGGCATGAAGCTGTACGGTTATCTGACCACGCCAGCCGGAGTGGACCCGAAAAGCCTGCCCATGGTCGAATTCGTGCACGGCGGTCCCTGGGGCCGGGACGAGTGGGGTTACAACCGTTACGCGCAATGGTTGTCGAATCGTGGCTACGCGGTATTGCAGATCAATTTCCGGGGATCGACTGGCTACGGCAAGCAATATGTGAACGCCGGCGATCGCCAATGGGCCGGCACCATGCATACCGACTTACTGGATGGCAAAGACTGGGCAGTCAAACAAGGCGTCGCAGATTCCGCCAAGGTCTGCATCATGGGCGGCAGCTACGGAGGTTATGCGACGCTTGCGGGAGTGGCGTTCTCGCCCGATGCGTTCGCCTGCGGCGTCGACATTGTCGGCCCTTCCAATCTGAACACCTTGCTCAAAACCATTCCACCCTACTGGTCGACACTCTTGGCCACTTTCCACAAGCGCATGGGCGACTCGGAAGAAGTGCTCAAGCAACAGTCGCCGCTGTTCAAGGCGGACCAGATCAAAGCGCCGCTGCTCATAGGCCAGGGCGCCAACGATCCCCGCGTAAACAAAGCGGAGAGCGATCAGATTGTCGCTGCCATGCGCAAGAACAATAAGCCAGTGCAGTATTACGTGTTTCCTGACGAAGGACACGGCTTTGCCCGCCCCACCAACAACATGGCCTTCAATGCCGCCTCGGAAGAATTTCTGGCAAAATATCTGGGAGGCAGATTCGAGCCGGCAACGCCGGACGAAAGCAAGCTGCTGACCAGCGTTAAGCAGTAGCATCTCTGCCGTTGTTTTGAAAGGGCGCGACTTCAGCCGAATCGCAAAGCGCCCTTTCAAGACATGGGCTTAGCCCGCGAGGTGCGCCCTGCTTCCGGGGCGTGACTATCCGCAATGGCATTGGGGGGGACAACACTCTAAGTCGTTGATAATCCCCACGCGGTCGCTCCGCGTCCTGCCTCACACCTACCGCAGTGACCCCCATCACAGCGGCTTGGGCGGATCCGTTTCATGCTAGATGAGGATGCATCCGCAATGGGCAGAGGCGCGAGCTTTTTGGGACATGTTGGGCAGCTCTTTGCCGGTCTTCGGAAACAACCTCGACTTGCCCATGCCGCGCTACCTGGTTCCGGCCACGTTCGTTGCCCTGGTGGTGATGTTCATCGTGTGGCGGCTGCAGCGCCGGGAATGGGACCGGGCATGTGAGGCCCTCAAGAAAGCGACAGAAGTCAAGCAACAGTTAGAGCATGAGCGCAATCAGGCGCAAGCGGAAGTGTTTCGCCGCCTGCACGAAGACAGTGAGTTGAACAAGCAGAAGTTCCAGTTCCAGGCTCAGCTCGCCGAATACGAAAAATACTCCACCCTCGCGCAATTGGCACTGGGTGCGGCACACGGGATTAACAATCCCCTGCTGGGCATCCTGTCGCACCTCGAACTTGAGTTGAAAGCCGCTCACGATCCCGACCAGCGCTGGGAAATCGAACAATGCATCGCCGGCACCAAACGCATTTCCGCCACCTTGCGCGGTCTTGTCAATTACGCCCGCCCTGGTCCACTGGTGTTGAGCAACCTCAGCCTCCACCGCCTGGTGACCGATACGCTCAGCTTTCTCGAAGGCCAACCCGCCCTCCGCGGCAAACGCGCCGAGAACCGGGTCCCGGAAGACTTGCCCCACATCCTGGTCGATTCCAATCAGCTTTCGCAGGTGCTGATGAATCTCCTGATCAATGCCGCCGAAGCGACGCCCGACGGCGGCCGTATCGCCATTTCCGCCAGCAAACTCACCTCTGCCGAAAGCATTGAAATCCGCGTCAGCGACACCGGCTCCGGCATCCCGGCCGATATTCTGCCCCACGTCTTTGAACCNNGTGCGCAGAAATAAGGGTGAGATTCGAATCGATAGCATCTTGAACCTTGGCACCACCGTAACCATCACCCTGCCCATCCGGCAGGAGGAGTCGCACAAAGCCAAAGAGCACGCGGAAGTCGTGGTTTGAAATAAGCTGCAAGTTGCGCTGGAGCTCCGCTCCAGAATGCTGAACCGATATGCCCTACTCCGCACTTATCATCGATGACGAAGAGCTCACGCTCCGCACCATCTCCCGGGGCTTGCGCCAGGAGGGCTTCGAGGTCTTCACCGCTCTTTCCGGCGAAGACGGCCTTAAGCTCTTTCACGAGGAGAAGCCCGACCTCATTTTGCTCGACATCGTCCTCCCCGGCATCGACGGCGTAGAAGTGTTGCGGCAGATCAAAGAGGCCAACGCCACTGCCATCGTCATCATGATGAGCGCCTATCACCTGGTCGAGCGTGCCGTCGAAGCCATGAAGCTGGGCGCCTTCGACTATCTGGTCAAGCCTTTCCCGCTGGACGACATGATGACCACCCTCCATCGCGCCGCCGAGGTCCTTACTCTGCGCGTGCGGGTGCGGGATTCGGTCGAATCGGAAAAGGGCCGTTACGACTTTGGGCGCATTGTCACTCACAATCCAGCCACCATCAAAATGTTAGAGATCGCCCGCAAGGCCGCCGAGACCGACCGCACCACGATTCTGGTCCTGGGGGAGAGTGGCACCGGCAAAGGCGTCCTCGCTAGAGCCATTCATTACGCCAGTCCTCGCTCCGCCATGCCCTTGCTGGAAATCAATTGCGCTGCCCTCCCCGATGCCTTGTTAGAGAGCGAGCTCTTCGGCTACGAACCGGGCGCTTTCACCGACGCTCGCCGCCGCAAAGAGGGCCTGCTGGAACGCGCCAGCGGCGGCACGGTCTTTCTGGATGAAATCGGCAACATGTCCGCCAGCGTGCAGGCCAAAATCCTCCGCGTGCTCGAGGAAGGCACGTTCATGCGGCTCGGAGGCACGAGCACCATCAAAGTCAATATCCGCTTGATCGCCGCCACCAACGACCAGCTCAAGAATGCCGTCAGCCAGGGCCGGTTCCGCGAGGACCTTTACTACCGCATCAATGTAGTCCAGCTCGAAATTCCTCCCCTGCGTGAGCGCAAGGAGGACATCGTTCCTCTCGCGCTCGAAATCCTCCAGTACTTCAACCGCGAACTGAAGAAAAACTTCACCGGATTCACTCCCGCCGCCGGTGAACTGCTGGAGCACTATCCCTGGCCCGGCAACATCCGCGAGTTGAGAAACGTGATTGAGCGCACCATGATTCTCAGCGCGCAAGGTGAGATCGACGCCGGCCATCTTCCGGAAGAAATTCGCGACCTGCACCCCGAGAAGAAAGCCACCGAAGCATTTTCCGAGGACGACATTTCTCCCACTGGAGACCAGTTCCTTACTCTGCGCGCCCTGGAAGATAACTACATCGAACAGGTCCTGGCCGCTACCGGCAACAATAAAACCCAAGCCGCTCGGATTCTCGGCATTCATCCCACCTCGCTGCAGCGCCGTCTTAAAGGCAAAGCGCTGGACTAGATCTCATCTCTAAACCGGTTGGTGAGTCGATTCGCGGCCGCCAAGCGCCACTCCTATGCGCAATAGTTTGCACTTGTGGACTCCCTTGTTCAGTGGGCGATTCATTGCCGTCCGCGGCACGTCCGTTGCCAAGTATGCTGTTGACAAGCAGACCCTCCGATGCCAGAATCCTACCCAATCCCCAGGGGTCGTAACCTGGACCTGTCGCCACCGTTCATCAACACGATTCGAAGAGTTTTTGTTCCATCCCCCGCAGAACAGCATTCCCAGACGTTTTTTACTCGCGACGCGTAGAGCTCGCGCACCTTGAAGGAGATTGCAATGTCCCGTTCGCACAACTGCAAAGCCAGATCGGCTGTTTCCAAAGTTCTCTTCGCTCTCTGCATAACGCTGCTCATTGCTTGCAGTTCCGCGGGCACCGCTGCCGCGCAGAAGACCGGCAGTCCGGCGGTGCAACCCGCTCGCCCGCTTCATATCGTGCCCATGGTGACCGCCAAGGGAAAGGCTATCCAGCCGCCGTTAGGAACCCACCTCAACTACTACGGTGGTCCGGTCATCTCGAATGTGAATGTGGTTACTGTTTTCTGGACCAACAAAGTGGACTCAAAAGTCCAGACCACCCTGCCAGAGTTCTACTCGGCGATCACCGACAGCACCTTCTACGACTTGCTGAGCGAGTATGCCACCAATGTCACTCCAAAAGGCGGTGGGAGCGGCACCAACCAGTCGATTGGACGGGGGACGACCGGAGGAACCTTTACCATTGCCCCGTCGACGTGCAATAACGGCACCAAGTGCACAATCGACGACACCGGGATTCAAACTGAACTTCTGGCCCAGATCAACGGCGGATTCCTGCCTCCGCCCGAACTCGACAACGACGGTAACGTCAATACTCTCTACATGATTTACTTTCCGCTCAATGTGACCATCACGTTGCAGGGATCGAAGAGCTGCGTAGTCTTCTGCGCCTACCACGGCACTACGACTAGCCAATTCAATTCCAAGAACATCGCCTATGGAGTTTTCCCCGACATGGGTCCGAGCAGCAGTTGTTTCGGCGGCTGCGGTTCCGATCCGGATTACCTGAAAGACACAACTTCGGTTTCGTCTCACGAACTGGCCGAGTCCGCGACTGACATTGAGGTCGGGATCGCAAACAACATTGCAGCTCCCCTCGCCTGGTATGACCCGGTCAACGGCGAGATCGGCGATATCTGCAATGCCCAGCAGGCAACCGTAACCGCCGGCGGAGCCAGCTGGACGGTCCAGAAGCAGTGGTCGAATTCGCTCGGTTCCTGCGTTGCCCTCGGGCAGCATCCGGCTTACCAGTTGGCAGCGCCTGGCAGCGCGACCCCTGGCTCCTCCTTCAATCTCACCGTGACGGCGCAGAACCCGACCAGTGGCGGCACCATGGCGAGCTACATTGGAACGGTTCACTTCACCAGCAGTGACGGGGCGGCTGTGCTTCCGTCGGATTACGCGTTCAACAACAGTGACCAGGGAAGTCACACCTTCAGCATCACCCTGAATACCAACGGCAGTCAGTCCGTCACTGCCACGGATACCGTCAACAGTGCGGTGACGGCTTCTGCCACAATCACCGTCGGCACCGGTGGCAGCGGACCCTTGACGGTTTCTCCCTCTTCGTTGGCCTTCCCAACTACCAAGGCGGGCGCAACCAGCGCTGCGAAGACCGTCACCGTCAAAAACACCAACACCGCGGCAATCACCGTTTCCAGCGTCGGCTTCACCGGCGCCAATCCCGGCGATTTCCTGATTTCATCCAGCACTTGCGGATCCAGCATTCCCGCCAGTGCTTCCTGCCAGATTAAAGTCGCCTTTGCGCCCAGCACCACGGGTGCAAGGAGCGCCGCTTTGACGCTTACTGACAGCGCCACCAATAGCCCGCAGTCGGTGAGCCTGACCGGCACGGCAACAGTTGCGGTCAAGCTGACTCCCGCGACGATTCCATTCGCCAAGACGGTTGTGGGCCAGACCAGCGTCGCGAAAACTGCGACCTTCAAGAATCTGCTGAAGACATCCGTTACCTTGGGTGGAATCAGCGTCACAGGAACCAATGCGGGGGACTTTACCATCGCCTCCACAACCTGTGGCGGAAGCGTCGCTGCTCTGTCCTCGTGCACCATCAGCCTGACGTTTACGCCATCGGCAACCGGGGTGCGAAACGCTACCCTGCAGGTGTTGAGCAACGCAATTCCAAGTCCACTCACCTCCGCCCTTGCCGGCACGGGGAAGTAATACTCCGGAACCGCTTCCGGCAGGCGCAGTCCCTGCCGGGAAATCTGTTCGGGAGCAGTGGCCTTAAACTGCATCACCACCAAATGAAAAACCCCGGGCTCCTCGCCCGGGGTTTTCGAATTAATGCAGTCTACGCTTGCGCGGGAGCACTTGGAACCAGCCACCGCTCCCGGGGCGGGTTCTTGGGCAAAATATCCAGATAGATTACGGCGTAACGGAAGGCCACTGCCGCGGCCGTGATGGTCGCCAGCGACGCCGCGAACTCCGTCCACTTCGGCACATAGTAAGCGGCGGAACTGGTCTGCAGCGCGGTGATCGAGACATTCAACCGGTTCGTCATGAATCCCATCACGATCACGGCGCAAGTCCAATACAGATACATCGGGTTCTCGCGCACCTTCTTCAGGTTCAGCAGCACCAGCGGCACAACCACCAGCAACGCGATCTCCAGCCAGAACAGCCCCGTTGCCTCGCGCCACATCCACAGATACTGTGTCGCATCCCGGTTGATCAGATCGACGACCCGGAATACCCCATAGATTGCCAGCAGTGGCGCAATCACCCGGCTCACATCGCTCAGAATGTTCATATCGACCCGAGCGTTCAGCGAGCGCACGCAGAGGTAAATCGCCATGATGGTTACCGCTAATCCGGCTGGGATCGCCGAAAGGTAAAACATCGTGGTCAGGTACGGTGAGTACCAGAGCGGATCCAGCCGCCCTTTCGTGATCAGGTACAGCCCGCCCAAGAACGACTGGTGCATCGAAGAGAGCAGCGTGCCGGCCAGTACCAGGGCAATCAGAATGCTATGGTGCCAGCGCAGGTAAAGCTCCCTCACTCGTACCCAGGGCAGCTTTTCCACCAGCGACGGTGAGAACTCCAGCGCCAGCACTGTGGTGTAGAGCATCACGCACCATGACACCTCGAATAACACCGAGTGCCGGTTCCACATCACGATCGGATGCCAGATTCTCCACGGAATTCCCAGCTCATACAACATCCCCACACATACCGTGCAATATCCCAGGAACGAGATGAGCACGGACGTGCGCAGGATCGGCCGATAGCGGTCAAGGCCCAATAGATATACTGCGGCCGCGATGGCAAACCCGCCGGCCGATAGTCCAACGCCGCACAGCGTTCCCAGCCCGACCCACAAGCCCCAAGGCTGGGGATCGGTAAGGTTAGTCGCAAGTTTGAAGCCCAGCGCGAAGCGCGCATACATCGAATAGAGACCCGCGGCGAATATGATCGCCACCACGGTTCGCCAAAAACTGATTCTTGGAAATCTTGTGGCACTCGTTCCTGTGGCAGTCGTGCTTTTGGCAGACATGGCTCAGTTCCTTTCTTTGATCGATTTCTCGCGGGCCTCGGCCAGAGCAACCAGCGCCCGGCGTTGCGTGATCCAATACAGCCCGGAGAGCAATGCTCCGCCCACCAGAATCACCGTAGGTCCGTCGCCCAATGCACTCGCTGTGAGTAACGGCATCGCCTGCTTGGGCGCTGCCGCAAAGCCTAGTTTCTCGAAGGGCACATCGGAAATGAAGAACACCGACGTTCCCCCGGCTTCCTCGCTCCCGTAAATGTGCTTCACGTATTTCGAATCATTGAGGATGCGGCGCTCGGCCTCTTCCAGAATGTCGTCCCGATTGCCCACGATCGAAGCCTGCACCGGACAAGCCTCCACACACGCCGGCGCCTGCCCTTTCGCCTGGCGCCCCGCGCACATGTCGCACTTCGTCACATATGGCACCAGCTTCGTCCACTCGTAACGTGGAACGCTGAATGGACACGCCACCAGACAGTAGCGGCACCCAATGCATTTCGACCCGTCATACGTCACTGGGCCAGCCGCCGTCTTCTTCAGCGCGCCTACCAGGCACGCCGATGCGCATGCCGGTTCCTGACAATGCATGCACATGCGCCGCACGAAGCGATCGCCACGCTCTTCCACGATCGTCAGCGCGGTCGGTGAAAGCTTCGCCTCGGTATCCATCGGGAATCCGTGGATCTGTTTGCAAGCCTGCTCGCAACTCCGGCATCCGATGCACTTCGTGATATCGACCAGGATTGCTCTGGTTGTTGCCATGACGTTTCTCCTTTCCCTCGCAGAGTCCGGTTACGACAGGAAGAACTCGTTCACCACTTTTTCTCGCAACTCCGGACTAAGCAGCGGCAGCAACCCGCTGACCGGCGCCCCGCCATCCTGCGCCAGCGCCGGTGTGGGCGATATCATCGCGCTCAGCCGGGCTACGTTGTTTTGCATCCACGGCGCCACCATCGAACCCTGGATCAGATTTCTCTGGTTGACTTTCAGGTCTGGAGACTTCACCATCGCGATCCAGCCATTCTCATAAGGATCGCTCGTCACCAGGCTCGGATCTCGCAGCACGTCGTCGTTGACTGCCGTAACTACACCTT
The DNA here is from genome assembly GCA_003152795.1 of Acidobacteriaceae bacterium. GTDB lineage: Bacteria > Acidobacteriota > Terriglobia > Terriglobales > Acidobacteriaceae > Acidiflorens. The sequence continues at coordinate 8,366 of PMBA01000203.1, read as the reverse complement.
CCACCGGGGACAGCAGACTTATGCTGGTGCTGCCGCTCGTTAGCGTGACGATCTTTTGTCCCTGACGAACCCACCGGTTGGCTCCGCACACGTCAACGTGATCGATCTTCCCCATCAGATTGGTGACGAACTTATCCACCCCGACCCGCGCATCGTCGGCCCCTTCCTTCATGACCCAGGTGTGTCCAAGATGAAAGCAATAGTCCTGTGGAATCTCAAACCCATACTCGCGCCTCACTAACGGGGGTTGCGGCTTGGCCAACATCATTTCGGGTTCCAGCGCAGGCTGACCCTTCGGTTCAATGAAATATCGGACGCTGATGATCAGCAGAAACATCAGCAACACAAACAGGATTGACATAAACCCTCCTTATTGGGTGCGATCCCGCACTGTACTTATCCGGCGTCTCTTTCGCGCCGGCTTGCGTCTCTAGTTAGTGCACGTGATGGGCAAAACTGGCTTGGGTTGTGATTTGTTGGAGGGTATGGACTTACGCGGAAAGATCAGGCCCAGAGGGCCTTTCGACCCACTGCATTTTGCAGCTACTCAAGCATCTTGCATTAGCTGTATCACACGGACGCGACCATGCGGTTGTGACTCCGGATTCGGTCATGCGTGTCCGATGTTGCTGCACCATGTTCATGACGTCTCGTTCTCTTGTCCACGAAGAGTCTGCCGCGCGCCACACAAAAGTCTGTGTCAATCACTGCGACCCGCAGCCGCCGACAACCCACTGCCTCAGTGAGTCGTAAACGAGAAATTCATGCCGCCACCCGGATTCCCACCCAGATCCTGCAATGGCGGATTGCTGTTCCATCCGACATACATGGTGTAGGTTGCGCCGCCTCCCGTCAGGGGTGCCGTTGGATGCAGCGTGGCCGTCTTGTAGTCCGCCGAGAACGTGATGGTAGCGGGCACCACATTGTTCGAGGAGTCTTTCAGCGTGAAGCTGTTGTTCGGGTCGAACGACGCCGGATCCATAGCCTCGTTGAACACCACCTGAATCGTGGTGCTGCCCGCCACGTTCGTCGCGCCGTTCGTCGGGTTTGTCGACCCGACCGCGGGCGGTACCAGGCCGGTTCCTGTTCCCGTGGTAAATGACTGTGCCGCGAAGCTGGACTGGGCATTGCCGGTAATGTCCACCACTCCCGTGACGTTGATGGTGTACGCCGTGCCCGTGGCCAGCGGCACCAGCGGCAGCAGTTGGATACCCTTGTCGCCGTCATACAACGACGCGATCACCGGAATGACCGTACTGCCCTGCTTCAACGTCACGCCTCGCAGGGACGCCCCGGAAAGGGCCTCGTTGAACAGGATCTGCACGGGCGCATTGATGGGTACTCCGGTAATGCCGCTCGGCGGACTGACCTGCTGCACCACCGGCCCCGTCGTGTCGGTTCCACCGCCGCTCGAGAAGCTGACACAGAAATTCTGCTGCGGGTTTCCGGAAAGGTCCGTCATGAAATCGCTATACAGGTAGTACGTGGTTGCGGCTGCCAATGGGGTCGTGGGCACGAAGAAAATCGTAGTCTGATCGGCGCTCCATGACACGCTGGCGGGGACTTGAAACTGTGGACCGTAACCGCAGTTGTAGGAGGAGATCCCGACCGCCGCGCCGTCGATGCTGCCCAGGTCGATCGGTTTGTTGAATTGCATGGCAAACGCAGCGTTCGTCCCCACCGTCTGGCCGTTCAGGACGCTGGAATTGACCACGTAGGGCGCGATGAAATCGGCGCCGGCCATGGTGGTGAAGTGGGTGGTCTGGCTGGCCACGGACGCTCCGCCTTCGCCGGTCACGCCGCTGATGGCGATCGCCATCTGCGTGCTCGAGGGCAGCGGGGCCTGCGGAACGATCATGGTGCGGGTGTAATCGGGCGTGAAGCTGATGCTCGACGGCACCTCCGTGACTGAGCCACCACTCAACTGGATCGAGCTGCCGGTGACCGACACCGGGTTCACAGCCTTGTTGAAGTTCACGCTGACGGCGGCGTTGGTTCCGATGCCGACCGACGCGTTTGGAGGAGCAACCGTCAAAACAGTGGGCGCGACGGTATCGGTCGCCGTGCCCGCCGTGAAGTTCAACTGGTAGGGTTGCACGGGCACGCCGTCAATGTTGGTCACGATGCCGGCGCCGTAACTGACGTACGCGAAGTACTGCGAGCCGGCGAGCAGATTGCCGGCCGGAGCGATGGTGATCAATTGGCCATTCGCCGACAGCGACAACGTCGGGGTCAGGAAGGTCCCCGTGCCGTTCTCGTAGAGCACCACGTTCGTGTTGTTGATCGTGGAGGCCTTCAGTGGCTGGTTGTACTCAATCTGGAGGACGGTGTTGAGCGGCACATTGGTAGCGTTGGGGAACGGATTGACCGCCTGCACCTTGGCCTGGGTGCTGGTGAGCGATCCCGAGGTGGTGAACGACCCGGAGAAATATTGCAGCAGGTTGCCGTAAGTATCCTGCGCCGTTGAGTCCAGGACAACCTGAATCGCCGCGCCGGCACTGAATGCGGAGCCGGGCGTGAATTCGACGCTCTGTCCGTTGCTGCCGACCGTGGTGGTACCCGAGACCAGCGTTCCGTTCTGTGAAATGTGCAGAGCGCCCGTGAGCGAGCCGGGACTCATGGGAGTGCTGGTAAACAGGGTGATAACCGTGCTGGCGGGAACATCCGTCGCGCCATTGCCGGGACGCATGCTGATGACATANNCGCGTTGCCCGACAGATCCGTAATCAGGTTTGCGGCGGTCACGGTAATAGTGGCGCCGGCGGGCAGCGTGGAACTGTTGTAGTTGAGAACTACGGTGCGGTTATCGCGAGAGATGGAGGTGGCCGGGTTAAGCGGCACGTCTCCATTCAGCAGGTTGACGCTGCTGGCAGTTATCGTCGCCGGGTTGATGGATTCGGAGAACGTCAGCACGACTTGCGTGTTCAGGCCGGCGTTGGTGGTGCCGTTCGCCGGGGAGATGGTCACTGTCGGGGCGGTGTGGTCCGCGGTGGCGGCAGTAGTAAACGTCCAACCGCCGGTGGCAGCGCTGTTGCCCGCCTCGTCCATGATTCCGTTTACGTACATACCCATCTGCGTGCTGGCCGGGTACGGGGTGAGCGGCGTGAAGGTCACCGACGCGCCACTCACGCTGTAGGTCCCGGCCACTACAATTTGCGAGGCGAAGACGCGGACTTCGACGCTATTGGAGTTTACCGACGCCACATTGATCAGGTTGCTCATGGTGAATGTGACGGGACTGGTTACCGGCACGCTGGTGGCGCCGTTGGCTGGACTCGTCGAAACAACGGTGAACGTTCCGTAACCGTACGAAGTTGTTCCCGTCGTGAACGAACTGGCGAAGCTAGTGACCGCATTACCCTCAACATCGTTGAAGCCGGTGACTGACACGTTGTAGAGCTTGGAAGCGGCCAGGGCCGCCGTGGGCACAAAAGTCAAAGTGACGCCGTCGCTAGCCAGCGCGACGGTTCCGGCGATGGCGCTGCCGCCCGACGGCGTAACTGTTATTGAGCTGTTCGTCACCGTTGTGGGGTCGATCGCGTCACTCATCACCGCGACAATCTGCGCGTTCAGCGGAACCCCGGTCTGCGTGTTTGCCGGACTGATGCTGAGGGCCGTGGCATGGGCGGTGTCCGAACCCGAACCGGTCCAGAAGTTGCCGAAGTAATAGGTGCCGGAATTGCCGGCCACGTCGTAGTAGGCCGCAGTTGCTCCTGCATAAATTACGTAGTTACTATTCGGCTGCAGCGGAGAACCTGGCGTAATGGTTGCGGTCATCCGGTCGGCGGACATGCTGATCGTGACGGGCACCCACTGTCCGGTGCTGTAGTTGAACAACTGGACGGAGCCGTTGTAATACAGCTCGTTCGAACTGGTAACGACGCTGAGCGGATTGAGGCGCTCGTTGAAGACAATGCGCGGCGCCACGTTGGTGCCCACACCGGTGGCGCCAGCCGGCGGATCCGTCAGGGTTACCGCCGGATGAAGCAAGTTGAAGGTTGGCCCGGTGGTGAACGTATTCGTAACCGTGGCCGTCATCTGATTGCCGGCAGTGTCTTTGACGCCGGTAACGGTGAGAGTGTAGCTGGCGTTGGCCAGTAACGGCAGCGAGGGCGTCAAGGTCAGCAATTGGCTGGCCGCGGTAAACGTTGCCGTGACCGCGACCGGTTTGCCGCCCGTGGTGATCGTGATCTGGCCAATGCTGGTGGGGTTCACCGGCTCGCTGAAAAGAATCTGGACGGGCGCGTTCACGGGGACTTGCGTCTGGATGTTTTCCGGACTGGTGTTAACGACCGTCGGCGGATTCGTGTTCGCGCTGAACGACGTCGTAAAACCATTGCAGAAGGTCTGCTGCGGATTTCCGGAGAAGTCCGTCATGGAATTGCTGTAGAGGTACAACTGGGCTCCGACCGCCAACGGGCTGTTGGGCACGATGGAAATCGTGGTCTGGTCGGCGCTCCACGAAACCGATGCGGGCACAGACCCATCACCGCAGTCGGTGGAAAAGACGCCTACCGTTGCAACTTCCAGACTTCCAACGTCCATCGGCTTGCTGAACTGCATGGTGAACACGGAGTTCACCGGAACATTGGCCTGCCCGCTCTGCACGCTGGCATTGACCACGTAGGCCGGAGCGACGTCCGGTTGCGCCTGTGTGGTGAAGGTCGTTATGGTTTTGGCGACTGCCTTGCCCGCCTCGCTGGTCACACCGTTGATCGTCACCGTCATCTGCGTGCTCGGCGGCAGGGGGGCCATCGGCGTGATGGAAACGCGCGTGTAGTCGGGGCTGAAGGCGATGCTCGAGGGTACTTCAGTGATTGAGCCCGCGGTTAACTGGATGGTGCTTCCGGTCACCGACACCGGATTGATCGCCTTGTTGAAGTTTACGGAAACCGGGGCATTGGTGCCGACGTTGGTGGAGGCATTGCCTGGCGCCTGTGACACGATCACCGGCGCGGCGTTATCCGCCGCTGCTCCCGCCGTGAAGTCCAATTCGTAGGACTGCACCGCTACGCCCTTGGTGTTGGTCACCGTGCCGCCGTAATTGATGTAGACGGAGTACATCGATCCCGCAACCAGGTTGCTGGTGGGAGCGATGTTGATGACCTGACCGTTGCCCACCAAAGACAGCGTCGGGCTAAGGAAGGTTGCCGTGCTGGACTGGTAGAGCGCTACGGTGACGCTGTTGATGGTGCTGGCTTGCAGTGCCTGGTCGTATTGAATCTGGATGATGGTGTTCAGCGGCACATTGCTGAAGGTCGGCGGGTTCGCGGCCAGCACGCTGGCCGACGTCTTGACTAACGGACCGGACACGGTGAACTGCCCCGAGAAGCTCTGCAGCGGAACACCGTCCGCGCTGGTAGCGGTGGAATCCAGGTAAACCTGAATCGAGTCACCCGCCGTGAACGAAGCGCCCGGCGTGAACTCAATCGCTTGCCCGTTGCTGAACAGTTGCACCGTTCCCGAAACCACCACTCCTTTGTCGATGACGTGGAGGGCTCCAGCGATGGTGGCAGGATTCATCGCGGCGCTGGTGAATAGCGTCACCACCGTGTTGGCGGGGACATCCGTTGCCCCATCGCCCGGACGCATACTAACCACCGAGGGTTGCGTGTTCGGGAGCGCCGTGGTCAGCGTGAACTGGCTGCTGGTATTCGCCAGGGCATTGCCCGATAGATCCCGAATGCCGCTGCTAAGTTCGACGGTGATGGTGGCGCCCGGAGTAAACGCGCTACCGCCCGGATTCATGACAATCGTGCGGTTATCCCGCGAGATGCTGTAGCCGTAATTGATCACGGTACCGCCGTTGAACAGCGCCAGCGTATTGGTGTTGATGGTGGCCGGGTTGATCGACTCCGAGAAGCTCAGCACGATCTGGGTGTTGAGCCCAACGTTGGTAGCGCCGTTGGCCGGTGAAATGGTCACTGTCGGCGCCGTCGTGTCCGGCGTGCTGGCAGTCGTAAAGCTGTAGGCTTGACAATCCGCGTTGCCCGCCTCGTCCGTCAGGTTGCAGACGCTCATGTTCATCAGCGTGCTGGCCGGGTATTGAGTCAGCGGGGTAAACGTCACCGACACGCCACTCACGCTGTAGCTCCCCGCTACAACCTGACCGCCGTTGCTCATGGAGACAAAGACGGTATTGGCATTTACCGACGCCGCATTGATGAGGCTGCTCATCGTGAACGTAACTGGACTGGTCACCGGCACGCTGGTGGCTCCGTTCACCGGAGAAGTCGAAACCACGGTGAACGATCCGCTGCCGTACCCACTGGTGCCGGTCGTAAACGAACTGGCAAAGGTCGTGACCGCATTCCCGTCGATGTCTGTAAAGCCGCCGACCGACACGTTGTAGACCGTGGAAGCGCTGAGCGCCGCGGTGGGCACGAAGGTCAGGGTGACACCGTCACCGGCCAGCTTCAGCGTTCCGGCAATCGTGCTGCCGCCGTTCGGCGTGACGGTGATGGAGTTGTTCGTAACCGATGTGGGATCGATGCTCTTACTCAGCACCGCAATAATCTGGACGTTGAGCGGAACCCCCGTCTGCCCGTTGCCGGGATTGATGGTGGCGACCGTGCCGGAATTCGTGTCGGCGTTCGCTCCCGTGTAGAACGACGTGGACGAACCAGAACCGGCGTTGCCGGCAATATCACTGTAGCCGTTCGCGGAGAGAGCCACGTTGTAGTAGGTATTTGGCAGAAGCGGCGCGGCGGGCGTCAGCGTCGCACTTAAACGGTTCGCCGCAACCGTTACCGTGGCGGGGATGATCACCCCCGTATCGCCATAAACTAGGTTCAGCGCCGCCGGTAGATTCAGACCGTTGACCGGCTCGCTGAACGTCAGGTGCGGCGTCGCGTTCAAGCCAACTCCGAACATTCCGTTCGGCGGGTCCACAAGCACCACCGAGGGAGTGGTTGTGTCACTCCCGGTCCCGGTCGTAAAGCTCAAACTGCCCGCGTTGGTCAGCGGATTCCCAGCCGCGTCGGTGATCTGCGCGCTGTAGTTGACCGTATAGCTCGTGCTCGCGGTCAACGGTTTGACGGGCGCAAAAGTGACGGTCTTGTCGTCGGTGGAATAAGTGAAGTTGCCGGGGACCGGGTTGCCGCCGCTCTGCATCGAGAAGCCAGCCTGCGCCGTGATCGGATCAACCGGCGTATCGAACTGCAAAACAACCGGCGTCGCTCCCGGGGTCCCACTCAGCGGGATATTTGTGTCGCCATTTACGGGGCTGGTGCCGAGCAGGGTCGGCCCTGTTATATCGGGGCTGAACACGGTGTTGAAGGAGTACAGCTCTTCGGCCAGCACATTGCCGCAGGTATCCTGCACGTACGGACTGTTGTAGCTCAGGTCGGTGTAAAACTGATCGCCCGCCGCCAGCGCTCCGCTGGGCGTGATCGTAGCAATCGTGCCGGAAGCATCCAGGCTGATCGTGCCCGGCACTTCCACCGCGCCGTTGTTCGCGTCGTAGAAAAAGACAGTGCCCGAGGTCTTGAGCGTGAACGTGCTGCGACTCATGGGGACGCTGAACTGTACCTGGACCTGGGAATTCAGCGGCGCGTTCGAGGCGCCATCGGCCGGGCTGACTTGCACCACCGTCGGCGCGTTCGTAGTGCAGGCTCCCACAAACATTCCGTTGTTTACGGTTAGAGTTTGCGATCCGGTCTGGATTTGAACGGCGCGATAGCCGTTCGAAGCGCCGGAAGCGCTGAGACTCGCCGTCAGACCTGTCGGACTGGTGACGGTCACAGGGCCAAACGTGCCCGCGGGCGCGCCTCCCACGGAGATTCCGGGACCGAAATTAGCCAGGGTGGTTCCGCTGGCCCAGTTGGTGAAGACCCCGGTCACGTTCACGCTTTCGGTCTGCGTCGGCTTAATCGTGTTCGTACTGATTAGCGTTATCGCCGGCACCCCGGCCATCACGGTGAAGGTTGCGGTCACCACTTTCGAGCCGGTTGTGAGGGTTACGCTGCGCGACCCGAGGGCAGCCACGTTATCAATCGTGATCGCGACCGACGCGCTTGTCGGACCATTTACGGTCAACGTGCCCGTCGTGATGTCGGCTCCAAAACTGACCGTCGTGCCCGCTCCGAAATTAGTGCCGCTTCCCGTAATTACGATGGTCTCGGTCGATCCCTGGTGTGCTGAACCCGGATTGAGCACCGCCCCCGGACCCGCCGCGGTCACGGTGAGGCTGATGGTGGTGGTCTGGGTCAAACTGCCCGAGGTGCCGGTGATGGTCACCGTCGTTGGTCCGCAGGTGGTTGCCGAACCACTCGCCGTAAGCGTCAGCACACTCGTGCCGCCCGTGATCGCCGGATTGAACGACGCCGTCACTCCACTCGGCAAACTCGACGTAACCGGCAGGCTGC
>PMBA01000020.1 GCA_003152795.1 Acidobacteriaceae bacterium | reverse complement strand
CCGCTGATGAAACTCCTGGAGGCGAAAGTACGCTCGGGGCCGCTCCTGCAGCTGGATGAGACACGCCTTCAGGTCCTGGGAGAGCCCGGACGAGCCGACACTGCGCTGAGCTACATGTGGGTCGCCCGTGGCGGGCCTCCCGAGGCGCCGGTGATTCTGTACCACTATGCTCCCAGCCGCGGCACGGAGGTAGCCGTGGAGATGCTCGGGGACTACGAAGGCCACGTACAGACCGACGGCTACGAAGTCTACGACCGAGCCTGTGACGGAGCGAAAAACGTGGTGCACGTTGGATGTTTTGCCCACGCACGTCGAATGTTCCACGATGCGCACAAGAACTCGAAAAAGGCGGGCAGCGCGGAGGCGGCCTTAGCGACGATCGCCCGACTGTACCGTGTAGAGAACCAACGGGAGGGCTACAAGGATCCGCAGGAGTTTGCGGCCGAACGACGTCGGCAGGTGGAACCAATTCTGGCGGAGTTCCGCACCTGGCTTGAACGCCGAGCCGCTCAGGTTCCTCCCGAGACGTTGCTGGGCAAGGCGGTGGGCTACACGTTGAGGCAGTGGCCCAAGCTCATTCGCTACCTGGATCACCCGGCGATCGGCCCCGATACCAACGCGGTGGAGAATTCGATTCGGCCGTTTGTGGTGGGTCGTCGCAACTGGCTGTTCTCGGGCAGTCCACGAGGTGCTACTGCCAGCGCGGTGCTGTTCAGCATCATCCAGACGGCTCGCGCGAACGGCAAGGAACCCTACTGGTATCTGCGCAAGCTCTTCGAGGAACTCCCAACGGCCCGCTCGGACACCGACATCCTGCGCCTAGCCCCGTTTCGCTCCGCCGATCCATAACCCAACCCTGGTGGGGTTCGCCACCCGCTTACCAAGAAATGCCACTCCACCGTCAATTCTACCATTTCGCAATGGCTGTCGCTGAGCGCATGGTAGTGGAGAAGAAATCCGCAACGGATGCTGTTGGGATTGAACTCCAGTGCTTCACCGACCTTCTGGAAGAGAAGATGTTGCTCGGACTGGAACGGCAGATCGGACTGGCGGGTGAGCTTCTCTTCCTCGAACGCTTGTTGGAGAGGGGCGGGGGCGGGGTGATAGACTCATGGATCGGTCCTGCCGGAGAGCCCCACGACTTTCGCATCGGGTCAAACGAATTCGAAGTAAAGACGACCGTTCGTCCCCACCGGGTCCATACAATCCACGGAATCGAGCAACTCGCGCCATCTCAGGGATGCACTCTCAGTCTGATATCTGTGATGTTGGGACCAGCTGGTGCCTCTGACGGATTCTCACTTTCAGAGAAAGTCGAGCAGTTATCTGCGAAGCTGTCAGCGGCAGGGGCTGGATTGATGCAGTTTACTAAGGCTTTGAAGGCTGCGGGATTTCACGCGGAAGATGCTTCGCAATACACAAGAAGATTTGCGAGGCGGCGTCCCTTGGCCATCATACCCGTCGACGGGACATTTCCGTCAATAACCCGACCCATGATACAGGCGTCCCTTGGCTCTCTGGCGGCCCGAGTCGAGGCGATCCAGTATGAGGTGAATCTCGAGGGACTTGAGCACGAAGATGGGTCCCAGAGATTCGAGAATTCGATTCTTGCTTGAGCTCAGGCGGGGCACTCATGAAGAAGGATGACCTTTCGGAGCGAATCGGGATTGCGCTCGGAGCGCTGGCAAGCGCTGGACCAAGGGATCTTCGGGCATATCTGGAAAAGCCCGCGCCTGACATTGAGAAGGCCGGGGAGGTGAAAATAGCAGAAGCAGTTGACCTGATTCTTTCCGCCGACCCCAACGGGAGTGAAAGGCTCAGGTTTTCCAGCTTACTGCGGTCCTGGGACAACGAAAAACTGGCAAATTGGATCAAGGATACCCCAAGAAACACCGCCGAGCGGCGAAAGCTTATACATGCACTTCTGAAGTCAAGCCCCGAACTTGAACAGCGCATTGACACGTTGTTGCCCTTCTATCACCTCGATGAGCCCCTGATTGTTGCCGAAGAGCACAAAGCGTGGTTTGCCCCTCAACCGGGTGTGCGTGACTACTACTGGAGTGAATACGTTCGGTTCCTGAGAGAGAAACGCGGATGGGAGGATATGTCACTCATCGCGATGGAAAACAGTACTCGGGCCATATTGGAGTGCCTCGCTGATCCCGAAGCTTCTGCGGCCTATCGGTCGCGGGGCTTGGTCATGGGATACGTGCAAAGTGGAAAGACGGCGAACTTTATTGGAGTTTCGGCGCGTGCAGCCGACGCCGGCTACCGCCTGATTATTGTCATGGCAGGCACATGGAATATATTGCGCAATCAAACTCAAAGGCGCTTCGACAAGGAGCTATTGGGGAAGGAGTTGCTGAAGAACGACGAAGCATATGTAAGATATCCTCCGCCAGACTGGGATGATTTCATAGAGCACGGCGCAGAGCCGGACGCAATTGACCAGTACACCTGGCAGCGCCTTACGCGGCCGAACATCGACTTCAGGCGGCTCAAGGCTGCGATCAACACACTGGACTTCGAAAGGAGAAACAAGGCCGCACCCATCTACGATCCGAGCAATCTTCATTTCTTGCCGGTCAAGCTTCTTGTAGTCAAGAAGAACCGTCAAATACTGGACAATCTTGTAAATGACCTGTCGCTGATCAGTACAAACCTTAAGGAC
>PMBA01000017.1:2626-2869 GCA_003152795.1 Acidobacteriaceae bacterium | reverse complement strand
TTCTTAGAAAACGTGGAGTGGTGCGGAATCTCCTGATCGAAGCCGAGTCCCGTAAACCATCGCCACGCCAGATGCATGCGCAACTCTTCTACCAGCTTCCTTTCGCTCGTGACCCCGTAGAGGTAGCCGATCAGCAGCATGCGCAACAGCAGTTCGGGGTCGATCGATGGCCTTCCCGTGTCGCTGTAACAATCCTTCAACTTGGCTCGAATAAACCCCAGGCTGACGTGGCGATCGATCAGG
>PMBA01000017.1:0-2617 GCA_003152795.1 Acidobacteriaceae bacterium | reverse complement strand
GACTTTTTCAACAGACACAGGCGTTATCACAAGCTTGCGCTTTTGTTTCGCTCTTTTGAAGGGTCAATAAGTTCTATAAAAAGGGCTGTCAACAAAAAACTCCGCCTCGACCGCAGGACCGGAGGCGAGATTTCTTTTCTCTGAACAAGCCAGAAAGCAATTCCTGGAATTGCGGGTGCGACCCGTTCCGCCGAGGCTTGACTACCTGAATACTGGCCCGTAGACCATTCCGTTGAAAAACCGATCAAGAATATGCATAATAGCGCCTCCCGTTTTCGAGCGGGGAAGTGCAATTCCGGAGCGAAGGTGGGCGGGCTGTCAAAACTTTTGGTTGAGAAACTGCAATGCTGAGCAAACTTCTTCAGATCGCGGCCTTGACGGCGTGTCTCACTCCGGCCTGGGGTAAACCAACTTTGGAACTGTCCTTCATCCCTCAGCCCAGCACCGTCTCCATCGTAGGACCGGGAACTGTTTTGTCCGTTCACCTTCTAGACTTACCCTTCGTCAAGCAGCGCTACGCTGTCAAGTACGAGACGGACGGCGGGGAACTGATCGAAGTGTGGACTCCAGGGAAGGATGTTTTGGTGCTGGAAGGGATGCACGGGATACTGACCTACTCCAGCCATCCTGAGAAGATCCTTAACTTTCGAGTGGTCGAGCAAAAGTCAACAAAGTAGCGGACAAGCTGTGTCTGCCCCGGTGCGTTCACCGTCATCGCAGTATCCATCCACACTGGCATAACTTGTTTATGAGCCTATCTTTTTTTCAATCAGCGTGGAGGGGCGCTTAGACATTTATGAGTCGGCTTGTACCGTTCCGCTCGGCAACTTGGATGGGAAAACGCCGCGCGGACAGGTTGCATGCGATCAGAGCGAGCTCGGAAGAAGACCCGCATATAAGACTGCGCGACCCGATTCCAGACCATGTGGCGTGCATTGACGTAAGCACGTTCGCACATTGTCTGGCGGGCCACATCGTTGTCCAAGAGTTCGAGAACAAAACGATCGGGCTGTACCGCCACTTGAACAGGCAGAGTCCCTGAATGACAAATGGCGGCAATCCCAAATCTACAAGTTCTACTTCTGCTCGTGCTCTTTCTCTCTGGCCTCAGCTTTTGCGCCGTGAACTTCCGCAAGGAACGGCTGGGCTTCGGCTGGAACCGGCACTTCGCCCAACAGCAACGCCCGCGTTGTGACGTCTCCGTACATCGCGTGCCGGGAATCAGTGTCTTGGCGGAGCGATGCACCTGTTAGCGTGAGTCCGGCGAACGCACCCTTGGCACGGGAGTAGGTCAAGATCTCCGTATCCATCTTCCAATCCGTACCGGCCGTGGCATGCCGCCCAACTGGACCCGCTGCCGCTGAAGCGTCTGCTCCAACTTGGAAATTACTCTCGAGCAGCCTTTGCATCGCTTTATCATTCTGAAAGATCATTACTACGTCCACAGCTTCCACACCGATCTGCAGGCCCCAGCTTCCGCCCGAAATCGTGATGAATGCCGGCGCGCTCCAGCCATTCGCCGTGCGGCAGGTGGCTACGCCTTTGCCTCCTTCAGCTCCGAAGACAAAACCGCCTTTGACCATGTGCGGTACAACCGCCACGCACTTTGCATGCTCCAGCACTTCTTCCGGGATTCCCTTGTCAGGCATCCCCATAATTTCGTGCATCACACTGGTCGCGTTGTTCAGCCGTTCGGTGGCATCTTCCCGCGCCGAGCCCGCCCAGCACAGCGAGGCGAGACCCAACATCGCAAGTACGAACATTACTTTTTTCAATGGAATCCTCGTTTCTGTTGCCTCTGCGCCACATCTCTTGCTTGCTTCGTGCTGTGTGTACGGTCGCACACAATTCCGGGTAGAATTTCTGGCGCACCAGGTCGATTCCGACCATAGCAACTCAAGATTCAGAAGGTCTGAGCAAAAGAGCTCACTCGCCAGGTGCTATCGAAAGCTTGCTACCCCGAACCTCTCCAAAGGCCGACCCCATAGTGTTTCGTTCTGCTCAGACGAAAGCCGGAATCCGGCCCATCATGTCTGCACGGGCCGCTTTGATGCCCTACGTGTTCGACTGGGAGGAACTATGCTTGGTATGGCGTGCTCGGGACAATTATTGTGATTCTGCTGATTGTGTGGCTCGTGCGTCGCGTGTGAAGCGGGTCTCTCAAAGGGCAAGACTTAGCCCACTTGCAACTTCATAGGCTCAGAGACTTCGGTGTGGCGCAGACTACCCCGCTTCCTCGTGTACGCGTGACATCGTCGTCGCGGAGTGGCCAAAATTGCACAGCCTGGACGGAGATACTTCTGCCAAACGATTCCAGAATACCTTAAAGAAGAGCGCCAAAAGGCTGCGGACACTCAGCTGCGAACGGAAGAAGAACCTGCGCGCATCAAGCCGCTGCACCATGGCCACCATCGCAAGGCGAAACAGCCCAGGCTGCCGTTCCTACCTCAAGTCAAAGCAGCAACCCAGAACAAGAAAAAGAGAAAAACCGTCGTGGTAGCTCGCAAGAAACCACGCGCCGCGAGGAAGATGACGGCAAAAGCCAGCAAGCGAGCGTGATCTGGAGCGGCGTGATGCTGCTGGAAAACTTCTGAGCAGTCTGCTGAATGTCATTTGG
>PMBA01000329.1 GCA_003152795.1 Acidobacteriaceae bacterium | reverse complement strand
GTTACGGTGGGAGTGTTGCTGCTGGAGAGCGATGGCGGGTTTGCCGAGGTTCGCCTTACCCGCGATTGGCGGATGCTGCAGTGCCTGGCTCCGGATGTGGACTCGGAGTGGTTCACGATGATGGAGAGCGAGATTCGCCAGAGGTTGGGCACCTTGCGCCGTCGGGAAGACCTGATCCGATTGGTGAGCGAGCGCTTCGGGACGATGATCGATGTCGCGCCAACCAAGGCGGTGCTTACAGAGGATCCCGCGAAAGAGATGGAAGTGCTGGCTTCAATGTATCTGGTTCCCATGGAAGCAAAGCTGAAGCAGTCGGTGGCTGTGGATACGGCGATGGCTTTGCCTTTGGTGGGGAGAATTGCGGCGGGGCGTCCGATTGAGGCCGTGCAGAACAACGAAACGATCTCGCTGGCGGATTTTGTGCACTCCAGAGAAGTGTTTGCACTCGAAGTCCGCGGCGAATCCATGCAGGACGAAGCGATTCTCGATGGCGATTACGTGCTGGTCGAGAAGAAGAAAACGGCGCACGACGGGGACATTGTGGTGGCGCTGATCGAGTCGACGGACGCAACCCTGAAACGCTTCTTTCGCGAGGGAGAGAACATTCGCCTGCAGCCTTCGAATGCCGCGATGAAGCCGATCATTGTGCCCGCAGCGTCGGTCCAGATTCAGGGACGCGTGATTGGCGTGTTGCGGAAATACTGAAGAGCGGTTGCCCGTGGTCGGTTGCCAGTGTTTGCTAAGGTTCGAACCTCCAAACGGCAAAAGCCCCGGGATGCGCCCGGAACTTTGCTTGCTAGAGAGTTGATGCCTGATGGCTGAGAAGCGACAACTCGAACTTTACCTGCTCCGATTTTTGCCGCATGTTTTGCGCGACGATTTCGTTACCGTGGGAGTGTTGCTGCTGGAAAGCGATGGAGGGTTTGCTGAGGTTCGGGTCACACGCGACTGGCGGATGCTGCAGTGCGTGGCTCCCGATGTGGAGTTGGAGTGGTTTGAGATGGTGGAGCGCGAGATCCGAGGCAGGCTGGGGAGCTTGCGGCGTCGAGAAGAACTCATGGAATTGATGAGCGAGAGATTTGGCACGATGATCGATGTGGCGCCCACGAAGGCGGTGCTCACGGAAGATCCCGCGAAAGAGATGGAAGTGCTGGCGTCGATGTATCTGGTTCCGATGGAACGACGCGAGCGCCTGCAGCAACGCACGGGGCGGGTGGCGATTGTCAGCACGATGCAAGAGGCCTTCACCAACGCCGGAGTACTCGAGCTGATGCAACGAGATCTGGACGTGGTTCAGTACACCGGGCAGGGGGATCCATTCCGGATTGATTTTGGATTTCGCTTGGGGAGCGTGGTGAAGATGTTCCACGCGGTGTCGGTGGCGGCCAATGTCGATCAGGCGCTCGCCCTGGCTTACCGTTACTCGCGGGTTGAAGCGGGGATGCGACGGGAGCAACTGCAGGCATCCTTGACGGCCGTGGTGGACCAGGAGATGGCGTTGCAGGAAGAGAAGACGCGATTCGCGATTCGGATGCTGGAGCAAACGTCGGTGCGGGTGAGAACCGTGGAAGAGATCGCGGAGATCGCGGGCGAGGTGCGGCGGGAGTTGAGGGCTTGAGAGTTTGGACCTCGTCGGTCTGATTGCAGTGTGATATCTGGTGAGGAGTTCTTGCGGCATGGCTCACAAAGCTGTGCCGTTTTGTTTTGGTGAAGATCCTCGTCCTAGATCCTCAACACACGGGCCATAAGTACACGAGGGAAGGCGGCGAGTTGCACTCGCTGCACAGCCAGGGCCGGCTGTCCCTACATGATCTGTTGGCCGATGCACGCCATTCGCGGGCAGGCGTCCGCCACACGAGACAGGAGATTCATGAACATTCGAGAGAGAGTGCGCGGCGCTATGCGCAGGGTGGGAGAAGTGTCTTTGCGGGAATGGCTTTCCACAAATTTGTTTGCCGGGCGCGAGGGACGGCGGACGGCGGGAGCGGGGTCGAACCTGGCTCCGCTTTCTTCGCCTGGTTTCTCGCGGACCGGCGTGCCTGGCAATGTCTCGCGGACAGCAGCGCCCGCTTCACACACTCTGGTGCCTAAACCTACCCCGGCTAATCTCCGGCGGTTCGCGGAGACGCCGGTCGCTCGCCGGGCTATCAACATTATTAAGGATCGGATTGTGGGGATGCGATGGCGGATCCAGCCGCGGCGTGGGCGGGCGCTGGAGCAGATTCCCGATGGGGCGCGGCGAATCGAAACGCTCACCGCGAATTTTGAAGCTCCAAATGCCGACGATTCGTTTCGCTCGCTGCTGGAGCAGGTCCTGGAGGACGTCATCGTCGGGGGATTTGGCGCAATCGAACTTGATCTGGTTGAAGCCTGGACTCCGGACTCGGTGGTGAAACTCCCTCTAACGATGTGGCCGGTGGACGGGGCGACGATCCGGATCATCGCGGATTGGGATGGGCGTCCCGACTCGCCGCGGTACGCGCAGATGACGGGGTTGCATGGAGCCGATGGACAGATCGTACTGAGCGATGACGAATTGAGTTACATCCGGCTGAATCCGCGGACGCATACGCCGTTTGGGCTGGGGCGGGTGGAGGTGGCGTTCGAAACCATCAATGCATTCTTGAGCGCTTACCGGTATGCAGGCCGGCTGGCTTCGAATTCCGTGGTGCAGTACGCGCTCTGGCTGCAAGGCCTGACGCCGGCACATCATGAGCGGCTCATCCGATGGTGGCAGGACGAGATCGAGGGCACAGGGCGGGTGCCGATTATTTCGGCGGAGTCAAAGCCGGAAGTGCTGCGCTTCGGAGCCGGGACGGATGCAGACCTGCGCCTTGCGTGGCAGGAGTTCTTAATGCGGATCATCGCGGATGCTTTCGATCTGCCGGCGCAGTTTCTAGGGCTGGAGCAGGATGTAAACCGGTCGACGGCGGCGGAGATGAGTGAGATGGCGTTTCGGTCGGCGATTGTTCCCACCGCGCGCTTGATCGCCGAGTATCTGACTCGGGATGCAATTGGCAAAAAGCTCGGGTGGAACGACCTGGAATTTGTATTCACCGACGTCGATGCACAGGACGAAATGCAGCAGGCGCAGATCGACGAGATCCTGTTGCGCAACGGGGTGGTCACCGTGAACGAAGTACGGCGGGCTCGCGGGCTGGCTGAGATTCTCTGAACTCTCGTGGCGAACGCTCATCCCTTTACCACTAGGGACACCAGGTACAAAGGGACGCCTTACCGAAAGTGCGCGCCGCGCGCAATTAGAAACGCAGGTCTTCGAAGATCGTCTTAGGAGATTAGAGATGGGATTGTCGGTGGAATCGATGGCGATTGAGATGCCTGCCGTGCATGGACATCCGAACCGGGCAGCGTTTCGGGGAGTATTGACAATCGTCGATGTTGCGTCGGACAGGTCGCCGGCCGGGGCGCGTGGGCATCGAGTGCTGCTGACGCGGCGGGCGGCCGAGGCGGCGATGCCGTCGCTGATGGGGATGGGGCTGGATTATTCCCCCGCGTTCGATCGCCACGATGCGCGGCGGAAGATTGGAGTAATTACCCGAGCTGACATTGTCGGACGCGTCATTGAAATCGGTGGATTCTTGTACGCCCGCGATTTTCCCGAAATTGTAGCGGAGATCGGAAAGCCGCGGCAGACCGGTGCATTGGTCTCCACTGGACCGAACCACCTGCAAAGCAACGGTCACGCTGCCGACGCGGGGCTTGGAATGTCATATGAAATCGCGGATGCACGGGTGGAAGACATCACCGCCAGCGTGTGGGTGCTGAACCGGGTGACTTTTACGGGAGCGGCGGTCTTGTGGCGGGATAAGGCCGCGTATCGCTCGACGTGGATCGAGTTGGGCTAAGTAGCGGTGGCCCCGGTTAGGGGTCGTTGACTTTCAGTTTTACGGTGTCGCTGAGGCGATACTCCGATACGAAACAACACCAGGGAGGAAAGGCGAATGAACGAAGAGATGGTGCAGCAGATGATGGCAGCGGCGGAGCGATTGGCTGCAGCCTCGGAGACGCTTGATCGCGTCTTGCGGAATCTGGACGCGCAGCAGGACATACTGAACGCGAAGGTGGACCGGATCGTCGCGGCTGTTGAGGAGAGCGTTACCCAAACGACCGGCCGGCGTCAGGTGGAAGATGCTGGAACCGGATTGCAGGAGCGCGTGGCGCAGCTGGAAAAATCGAATGCGGATCTGAAAGCCCAGGCATCGCGGATGGCGCGGAAAACGCTGTCGCCGGTGGTGTCAGCGCTGATCGGAAAGAACGATATCGACGGCGAACGGCTCGACCCGGCTGTCCTTAATAAGACGCTCGCGGCCCTGAGCGTGGAACAACGGATCGCGGTGAAAGCGGAGTTGGCGCGGGCTGGGATGATCGAGTAAGTCGTCGTTGGTCGTTAGGGCCTGGTTGTTGGACGCGAGAGATCGCGTCCTTTTTCTTTGGGGCGGATAAAGCACGTTCGTCTCAACCTGCGCGATGAGTCGGCCACCCGGCGCGTAAGAGACCACCAGTGAAACTTAATTGAGGAGAAAACATGAAAGCGAATTTTCTGGATTTGCATGCGGCTGCGGATTTTCTCGGGCCGGGCGCGATTGAAGTTGACCGGTATCAAACCGAGATCACGGACATTGTGCGGCGGCGCGGCGTGTTCGGACAACGAATGAAACAGGTGCCGGCGACGGGACATCCATCGCGGTTTTTCGAAGAGACGGCGATTGCTTCGCCCACTGCGTTGCAGGCGTTTGTCGATCCGCGCAACATTGTGCCGACGCTGCAAGCCCCGGCCCGAGTGGAGCGCAGCGTTCCCCTGAAGGCGCTGGTCTCGCAGATCAATTACAACCTGTTTGACATGGAGGTCGGGACCCAGCAGAGCCAGTTCGCGTATCTCCAAGCCAAGGACCTGGCCGATGCGGTGGATGGGATTCTACGTACCCATGACGTGGCGCTCTGGAACGGCACCGACACTTCGCTGAGCTCTCCGACAACGCCGCAGTATTTCGGCGCCATCGGCCAGATCGAGGCGGGAGGGAATAGCGTCACCATCGCCACCACGGCCAGCATCGTGGACGGCCTCAAGAGCACCATCGCGCAGATGGTCTCAAGTTCGTCATTCGACGTGCGGCCGACCGCGATCTATGCCAACCCCGTTCTGCTCGACCTGATAGACCGCGAGATGAAGGCAGAGTTCAACGTGGTGCTCGCCACCACCCAGATCACCGGCGGGTTGACGGTGAAGACGCTCAGCACCCAAGCCGGCGAGTTGCCGCTCATTCCCGAGTGGGCCCTTCCTTACACGGGCACGCCGGGAAGTGGCAGCGCGGTCCTCCCCGCCTACATCGTCAGTGAGGACATGATCGAGTACCACTGGCTGACGGATCCGAATCCACGGGTCTTCAGGCTCGGACTGCCTAACTCGCTCATGTCGGAAAGCGTCGTCGTGAAATTTGGCGGCGTNNCTCATTCG
Organism: Acidobacteriaceae bacterium; assembly: GCA_003152795.1. Taxonomy (GTDB): domain Bacteria; phylum Acidobacteriota; class Terriglobia; order Terriglobales; family Acidobacteriaceae; genus Acidiflorens. Next base: position 26,371 of record PMBA01000329.1, on the reverse strand, counting down.
TGCCACGCGAATGAGTGGGGAACCCAACCGGGAACTGGCGGGAACTGATCATGAACTATCTGCAACCTTCGGAATATGAGTTGTATGGGCTCGAAACGACGACCGCCCTGTCCTGGGTGACGGCGGCATCGGCGATTGTGGACGCGCATTGCCGGAGAGCCACGCTGGCGATCGCTCAGTACACGGAGCGGTTGCGAACCGACAACCGCCAGAGGCCGGTGCGGCTCACTTATCTGCCGCTGAATCCGGCGGCGCCCGCAACATCGCCCATTGTGTCCGCGCGGGCCCGATATGCGACGCCGCGGCGGGGCGAACTGGATGGCGAGGAACTGGTGTGGGACGCCGCGCTCGCGTTCGGAATTCCGGGAACCTGGGTCGACCTGAACGTGGCCGACCTGGACGTGTTTCCGGAAACCGGAGAAGTCACCCTTCCGTTGAATCCGCTGGGGTGGACGTTCACGGAAATTGAAATCGTGTACACCGCTGGGCTTGATCCGTTTCCCGACGCCGTGAAGGTGGCGTGCGCGCAATTGGTGAAGAATGCCCAGGCTACTCCGGCGCTCAATGTGAAGAGAAATGTCTTCCCCGACAGAATGCAACTGATGTATTTCTCCGATTCGCTGCTGGATGAAACGGTGAAAGCATTGCTCGCGCCTTATGTGGCGCAGAAAGTGGGATGACCATGACTGGGATTTCTGCAGCGGCCGCGGCACGCGCCGCGGATGCCATGTTACGAACTCTCGGCGGCTCGGAAGTCACCCTCCTCTTTGCGGCAGCAGGATTGCCGGGCGAGGGCGTGGCCGGCCTCGGCCTGGTTGATCCCGGAGTCGAGCAGGCCTTGATTGCGCCCGTGATTGTCGTCGAACTCACCACCGAGAACAGTGGCCCCCGCCGGCGAATCGAGTTGCTGGCGGGACAGGCGGCGATGGCGGAGCAGGTGAGTCAACGGAACGTCGCGTCGGCGGAGGTGCTGTTCGAGACTGCGCTGGGATTGGTATACGCCGGAGAGATGTTCCACATTCAGGGATTTGTCGTCGAACGCCTTGGGGGCGTGCCGTATCTGTACCGCGTCGCGGCAATGTCTTAGTTAGCTGTCAGCAGCTATCAGGCATCGGTTGAGCGTCGGTGTCTACTTGCTACGCACTTATAGGAGAGATATGCAGGCAGCTAAGGACAGTTTTTACATGGCGCTGCGGCAACGGCTCGCCGCCTTGAATCCCGCTCGAACCATGGTGATCGACGGTGTCACGGTGCCGGCGATTGTGGTTCGCGAAAATATGGAGCCGCGGCTTGACGAAGTGCAGACGGGTGCCTTTTACGTGGACTTTGGCGACATTCTCATTGCCGAGAGCACTCGTCCGATGCTCGGAGTCGATTGCCATATCTGGTATGCCAGCGAAGGCAGCGGGGGCACGGGAGTGGACCGAGGGCGCGCGCTGGCAGAGATGGATGTCGAGTTACTCAGAATCTGCGATCCGCCGCACGCCGAAATGCTCGATTACAGTCAGACTCCGGCCGCTGATCTGGGCGCGGCAATTTTCTGGACGGTCCTGGACATGGCCAACCCGCCGGCAGACGTCTCGATCCAGAAACAGCAGTGGAACTCAGGCCTGGCCCGCGTGGAACGATACGCTGCGCTGAGAATCTATTTCTTTTTACCCGAGGTGACGGCGTGACGCGGGCGGGGTTGCGGCCCGTCGCGCGGCAGACGCGCGCCTATTTCGCGCCGGTGGATCGAGTAAATGGGCCGTCGGCGATTTTCGACCCATCGAAAGACAACGGCTTCCAACTGGACGCCCCGACGGCGCCGTGGATCGATCTGGGATGGATTGAGAACTTTCAGCGCACCACCACGTCCCAGATCGAAGCTTTGACCGGCGCAACCGACGGTGCGGTTTCGGCACAAGCCCGGCGCGCTTTGGGAGCGCGCGTCGATTTCGAATTCCGCGATTGGGGAAAGTTGCAGATGGCTCTGGCGGGAGGCGCCGAGCACATGAATGTCCTGGCAACCGATCCCAGCGCATCGCGAGCCGGCTCGGGTGGAATCCCGCTGCCGGCCGTACCTCTGCTGGCAGGTTCCACGGCTGCGGAACTTGTGTTGGGCGCTGGCGCCAATGCCGGATTCCAACCTGGCGACCTGGTCGCTTGCGATCTCGATTATGCGCAGGAAGTCGGCTACGTCGGCACAGGCATCGCCGCCGCCTATGTGAAAAATTCAGCGGACGTCCGCGAAGATGCCAACTATGTGCGACGGGTTACGTTCAACGTGGGCCGAGTCGCCCTGCTGACGCAGACTTCGCTCCTGCTGTCGCAGCCCTTGCCGGGAGGAGTGCCAGCCCCAGGTGCCGCGGTGCAGAAGGTTCTGGCCTTTGTGGACCGCGAAGGCGGCTCCTTTCTGCAACAGTGGTCGGGGTTATTCGTCGCGGAAGAGGAATCTGGTGGACGGGTTTCTTTCTTCTATCCGATTTTGAGTCCGTGCACGGTGAAGCCGGAATGGGCGCGGGAGAGTCTGCTCGCGATTCAAAAGCCGCTCGCAGGGTTGGCACTGCAGGCGTCGTTTACGGCGCTGCCTACTGTCGATGCCAACGATGGATCCGTCGTGCTTTGTTACCGGAGTTATTTCCCGGCCGCTGCAGCGGCGGTTTACTAGTGCGGCCGCAGCTTCATCGCCCGACGGGACGCCCGCCGCTCCACCGCCTACAGCCGGAGCTGACTACAGTCGACACAGGGGACCGCTGATACACCATGAAATTACTGATTGATAATCTTGACGGTCGCGGGCCGCGCGACTACACCGCATCTCTTGATTCGGGCAGGACTCCCAGTGTGTTGCGCACCCTGAACCGACCGGCCGAGTTCAAATTCCGCCTTATCGCTGAAGCACAAAACTTGGCGGTACCAGTAATCGGCGCTCGCGTCACGCTGACCTTAAGTAGTGGCAATAATCTGTTTACAGGTTACATTCTCGGAACGCCGGCTTATCAGTATCGGGGCTGGGCAGACAGCGGGTGCGTGTACTGCTTCGATGTTGTTGCTCTTAGCGACGTAATGCTGATGGATCAGAAGGCCCCTCCCCCGCATCCTCCATTTGTCGACCGCAACGCTGGCGACGCGTTCCGGCAGTTGACCGCGGAGGCGTTGCCAGGATGGTTTGACCTGAGCGGCGTCGAAACAGGGGACGTGATTCCCTACTACAGCGTGAACCCCGCGAAACAATGGACCGCATCAGCGGCGGAGATTGCGCTCGCGGCGCGCTGCTTCTACCGGGACGACAACGGCAAGCTTTTCTTTGCCCCGCTGGCGGCAAATACATACGCTCTCCGCGAGGATGCGGCCACTTTTTCTCCCGCCGATCTCCAGTTACAGAGCGTGAATCGCCTGGTCAATGATTTGACGATTCTGGGGCCGGAGGAACCGGGCGCTCATGTAAAGGATTACTTCGTCGGCGACGGGTATACCACCAAGTTCTACCTGTCACAGAAGCCGTTTTCTCGCAGCAGTCAGATCGCACTCTACAACCGCACGATCCTTGATGAGGTTTATGCGGAACTGGATCCGGCGCACTGGACCGTTACCGATCCCCTGCACGCGATTACGGTCGGCGGCGGCCAATTACAGGTTGCGGGGGGAACCGGGTCGGATGGCCAGACTCTGCTCGACTTCATCGAAAAGATCGAACTCGGCGGCGCCACCGTCCTCGAGCACGGCGACGTCGTGTTCAATGCCGCGTCGAATGGAGTGATCGGCGGACTCTACGCCGGCCCCGTTTCCATCGCTGGCTGCCTGGCCGGCTTTCGCATAACTCCCGTGGGCGCCAATTGCTCCATCCAGGCCCTGGTCGAAGGCTCGCTTACCGGTTCTGCGCTTGCCACACAGCCCGGCCATCATTACGTGTTTACTACTCAACTGTATCCAACCGAAGTGTACCGAACGCAGCAGCTCTTCCATTCCTCGCTGCATCCGAGCGGGCAGGCCCGAGGCGGCGGAGAAATCCCGTGCGATGCCCGAGTCGTGCTCGAAGTCCACGACATTGACCCGGCAAATCCCGCGACTCAGGTCGCGCCCGCGGCCGTTTTATATGACGGCATCATTGCCGGCGCGCCCGGATTTTGCACCTATGCGCTCATCAATGCCGCCTACATTCAGTGTTCGGTAGCGTTCACTTACATCTGGCTGCCCGTGGATGCGCTCGTCCGCAGCACATTGCCTGAAGAAACTACCGTGACTGTGCCGGCCGGATCGTTACGGGAGGGCGCCCAGTGCCATGTGACGACCGAACCCGCGCTGCAATTTTATCCAGAGTACATACCGGCGGCGAACCAGACGATCGCGGTGAATTATCGTGGCCAGGACCATGCCATGGCAAGAGTAACTAACTCCGCAAGCATACTCGCCCATCAACGCGGCGGCGACGACGGTGTGCGCGGCGCCGTGCGAGAGATTGGTACGCCTGTTCCCCGCACTTCGGCGGATTGCGAAACGGCGGCCCTCGCCTTGCTCGACGACGCCCAGGGATGGGCCGGGGAGTACCAGGCCTGGGCCCAGTTCCTGCCTGGCGGTGCGGCCGATATCTTCCCTGGAGACGGCCTGGCGGTAAATGTTCCTTCGCGAATGGCTTCGTTCGCTGCCGTCGTGCGCGAAGTGCAGGTGCAGATCGTGGATGTCGCCGGCGAAAACAGCCGCTACACTCTGCGGTTTGTCGATCTGGGTGATCCCTCGCTGGATTTTACTTTTGTCACGGCGCTGTTGAAACAGGCTCAGGTGCTGACGCCGATCGATGTGAGCGAAGTGGGCAATGTTTATCTTCCCGACCTCACCAACGCCGATTTTACGAATGTGACCTCGACCACGGTGACCATTGACGCCGGATTCACGCCCGTGGCCGGTGGCGGAATTGAAGTGCGGTATTCAGACGCGGGGTGGGGAATCGATAACAATCGCAACCTGGTGGGCCGTTACACAAGCAGCAGCTTTACCCTTACGCGGTTCGCGCGCGCTCAAACTTATTTCTTGAGGAGCTATGACGGCAGCGGGCCTCCAAAGTATTCGCGCTATTCGACGGCGCTGCATGTTGACTATCCACTATGAACCATTCAGCCCGATTGAAGAAGATAGCTCCATAGAGTTGCGGCGCCAGGTCGAGAGGAGGACGCTTTGACCTTCAAGCATCCAAACGTTCATCGCGAGTTGGTGGAATACTCCGAGACGCGGAAGTTACATATCGTTTCAGTGTATTCAAATCCTTACCGCTGGCAGCGCAGACGGGAGGCTTTTCATGATTTCCGCTTTCACATGGAGGCCAGTCCGAACGTCGCCCTGCATGTGGTCGAGGTCGCCTTTGGAGATCGGCCCCATGAAGTCACCAGCCCCCTCAATCCGCTCGATTTGCAACTGCGCACCGACTCGAGCCTTTGGATCAAGGAATGCGCAATCAATGAAGGTGTCCGCCGCTTCCCGCCCGACTGGCAATACGGGGGCTATGTCGACGGCGACTTCCACTTCACCCGGCATGACTGGGCGCTGGAAGCAATTCACATGCTTCAGCACCACAGCTTTGTGCAGTTATTCAGCGCCTATGCCGACTTGACTGGCGAAACGGTTACAAGTGATTTCGGTCACAGACCTTACCGCATGAGCTCTAGCTTTGCCTGGAATTATCTGCACCAACCCGAGTTCCTGAGTTCGCGGCGAGCGCGGCGCGGTGGAGTGGATACTTACTACGCTCCGCTTCAGCCGTCAGAAGCTTTCCCTTTTGGTTATGCTCCAGGGGCAACCGGCGGCGCGTGGTCCTGGCGCCGGGACGCTTTCGATACGGTGGGGGGAATGCTCGATACGTGCGTCCTCGGCAGCGCCGACTGGCACATGGCTTTCGGACTGGTGCAGGCGACGAACGTCGCCACCGAAATAAAGCGATGCACGCAACCCTATGTCGAATCGGTGCTCAACTGGCAGGCGCGCGCCGCAAAACTCAATCGCTTGGAAGGCCGCTCGCCCATGGGGTGCATCGACAATTTTGCCACGCACGCTTTTCACGGCAGCAAAGCCCTGCGCGCTTATGGAGAGCGTTGGGCGCTGCTGCAAAAATGGGACTTCAATCCCGCAACCGATATGGCGCGAGATTACCAGGGATTGTGGCGCTGGACCGGTAACAAACCTGGACTCCGCGATGACGTTGCCCGATACTTCATCGAGCGCTCGGAAGACGGGCCATCGCTCCTGGGCGAAACCCCGTTGCTGTAAGGTTGCTTTGAACTAGTGTGGTGTCCCGTCAATTCGCGAAATAAGTTAGTGTTGTCATGCTGAGCATAGGAATTGTCATCCTGAGCGCAGCGAAGGACCTCTGTATTTTGTTTGTGCCACGAAACTTTTGCGTGGCCCAGAAACCGCGCCCCAACTTTCTTCGCGTATGTCCGGGACACGACACTAGCCGACTTCCTCGCTCCAGTTTTCGAGCGTCTTCTTTACGATCACCATGAACTGGTCGGCCAGCGCCCCATCGATTATGCGATGGTCATAGCCGAGCGTGAGGTGGACCACGGAACGGATGGCAATTGAATCTGCGCCGTCTTTGTCGGTAATCACCATCGGCTGTTTGGTGATACCGCCCACGCCCATGATCGCCACGTTCGGCTGGTTGATGATGGGCAAGCCGAATACGGCCCCAAACTGGCCGGGGTTGGTGATCGTGAAGGTCGCACCTTCGACGTCCGCTGGCATCAGCTTCTTCGTTCGAGCGCGCTCGCCCAGGTCGGTGATGCCGCGCTGCAGTCCGAGAAAGTTCAGTTCATCCGCGTTCTTGAGAACGGGCACGATAAGTCCCCAATCGAGCGCGACCGCAATGCCCGCGTTGACGTGCTGGTGGTAGCGCACGCTGTCGCCTTCGAGCGAGCCGTTGACGATGGGATATTGCTGCAGCGCGATGATGGCGGCACGGACAAAAAACGGCATGAACGTAAGGCGGGCACCGTGGCGCTGCTCGAAACCGCTCTTAAGCTTGTTGCGCAGATTGACGATGCGCGTCATGTCAACTTCGAACATGCAGTGGACGTGAGCGCTGGTGCGGCGCGATTCGATCATGCGCTGCGCGATGATCTTGCGCATTTGCGACATGGGTACAAGATCGCCCGGAATCGCAGCCGGCGCCGATGGTTGACGCGGTGCGGGTGCTGCCACTGGTGCAGCCGTGCGGCGCTCGACGAAATCCAGGACGTCCTGCTTCGTGACGCGCCCGCCGGTGCCGGTGCCAGTTACTTTTGCGAGTTCTACATTGTGCTCGCGCGCCAGCTTGCGCACCAGTGGAGACGAGCGGACGTCGGAATCCTCTTCGTCGTCATTCTGGGGAGCGCTGGCGGCGGCCGCTGGCGGCGGAGCCGCGGCCTCTTTCTTTGCGGGCGCTGGCAGAACGGGCGCGGAAGTTGAAGCCGCGGCCTTCGCCGGAGCAGTTGCCGCAGCGCCACTGCCGTCGCCAATTACACCGACAACGGTATTGACCTGAACTGTGTTGCCTTCGGAAACCTTGATTTCCTGAAGGATGCCGCTGGCGGGCGCGGGAATTTCCGCGTCGACCTTGTCGGTCGAAATCTCGAACAGTGGTTCGTCGCGCTGGACCTTGTCACCGGGCTTCTTGAGCCACTTGGTGATGGTTCCTTCGAAAATTGATTCGCCCATCTGCGGCATGACAACGTCAGTCGGCATGGTTCCCTTTCCATGAAGCCCCGCGCAATTAGCGAGGGAAGAGCAAACCAACATTATAGCGAAGCCGGGAGCAACCCCGGGAGGGAGGCCGCGCAGGTTGCGCCGGCCCCTGCGTTTCGGAAAAACCCTCACCCCTGTTGAAGCGAGGCGTGCGATTTCTTGTGGAGTAAAGAGCGATGAGAAAAGTCTTGGCGGTTGTGATTTTTTGCCTTCCTGCCTTCGGGCAAGCGGCTTACTCAGGTCCAGGATCGCACTCGGGATCTGGAGCCTACGTTGCCTCCAGCGCTTGCGCAGCTCCAAATTTTTGCGCTTACACCGGAATCGACGTCATCCCGTGGGGCACCGTGCCGGACTTCGGCGGCGCCACCAACAACAACCTCACCGCCTACGACACCTCCTTCGTTGGTCATGGCGGCTTTAGTTCCAACAATCTAAGTCCCGTCACACGCCTTACCGATTCCGCTAGCGCCTACGGGAAAACCAACGTTAATTTCACTGCCGGGATGGGCGGCTCGGGCGTGTTCACACTAACCAACACCAACACTAGCCTCGTGCGTGTCGATCAAAACTCGATTGGCATGGTTTGTATATTCAACACGGCTGGCCCGAACCAGGGCCATTGCGGCGCTCCATCGAATGGTTGGGGCGGGAGCGCCCCGGCCTCCGGACTTTTCATCACCACCGGCCAGAACACAAACGGATCGTGCAGCAGCGGTACCTGCCCGGTGAACGACTTTGGATCGCTCAGCTTCTCGCTCACCGACCCAACCGTGCTCTACACCTTTGGCAACGATGCATATGACATTTCAACCCCGACCACGGTAACTCCTTACACCATTAATCCGGCGACTGGAGCCTACAGCGTTGGTTCTCCTCCGGGATCGGGCACCCCAATCGTCGATTTTCAATATGGATTACCGCTGGGATCAAACAACGCTCCTCCATGGGCGCCGGGCGCGTTCTACCCCTATGGGGCTTATATCACCCATGCCCTCAATCCTCCCGGCGGCGCGAATCCCGAGTATCTGTCTTACAACCTTAATACGCCGACTTCTTATAATAGCGGTGACATCGTGGTGCCCGGTACCGGGGGCGTTTGCATGTACCGGGCGATTATCGTGACCGGGCAAACGTCAGCGACATCTCCATCGTTTCATACTTCCACTCCCTGCCAGAACGACATCGTCACCGATGGCGGCGTGAAGTGGCGAGGAACCAACTCCACAGCGCAGTTTGTCTACCAGAATACGGGCGCGGCGGGGACCTCCGCTGCTTCTCCGTTTCAGTGGATCGCAACCCCGGCGACGCTCGCGACAAACGGGGCGATCGCTTCCGGACAAGCCACGCTCACATCCACCAGCAATCCCTTTACTGCGGGGATGGTGGGGCAGGCAGTCTCGGTTTCCGGAGCGGGCAACTCCGGCGGCACCTTGTATACCACCATACTCAGCTACCAGGGCACGGGGCAAGTTACTCTTGCCACACCGGCGCTCACCACGGTTGCGGTTAATCCCGATACCGGCGTGGGAGCGACGATCGCCCTTACTGGGCACCCCGATATTCTGACGTCCACCGTCTCCGACGCCAACGGCGTTGTTTGGACGAATGTGGGACCGAGTTATCCGATCGCCAACGGCAACCAGTTGTGGCACGCGCTCGGAGGAATCAGCAGAGATACAGCGTATGCAGGCTATGCATCAAGGTACGGTATTGCGATCTCAACCAACTCTTACGGCCTTGCCCCCACTTACTTGAAATACACCGCCGACCAGGGATCGGGCGTTTGGGGAATTGAGTACGATGCGGTCACGAACATCTACCACCTGCTGAACACTCTTACCGGAATCTGGACCGACTGGTCCTGCGCATCGGGTGGCTCGGGCTACAACTGCCCGGCCAGGATCGGGACAACGGTTGGAACGCTCTCTTCAATTTCTAATCCGCTGGCAAGCGGTCAAGCGTGCCCGTTCTATATCCACAACCTCAAACTCAGCAATAACGGGCAATTCGCCGTGATCGTGAGCCAGGCCGACGTGTATCCAGCCTGCGCCTCTCTCTCGAATTTCATGGTGTGGCAGACGACGACAGCGGGCTTCGATGCCACGCAGTCACTTCAGCTTACGTTTGCCGGCATGAACCACTGGGCCGTCGGGACGAACAGAATAGTGGCTTTCAACAGCTCCGGATGGGGCCACACCGCGGGCGTGTTTCTCGGCGTCTACAACGCCAACAACGCGCAAGGCAATCACGGCTCGGGCCCCGGCTACCCGCCCGCATTCAGCGTCTACCTGAATCCTCTGGCGAATCAATCCAGTCCGCAGACGACGCCTCCCGGTTGCTATGTCACCGCGTCTGCGATCAAGAATCCGGATTGCAACCTGTCCGAGATACTCGACTCCCACCTTAGCTGGGTCGGCGATCCGGGCAGCGACACATATCCGGCGTGTGGGACGTCTTACAACTACGCGACACTCGGGCCCGCGTTCAATGCATGGCAGAACATGGAAACTTGTTACCAGACCTTTCCGACTTACCCGACGGGTTACGCCCCGCCGTCCGCCTACACGTTGCCATTAACCAGCGTGGGTAACGTCTGGCAGTTTTCGCACACCTTCGCGACGGGCACCAGCAAGACGTTCTCCACTCAATTTCAGATCAGCGAATACTCCCAGGACGCGAACTGGCTGTTCTGGTCGAGCGATTGGAACTGCCAGAACGGTTCCACCACCGGAAGTGCGCCGACAGTCTATTCCGGCAGCGGGTCTTTTTACCAGATGCTCGCGATCGCTCCCGTGCCCGGCAACCCGGCAAGTCTCTGTGGTTTACCGTGGGCCGCATCGACGGCCTATGTCGCCGGAAGCATGATCAACCCGATCGAAGGCACGGGCGGCGGCGCGCAAGTCGACGATGTGTTTCAAGCGCTCACCAGCGGTACCACCGGGTCATCCCAGCCAGGACCGGCCCTGCCGAATTCATATTTCAGCAGCGCTACGCCGCCAAGTATCAATCCGGTTGCCGTCACCGCATCCACCGAAAGCGGTGTCACCGCTACGATAACCAGCGCCCTCAACCCGCCTCAGTATTCGCTCGTCACCGTCGCGGGTATGACACCTTCTGGCTATAACTGTGCAGCCTGTTTGGTACTTACAACGTCACCAACTCAGTTTACCTACACGGTTTCGACGCCAGGCCTCGGCAGCGGCACCGGGTTCGGCAACGCCACAGCGTCTGGCAGCACGATTTGCGATAGCACCGCTGGCTCGTCGGTGAATCCTCCGCCTCCTTACTCGACGAGTTGCCCGGCGGGAACGGTTTGGCAGGATCTCGGTCCACAGACCCAGCGCGGAGATGTGTTTGCGGTAAATCTCGGGAACCAGCGCTGAAACAAGACCCATGAATATCTCAGAGCATTTTACGTTCCAGGAGTTCACTTTCTCCGAAGCGGCGCTCCGGCTTGAACTCGACAACACTCCGGCGCCGGCCGTAATTGCAAATCTCCGACTGGTGGCAGCGGTCATGGAACAGGTTAGAACGCTGCTTGGAGAAAGGCCCATCGTCGTACGCAGCGGTTACCGGTCGGCCGAAGTTAACGAGGCTGTGGGAGGCGTAATTACAAGCGCCCACTGCCGAGGCCTGGCGTGCGATTTTGTTTGTCCTGCGTTCGGCACGCCTGCGGAAGTGGCGGTGGCTGTCTTGACGTCGAGTCTCGAATACGACCAGCTAATCCTCGAATATGGCTGGGTGCATGTTGGCTTGGCGCAGGGGGGATTGTTACCTCGCCGCGAAGCTCTGACAAAACGTTCGCGATGGGCGGCCTATGAGTCGGGTATCAGGGCTTGAGCGGTTTCGCAAACACTAACTGCCTTACATACAGGCCATCTCGTAATCAGAGTTGATAACAGCTTGGGAACCCAGTTTGTTTCTTGAACCGATTTCCGCGCTGGCTTTTGAGTACGAGGCTTACACAAGGAGATACTGTCTTGAAAAAGTACGCTGTTTATCTGCCCACTGTTGCACTGCTGCTGACCGCGCTCGCGAATGCCGCTACTCCGGCGATCTCGGCTTTCTGGATCAATCATGCGAGCGCCGCAGCCATCTTTGCACCGCTGGCCGTCATTGTGGCGCATTGGCTCCCATCGCCGTATGCCAGCGCAAAACCTCAGACGGGCCACGCCTCGTCTCTGCAGACTGATCAAGGCTCCTCAAAACCATGACGATGCTGACGCAGGTCGCACCCTCTTTCTGGGCCGCGTATGGCCCGGCCACAATTGCCCTCTTCGGTTTTCTGCTCAATGGCCTACTTGCGTTTGGGGCCGCGCAGAAACTGGCCGGCCAGCACGAAGAACAGAGAAGCGCGGATCAGGCGTGGAAGAAGGAACATTCTGCGCAGGCTAACCTGCGCGATGTCGCCATTGCTGCGCTCCAGGCTATGGGGAGCAGCAATGAGGCCACGGTGAAGGGCATTCAAGGCCAACTGCTTCTTATCCAGGCCGAGTTGCAGGAGCTACGCAACCGGGCGGCTGCGTCGTCCCCCAGAAGGTAAGTAAGTCTTGAGTTTCAGGTTTCAAAGTACGCAAAGGAGAACCGTCTTATGAAGAAAGCTCTTTCGGTTGCGCTATGTCTTGCCATGTTCTGCGCCGCATGTTCGACCGCGTGGGTGTCTGCGCTCGATTCCATTCTGGCGGCCGCCGCGCCTGCCTTGGTCAACATTCTGCAAATCGTCGCCGTGGCCAACGGCCAGCCCGTGAACGGCAACCTGGCAGCGAAGATTAATGCCGACGCAACCGCCATTAAGACGCTGGCCGCGGATTTCGCCACGGTCTCAGCGGGATCCGCGCCCGGCGTTTGTCAGCAGTTGCGAGCGGCGGTCAGTGCTTACCAGGCCGATCAACAACTCGTGCTTGATGTCGCACAGGTTACCGACTTGAACACTCAAACCAAAATCACGCTGCTTGTCGGCTTGGTGGCAGGGACGGTGAATGCAATCACGGCAGTGATTCCATCCTGTCAGATCGCGGCTGGGACCGGAAACATGATCGCCCCGCCCCCCTACAGTGTCTCCACCTTCACGGCTGCCTACAACCGCATTTTGCTTTTGCCGACTGGCAACTCGAGTGTGGATGCGGTAACCCCGAAACTGAAATTGCGCCGCCACTCGAAGTTCGTACAGGCGGTGACTTTCGGACGACTTCAGTGACAACTCCAAACCGCAAGTTTGGCGCGCTGCGCGACGTTCACGATGTGCGGGATCGGATGTACCGCCCTGCGCGGCGGCCGGCGCCGGTCCCTCAACATGTTGATCTGCGGCAGTGGGCTGGACCCATCAAGGATCAGGGCGATGAAGGCAGTTGCACCGGACATGCCTTCTCGTCCGCGCGCGAGTGGATGGCGCGAAGGTATGAGAGAACCTCACCGATCCTGAGCCCGCAATGCCTGTACGTGGAGGAACTGCTGGCCGACGGTTCGTTTCCCAAGGATGAAGGCGCGATGCCGCGCACCGGTTGCCAGGTGCTGACCGCGAAAGGTTGCTGCGAAACCGCCTTGTATCCCTATGTCGCGGGCAAGTTCACCGCCCCGACGCCGGAGCAGTCGCAGAACGCGCTCAAGTATAAGACGGGCGCTTATCACCGCATCGGAACTTTGCCTGACTTTCTCAGTTGCCTTGCCGACGCAACGCCCTGGCCGGTTCTGGTCGGATTTGTAGTGTATGAATCATTCATGACGGAGCAGGTTGCGGACACCGGCATTATGGCGATTCCGGATCCGGACGAACAGCAACAGGGCGGCCACGAAGTGCTCTGCCTGGGCTACAACCTGCCAAACCACATGGCGCTTATCCAGAATAGTTGGGGAGATGGATGGGGGCAGAAGGGTTACTTCTGGATGCCCTTTGAGGTAATCGCATCCCCGAACACCGATCTTTGGATGGTGCACACTGGCGGCCCGTGGAAGTAATTCGCGAATCACGGCAGAACGCCTGGGTGGACGCGGAGGATCACACGGGAAGGGCTGGTTTCTCGACTTTTGAATTCGCTCGCGGCGGCTACCCTTCGTGGGGGGACGGGTGAGGGCCCGTCGCTCCACCGGATTTGCTACGCGCCCGACTTCTTCTCGATCTTTGCCCAGGTATCTTTCAGCGCCACGGTGCGGTTGAATACGAGGCGTCCGGGCTTCGAATCCGGGTCCACACAAAAATATCCCAGGCGTTCGAACTGATAGCGGCCTTCAATCGCCGCATTCGCCAGCGATGGCTCCAACTTGGCTTGCGCGATTACTTCGAGCGAGTTCGGATTCAAGTTCGCAGTGAACTCCTGGCCTCCCTCCACCTGATTCGGATCTTCCTTGGTGAAAAGCTTGTCATAGATACGCACTTCGGCGTCGAGAGCATGGGAAGCTGACACCCAGTGGATCGTCGACTTCACCTTGCGTCCATCTGGAGCGTTGCCGCCGCGCGTCGCCGGGTCATAGGTACAGTGCACCTCAATTACTTCTCCCCGATCGTTCTTCACCACCGATTTCGCGGTAATGAAGTAGCCGTAACGCAGCCGCACTTCGCGTCCCGGCGACAGACGGTAATACTGTTTCGGCGGGTCTTCGCGAAAATCGTCCTGTTCGATGTAGAGCACTTTGGAAAATGGCACCTTCCGCTTCCCGGCGCTTTCGTCCTCAGGGTTATTGACCGCCTCGACTTCATCGACCTGACCTTCCGGGTAATTATCGATCACGACCTTCAACGGCCGCAGCACCGCCATCACTCGTGGTGCGCGCTTGTTCAGGTCCTCGCGGACGAAGTGTTCGAGCATCGCAAGCTCCAGCGTACCGTTGGTCTTCGAGACCCCGATGGCCGCACAGAAATTGCGGATCGCCTCCGGCGTGTAGCCGCGCCGCCGGATGCCGGATAGTGTGGGCATCCGCGGATCGTTCCATCCCGTTACCCGTTTTTCCTGCACCAGCGTGAGCAGCTTGCGCTTGCTGAGCAGTGTGTAGGTAAGGCTGAGTCGATCGAACTCCATCTGCTGCGATGGGAAAATTCCCAGTTGCTGGATGAACCAGTTGTATAGCGGGCGATGATCTTCAAATTCGAGCGTGCAGATCGAATGCGTCACGTGTTCGATGGAATCGGACTGCCCGTGCGCGTAGTCGTACATGGGATAGATGCACCACTTGTCGCCGGTACGGTGATGCTCCGCCCGCAAGATGCGATACATGACCGGATCGCGCATGTTCAGGTTCGGCGACGCCATGTCGATTTTCGCCCGCAGCACTCGCGATCCATCCGGAAACTCCCCTTTTCGCATGCGCTCGAACAGGTCGAGATTTTCTTCCTTCGAGCGGTTTCGATGCGGACTGTCCGTGCCCGGCTCGGTCAGCGTGCCGCGATGCTTGCGTATTTCTTCCGCGCTCAGATCGTCAACATACGCATTGCCCCCCTCGATCAGCTTGACCGCCCACTTGTAAAGCTGGTCGAAGTAGTCCGAAGCATAGTACAGGCCGTCCCAGTCGAACCCCAGCCAGCGCACGTCCTTCATGATGGAGTCCACGTACTCCTGCTCTTCCTTCTCCGGATTGGTATCGTCGAAACGCAGGTTGGTCTTGCCGCCAAACTCGTCCGCTAATCCAAAGTTGAGGCAGATGGACTTGGCATGCCCGATATGCAGGTAGCCGTTGGGTTCGGGAGGAAAGCGGGTTTGGATGACCGCGTCGCCGTACTTCTTCGTTTTCAGATCCTCCACCACGGTGTCACGGACAAAGTTCGAGGGGCGCGGTTCGGAAGGCGGGTTTGCGGCTGTTTGGCTGGACTTCGTTGAAGATGAATTCGTCGTGCTCATGATCTTTTTATTTTATATGGGAAGAGGAACTTCGCGGCTGTTCGGCGCATTTCAATGGAGAAACCGGCGCCTCGACCGTCCAGTAAACCAGCGGACCGGCGAACCCCCCTCTCTCCTGCGCTGGCCACGCAATCCTCGTGATAATCTGCGTCGAGAGGAACTCCGCCCCTCCCGCAAACGACGCTGGGGCCGCGGGCTCAATCTTTCATGGCAAATTGCGTGCAATGCGGTCGTCAGCTTCCAGCCCTTACTTTCGGCAGAAAGATCTGCCAGTGGTGCGTGCAGCATGAAGCGGCGCAACGCGGCGAGGATTCTCCCTTCCAGCGCGTCGAACCGGCCCCCTGGGTGCAGCGGCAGTCCGATTCGATGGTCGTGACGCAGGCCATTTTCGGTATCAATGTCGCAGTCTTCGTCGCCATGGTATTGGCCGGCGTTTCCATCACCCAGCCAACCATGGGGCAATTGTGGCATTGGGGAGCGAATTACGGCCCGCTCACCATCGGAGGCCAGTGGTGGCGGTTGTTGAGCTGCGTCTTCGTCCACATCGGCATCATCCACATCGGGTTCAATATGTGGTGCTTGTGGGGGCTGGGCAAGTTGGCCGAGTCGGTATACGGACATTGGACGTTTGCTGCCGTGTACTTGATTACTGGAATCGCGGCGAGTGTTACCAGCCTTGCTTGGAATCCCGCAGGCACAAGCGCGGGAGCTTCTGGGGCGATCTTTGGCATTGCGGGGGCGCTGGTCGCCTCGTTTTATTTAGGCGAATTCTCCATGCCGAAAGCCGCCGTGTCGGGCTTGCTGCGCAGCGTGCTGGTGTTTGTCGGTTACAACCTCGTGTTTGGCGCGATGTCGGGTCATACCGACAACGCTGCTCACGTTGGAGGGCTCGTCTCGGGACTGATTCTGGGGGCGCTCATCGCAAAGGTCGCTCCGCAACAGGATGACGCCGGGCGCCGCGTCGGCGTGCTTTTCGCCGTGGTCGTGCTCGTCTTTGGCGGCGCGTCGTGGTTGCACCGTTCGCATGCCTATCTGCTTCATGCGGCCAGCGGACAGCGCCTGCTCATGGAGCGAAAAACCGATCCCGCGATTGCCGAGTTGCAAACCGCAGTCCGGCAACGGCCGGGTTATCTGCCGGCACACTACGAACTCGCTCGCGCTTATTGGATCAAGGGCGACTTCGCCAGTGCCGAAGGCGAATTCAAGCGCGTCATTGCAATCGATCCAAAGGATGAACGGGCGTACTTCTACCTCGGGATGGCATACCTGGAACAGAAGCTTCCTCAACCCGCGCGAGACAGTTTTTCGCAATTGCTCCGGGTGAACCCCAATAGCGCCGACGCTCAATTTGGACTGGCGGAAGCTTCCACCATGGAGCAGAAATATGCCGACGCCCTCCAGGAATACAAACTGACTCTAAAGCTCGATCCGGACTACGACGGCGTTTATCAGGAGATGGGATTGGTGCAGGCCAGGCTCAGACTCTATGACGATGCCATCGCATCTTTCCTCAAACAGCAGAAAGCCGGGGATAATCCCGAAACCGAAAACGCCCTCGCCCGCGTCTACGAAGCGAAAGGGATGCATCGCGAAGCCGCGGAAGCCAGCCAGCGCGCGAAGCAGTTTCAGCAACAGCGTTAGCCTGCGACCGCGTGACGAGTCATATGGACCCTCGGCCCGTAGCTAGCGATTTCTGAATCGCTCGCTCAATTCTCGCCAGGGTCACTTCCCGTCCCAGCACCTCCAGCGTCTCGAACAACGGCGGCGCATTCTTCCGGCCGCAGACAGCGACTCGAATGGGTTGAAACATCTGTCCCGCCTTTACCCCCATCTCCTGCGCGGCCGCGCGCAGGGTTCGGTCAAGCGGGTCGTGTCTGAATTCAGTTTGCGGCAGCACTTCGCGCGCGCGGGTCAGAACTTTCAGCGCCATCGCCGCGTCGCCCTTCTGCGGGATCAGTTCGGCTGGGTCGTATGGCGGAAGCTCGTCCACGAAGAAAAAATCGGCAGCGGTCAGGACGTCGCGCAAGAGTTTGATCCGCTCCCTGATAAGCGGCGTGATAGCTTGCATCCTTTCCGCCGCGATCGGAAATCCGGCCGCGTGGACAAGCGGCAGCAGGCGGGCGCTCAGTTCATCGACCGGAAGGGCGCGGATGTGCTCAGCGTTCAGCCACAGCGCTTTGGGGTCGAAGGTTTCATCCGGCGTCGCGGCGGGCTCCTTGAAGTTAATGACTGCGTTGGCGCGGTTGATGCCTTCCAGCGAAAACGCCTCGATAAGTTCCTGGCGCGTCATCTTCTCGCGATCGTCTTTTGGCGACCAGCCCAGTAGACACAGAAAATTAATGAACGCTTCCGGAAGAAATCCCGCGTCCCGGTAAGTCGTGACGCTCACCACCGGACCGTGACGGCGCTTGGACAGCTTCGATCCATCGGGGGCGACTAGCAGCGGAAGATGCGCGAACTGCGGCGCCTTCGCGCCCGCGCCTTGGAATATGAGCACATGTTTATAGGTGTTCGAAAGATGATCCTGGCCGCGTATGACGTGGCTGATCTTCAGATCCACGTCATCGGCGCACGATGCCAGGTGATACATCGGCATGCCGTCGCTGCGGAGCAATGCGAAGTCTTCAATGTCGTCCGCGGACTTCGTTTGCTCGCCGTACACCGCGTCATCAAAACGGACTTGCTCGCCGAACCCGCGGGGAACTCGGAAGCGGAGCGCGAAGCTCTCGCCCGCCGCCGCTCGCCGGTCGCTTTCGGCCCGCGATACTTCACGCATCCCGGGGTTGAACAGCCAGGTTTGGTTTGCCCCGGATTTCTCGCTCTCCCCAATGTGGGCGGGCGTGAAGTCGCGGTATGCTAGCCCCTTCTGAAAGATCGCGTCGGCAATCTCGCGGTGCAGGGCCAGACGTTCCGATTGCTTGTATTCTTCGTCCCAGCCAAGATCGAGCCAGCGCAAACCTTCAAATATGGAGTTGACCGACGCCTCGCTGTTGCGNNGCGTAGAGCCAGTTGAAGATGAAAGTGCGGGCACTGCCGACGTGCAGAAAGCCAGTCGGCGACGGCGCGAATCGGACTCGAAGCATAACGTTTGAGTATAGCGGGATAGCGGTCTTGGCTCTAGCCGGTCAAAGAATGCAGGTCAAGGTGTCGGTAGTGCTGCAGTTCAAAACGGGGCTCTTCCAAAGAGCGTGCATGAAAAGTCGGCCGTTCCACCGCGACGCCATCCAGTCGCAACCCACACACTCTCCCCTTCCGCCGGCCAGCGACGCCGCTTCTCCACTAGCGTCTTGCGAAGTTACTTCTTCTTCTCGTCCTTCTTCTCTTGCTCATCGACTACGAGGTTGTTGGTCACCGAGAACACACCGTGCACGCCGTTCGCCTGCATGCCCGCGATCTGCTTGTCCATTTGCTGCGCCACTGCCCCCTCCAGCGTGATGTGTCCGTTCTTGACAATGATGTGAATCGGCGGCACGGCAAGAATCTGGTACCGGCTCAGCGCGCCGTTACCGTAGATCGCGCGGTACGCTGCTCGGCGGATTCGGTCGTCGTTGAACGAGGTGGGCAGAACCTCTATGCTGTTCACGACCTTCTCGACACCTTCAATCCGCTTGACCGAATTTTCCGCGTCAGACTTCAGAGTGGGTCGCGAAACCTGCCCCAGCAGCGTCACGGTGCCATCCGAGTCGACTTTGTAAGACAGGTTGTCGAACACGCCGTAGTACGGAAGCATCACGAGTTCATGACGAACTTCCTTGTAGATCCGATCGATGCTCTTCTGACTGAGCGTGCCCGTTGGTTGGTTCTCCTGGATGGCCGGACTGCCGAAAGCCATCATCGAGAAAATAAGCGGCACACCGAGAACTGTAAGCAGTGATTTCTTCATTTGTCGAACCTCGTTCGGGATTTCGGGCGCCGTAGCCGGCACTCTGAACTTCCCCGCACCTTTCAGACGCTCCAAACAGGCTGGAAGTTGCTTTTTCTTACCCGAAACGTGCTAGCGGTCAGCGCGAAGCGGGGAAACGCCAGTCCCGTCAGGAACGGCCACACACACTCGACCGCGACCGTCTCTCCACCCGCTCAGGCGGTCTTGGGTTTCCCACGGCGCTCGCGGAAGCCCTCGATCAACAGGTACAGCACCGGGATAAAGAACAAATTCAGGATCGTGCTCATGATCATGCCGCCGAATACCGTGGTTCCTACGCTGTGTCGTCCATTTTCTCCGGCCCCGCTCGCCGTCACCAGCGGCACCACTCCCAGAATGAACGCCAGCGAGGTCATCAGGATCGGCCGCAGCCGGATCCGGGCTGATTCCACGGCCGCTTCCAGAATGGTCAGGCCCCGTTCCCGCAACTGCTCCGCGAATTCCACAATCAGAATGGCGTTCTTCGACGACAGCCCCACCAGCATGACCAGCCCTACCTGGCAGTAAACATCGTTCTGCTGGCTCCGGATCCATTGCGCCGAAAGCGCGCCCAGCAGCGCCATCGGCACCGCCAGCAGAATGATGAACGGCAGCACAAAGCTTTCATACTGCGCCGACAGCGTCAGATACACCACCAGCGTTCCCAGCCCGAAAAGAATAATCGTCGTCGACCCCGACGCCAGTTCTTCCAGCGATATTCCCGACCATTCATAGGCATAGCCCTGGGGCAGCACTTTCGCCGACAGTTCCTGCATCGCTTCGATCGCCTGTCCCGAACTGAAGCCGGCGGCTGCCGATCCGTTGATTTCCGCCGACCGGAAAAGATTGTAGTGACTGATGACCTGCGGCGCCGCCGTCTGGCTGATACTGACTAAATTCTCCAACGGAACCATCGACCCGCTATCCGACCGAACGTAGTACTGCCCGATATCCTGCGGATTCGACCGGAATTGCTTGTCCGCCTGCACATAAACACGATAAGAACGGTTATTGAAGTCGAAATCGTTGATGTAAGCCGATCCCATGTAGACGCTGAGCGTGTCGGTGATCTGGCTCAGTGGGATGTGCAGACTCTTCGCCTTTTCGCGATCGATGGTGACCACGTACTGCGGATCGCTCGCCGTGTAAGTCGTGAACAGCCCGGCCAGATCCTTGCGCGCGCCGCCCGCTCGCGTTAGCTCGTGCGTAACCTTATCCAGATCCTGCAGCGTGTGATTGCCCTGATCCTGCACTTCGAACTGGAATCCGCCAAACTGCCCCAGACCCTGCACCGCCGGCGGTTCGAAGGGAATCACGATGGCCCCCGAAATCCCGAAAAGCGGGCCCCGCAGTCGATTGATGATCGCAGCCGCCGTGTGCTCGTGCCCCTTCCGTTCCCCGTACGGCCGCAACGGCAAAAAGAGCAGACCGGCGTTCGGAGTCGCCCCTCCAAAGCTGAAGCCCGCCACCGAAAACGTGCCCATGATTTCCGGAATGCTCTTGGTAATGGCCGTCACCTGTTCGCCAATCTTCTCCGTGTACTCCAACGAAGCCCCCGGGGGGGCCTGAATCGCAACGATGAGATACCCCTGATCTTCGGTGGGCACGAACCCCTGCGGAACGTGTTTGAACACAACGTAGGCCAATCCAAGCAACGCAACAAATAAGACCAAAGCGATGGCCTCGAAACGCAGGAAAGCGCGGAGAGCGCGCACGTAACCATTGTTAACCGCTGCCAGCACGCGGTCCACCCGCTTGAAAAACCAGTTCTTTTCGCCGTGCTGGCGTCCCAGCAGCAGCGCCGACAGCGCCGGCGTAAGTGTGAGCGCGTTGAACGCCGAGATCGCAATCGAGAACGCAATCGTCAGCGCGAACTGGCGAAACAGGATTCCCGTGGTCCCCGGAAAAAAAGCGACCGGCACGAACACCGCAACCAGCACCAGCGACGTGGCGATCACCGCCCCCGTCACTTCCTTCATGGCGTCGGACGCCGCTCTTACCGGATTCAACTCCCCTTCCTGCAGATGGCGCTCGATGTTCTCAATCACCACGATCGCATCGTCCACCACCAGTCCCGTCGCCAGCGTGATCCCGAACAGCGTCAACGTGTTAATGGAAAACCCGAGCAGTTTCACGAAAGCAAACGTGCCCACCAGCGAAACCGGAATCGTGACCGCCGGAATAATGGTCGAGCGCCAGTCCTCCAGGAAAACAAAGATGACCAGGATCACTAGAAAAATGGCTGAACCCAGCGTCGTCACTACGTCGCGAATGGATTCGCTGACCGCGTCCGTCGTATCGAACGCAACCTCATACTTCATCCCCGGCGGGAACCGTTTGGCAAGCCGGTCGAGTTCGGCCAGACATTTCCGGTGTACGTCGAGGGCGTTCGCAGTGGACAGTTGGCTGACCGCAATCCCAACCGACTCGCGTCCGTTGTAGTCCAGGTGGGTGCTGTAGTCCTCGGCCCCCAGTTCGGCGTGACCCACGTCCCGCAGCCGCACCAGTGTGCCGTCCCCATTGCTTTTCAGGATAATGTCATCAAACTGCGCCGCTTCCGAAAGTCGCCCGACCGCCCGCACGCTGATCTGAAACTGCTGCCCCGGCAGAGCAGGCTGCGAACCCACTTGTCCCGCCGCGACTTCAACATTCTGCTCTCCAAGCGCGCTCACCACATCGTCCGCGGTTAGCGCCCGGCTCGCCATCCGCACTGGATCCAGCCACAGCCGCATCGAGTATTTGCGCTCGCCGAATATCACCACATCGGCCACCCCCGCAACCCGCTTCAGGTTGTCGCGCACATACACATCGAGGTAATTACTCATGAACTGCGTCGAGTAGCGCGCATCCGGCGAAAAAACAGCCCCGCCGAACACGAAGTTCTCCGATGTCTTGGCGACCGTTACCCCCACTTGCTTGACCGCGTTCGGCAGTCGCCCTTGCGCCGTGTTGACCCGGTTCTCAATGTCTACCGCCGCCAGGTCCGGATCGCGGTTCAAATCGAAAGTCGCCGTCACCGTGCTCACTCCGTTGTTGGTGCTCGACGACGTAATGTACTTCATCCCCTCCGCCCCGTTGATCTGCTGCTCCAGTGGCGTCGTCACCGCCGACTCCACCGTTTGAGCGCTCGCCCCCGTGTAGATTGCCGTTACCGCTACCTGCGGCGGCGCAAGGTTCGGAAATTGTGCGATCGGCAAAGTAGGAATACAGACTGCCCCCGCCAGAATAATCAGCAGCGCGCAGACGGTGGAGAATACCGGACGATGAATAAAAAAGTCGACCATAAGAGTTCGTTGTCGAGAAAGGCATCGGCTCTTCCGGCCATCGGAAACCCAATCGATGACCCGATGATCCGATCACCCGCTTGCTAGCTGCCGCTTTCCTGCGGAACCACAGGTATGCCGTCGATCAGAAACTGCGTGCCGGAAACAACTACCTTGTCTCCCGGTTTCACCCCGTCCAGAACGACATAGTCGTTGCCGACGATTTGCCCGATCTGCAGCGGCTTCTGGTGCACCACGTATCCACCCTTCTCGTCCGGCTCCGCCACAAAAGCGAAGTACAGACCCCCGATTCGCGACACCGCGATCACCGGAACCACCGGCTTTTCCGCGCTGCCCCACACCACCCGCGCCCGGATGAACTGCGCCGTCCTCAGGCTGTCGTTCGAGTTCGCGATCGTCGCTTTCGCTAGCACCGTCTGCGTCGCCGTGTCCACCTGTGGCGAGATGAACGTGATCCGGCTGCTGGCCAGCGCTTTTCCCAAGCTGTCGACGATCTGCACCGCAAGATTCATCTTCAACTGCGCGGATTTCTCGATGGGTACATACACATACGCTTCCAGGCTCCCCGGCCGGTCGACGGTAGTGAGCTGGGTCGTGGTAACCACGCGGTCCCCAACCCTGACCGGTACATCCCCGACAATCCCGCCTCGCGGGGCAACCACCTGGTAATAGTGCAACTGCACTTGCTGCTCGCTCACCTGCGCCTCCAGCGAGTGCAGTTGCGCCTCCGCCGCGTCGATGTTCGCGCGCGCCTGGTCCAGATCCTGCTTGCTGACCACCCCCGCATTCGCCAGCCCGCTTACCCGCTCGTAATTCTGCTGCGCCCATTTCACCTGCGCCACCTGCGCCGCCCGCGCGTCATCCTGGCTCTTCACCGTCGCCTGCTGCTTCGCCGGATCGATCTGCACCATCGGAGCTCCCGCCGCCACGCTTTCTCCCGAGTGCACGAAAATCTGCGTGATGATCCCTTCCACCTGCGGCATCACCACCGCCGAGTCGCGCGATTTCAGCGTCGCCACGTAGTCCGTCGTGTCGTCCACTTTTTGCGACTTTGCCGTCTGCACTTTCACCGGCATCGCCTGCGGCGCCGCAGCCTTGGCTTCTTTGCTGTTGCCGCACCCGGTCGACAGCATAACCGCGCCCACAACCGCCCCGCCCACCATCAGAAATAACTTCCTTGCGAATTCTCCAGACATAATCATGGCTCTTAACGATAGTCCTCGGCCTACGGAAAAATAGAAACACCTATCAACTGGGGTTGTCCCAGAGTGCAAAGCAGGTCCCTCGCACTTTTGTCACCGCACGCGCCAAATCTCAGTCCAACCATTATAGATTCACCGCGGCGGCCCGACGCTCCCGAGAATTTTCGCTTCTGCTAGATTATCGGTCATGAAACCAAGCCGAAGTTTTGCCAGCGACAACAATGCCGGGGTGCATCCCGACGCGCTGCAGGCCATCCAACACGCGAACCAGGGCCATATGGTCGGATACGGCGACGATCCCCACACGGAATCGGCGGTGGCAAAATTCCGCGAGCACTTTGGTGACGATGTCACCGTTTTCTTCGTCTTCAATGGCACCGCCGCAAATGTGCTCGGTCTGCAGGCCCTCACCCGGCCTTTTCACGCCGTGCTCTGTCCCGAGCTGTCTCATATTTATACCGATGAATGCGGCGCTCCGGAAAAGTTCACGGGCTGCAAGCTCGTGCCTCTTCCAGCCCCCGGCGGGAAGCTCGCCCTCGAAACCGTGGCCCGCGCGTATCACGGAATCGGCGACCAGCATCACGTCCAGCCGCGCGTGATTTCCATTACTCAATGCACCGAGATGGGAACCGTCTACAAGCCGGCGGAAGTCGAGGCGCTCGCCCGCTTCGCCCACGACCGCAAGATGTTCCTGCACATGGATGGGGCGCGTATTTCAAACGCCGCAGCCGCGCAGCAACTGACGCTCCGCCAAGCCACGCGCGACTTGGGAGTGGATGTCCTTTCCTTTGGCGGGACCAAGAACGGCCTCATGGGTGTCGACGCAGTCGTCTTTTTTCGCCCCGAACTCGCCCAGGAGTTCCTCTTTGTCCGCAAGCAGGCGATGCAACTCGCGTCCAAGATGCGCTATCTGTCCGCACAAATGGAAGCGCTTCTCACCAATGATCTTTGGCGCCGGAATGCCGCGCAAGCCAACCGTATGGCTCGACTCCTCGAACAGCAAGTCAAGAACATCCCGCAGGTCAGCATTGTCCATCCGGTGGAGGCGAACGGCGTGTTCGTGCAAATCCCCCGTGAGGCGATTAAGAAGCTTATGGAACGCTACTTCTTCTATGTCTGGGTAGAAGAGGAGTCGGTGGTGCGCTGGATGTGCTCCTTCGACACCACCGAACAGGACGTTCGCGACTTCGCGAAGTTTGTCACCGAAGTAGTGGGGGAAATCCCGGCCTGAACCCCGCCCTTTAAGCTACTTCCTGCCTGCTGGACTACTTCTTGCCTGCCCTCACCCTTGCCCATCGCGCCCTTTGCGCGGCCGCGATTCTCCGGCGTCCTGCCACGGAAATCGTTCGCTTCTTGCGCGTTCCCGCCGCTCCTCGCTGGCTCCCGTGCAGAAAAACCTTCCCAAACGTAGTTAGCGCCGCGGTTACCCGATGAAGCTCATCTTCAAGCCGCGAACGTTCCAACTCCAGCTGCTTGACTACCGACTCAATTAGTGTTTTTGCCATGAACTTATTCTATCACTTGTAAGTGGGTACCAAGGCAGTTTCATGCAGCGGGTGGCACTAATCGGCAGAAAATTCCCGTTTCGGACGAAATCCGGCTCTGGGCAGGCGATTTGACCCCAACTCGAATCTTCATACCGCCATGGGACTACGGGAGAAAAACCCAATAAAAAGCTGCTACCAGTCCAGGTCGGACCCCCGATCTGCCTTACGTTCGGAGTTACTTCGCTCGCCGAAGTGGTTGCGCTCCTTATTGAAATATGACCATCAAACCAATGCAGATACCCATCTCCGGGAAGATGAGCACCAGGATCCGCTCTTAAGGGCTTGAATCATCCGCGGACAGGCGCCTGCGGCTTGGGTATAGCAAAGCGCTCAACTCTGGCCCAGGCGGGCAGCGCAAGCAGCCCCAGCAGCGGCAAAATGAACTGTCGCCCATGCCTTTTGGCCGATCACCCCGAGCGCCAGAATCTCCCTTCCCACAATAAAGAAAAGCGGCGATGACCAGCCATTTGGCGCCGCCGGGAAAGTTTTTCAGTTTGTCATTCCTGCCGCGGCCCGCGAACTGCCACACGAACAGCGCCAGCACCAGCTGCGCCGCCAGCTCTTTGGCATCGCTGTTATTTTGATCCGCCAGAGACATTCAATGTTTCCGCCCCTGCCAGCGGTCACTAGTCGCCTTGCTGCGGGAGAGGCGGTTGCCAACGCCGGCGTTTGGTGCGAGCATCGTAATTAAGATTGCGCCGCGCGATCGCTCTAAATTTTGCCTTGACTTTGAGCCGATGGCGCGGTACCAATGCTCTCCTTGAAGGCACGTGTAGCGTGGGTACTCTTGCCCGCGAAAAGTCCGGGGTGAGACATGGGCGTCGAGGCTAAATTGACGTTGAAACCTCGAGATTTTGAAAACCTCGCGCTTCTCTGTTTCGTGGCGTTTTGTTCGACGACTGCCGCTTTGAGC
>PMBA01000131.1:5543-17653 GCA_003152795.1 Acidobacteriaceae bacterium | reverse complement strand
AAAATATTTGAAATAGTGAGTGGAGCGACGGGTGTCCTCGCCCGTGTAATGTTTCGCCAACCACGAACCACCATCGACCAACGATGCACTTACGGAGACTCATGAGCATTCTGGTAGTAGGTTCCGTTGCCTTTGACACCATCGCCACACCGTCCGGCCAGGTGAAAGATATCCTCGGAGGCGCTGCCACTTATTTTTCCCTGGCCGCCAGTTACTTCACTGAAGTGCGCATGGTCGCGGTTGTGGGCCAGGACTTCACCCCCGCGAATGAGGCCGTCCTCAAAAATCGCGGCGTGGATACCCGCGGCATCGAACGTACTCAGGGCAAGACCTTTCGCTGGGGAGGACAGTATCTCGACAACCTCAACGAGGCCAAAACCGACTTCACCGAACTGAATGTCTTCGAGAAATTTCAGCCCCGCATTCCCCAAGAGTATGCCGATACCCAGTTCCTGTTCCTCGCCAACATCCACCCCACTCTGCAAACGGCGGTTCGTTTGGAAATGAACAACGTGCGCCTCACCGGTGGCGACACCATGAATTTCTGGATTCAAGGCACGCCCCGCGAACTCGCCGAAACCTTGAAGCTGGTCAACATCCTCCTGATCAACGACACCGAAACCAAGATGCTGGCCGCAGAGAAAAATCTTCCACGCGCCGCGAAAAAAGTCCTCGCCATGGGTCCAAGCGCCCTCGTCGTAAAACACGGCGAGTACGGGGCAACCATCTTTTTCCGCGAGGGCGCCTTCGGCATCGGATCGCATCCTTTCCGCGCTCCCGCCCTCCCGATTGAAGAAGTCAAAGACCCCACCGGAGCCGGCGATTCCTTTGCCGGAGGCTTCATGGGCTATATCGCGTCCCAGGGCGAAATCAATCGCGAAGTCCTCAAGCGCGCCTTGTTCTACGGCGGCGTGATGGGATCCTTCGCCGTGGAACGTTTCGGCACCGAGCGGCTGCAGACTCTCACCCGCGGCGAAATTGACGCCCGCTTTCAGATTTTTCGCGAACTCACGCACTTGGAATAGCACCATGGCAATTGTTTTCGAGCCATGAACCTGTCACCACCGGCGCAGATTGAGAGTAAACCCAGCGTGAAGACGAGCCCCGTTCCCGACCGCAGCCCGGCCCGCGTCGCCGGTATCGCTGTCCTGCTCTCTCTGTTTTCCTTCCTCTACTATTTCCAACACGCCGACTTGCTGCTCTATGGAGACGCAGTCGCGCATATCAACATTGCTCGCCGCGTTTTCGATTCGCTCACTCCCGGCCTCCTCCAGTTGGGTACTGTCTGGTTGCCCCTGCCTCATCTGCTCCTCATCCCGTTCATTTTCCTGGATACGATGTGGCAGAGCGGCGCCGGAGGTTCGATTCCTTCCATGATCGCCTACGTGTTCGGGGTCATGGGAATATTTCGCCTCGTTCGCCGCTTGCTGGAAGCTGGCCCCGACGAGAAACCGACCGACAAACCGGTTGTGGCCGTCGGAGCGTGGGCTGCGGCTCTAGCGTATGCAGCCAATCCGAACCTGCTTTACATGCAGGCCACGGCCATGACCGAGTCTCTTTACCTCGCTCTGTTTATCTGGGCCATCGTCTACTTCGCGGAATTTGTTCGCGCCCTGCCAAACCACGCTCTGCCTAACCATGACGCGCGGAAAATCGCAGCCGCAGACCGTCGGCAGTCACCGCCCCCACGTACTCCCCTCCTGCGCTGCGCTGCCTGCCTCGCGGGAGCGGAACTCACCCGCTACGACGGATGGTTCCTGGCGGGTGTGCTGGGAGCGGCGGTCGTCGTGATCCTGCTCCGGCATTGGCAGAATTCCGTCGTGCGCCGGGTGGCACTGAAGTTCGTGTTAGCCATTGCCGTGGTTCCCATCCTGTGGCTCGCCTACAACCGCATCGTCTATGGGAACGCGCTGGAGTTTGCCAACGGTCCCTACTCGGCAAAAGCTATTGAGCAGCGCGTCGGCGCCCCCAATCCCGCCCTCCACAACGTACCCGTCGCCGCCATCTATTTCTTGAAATCGGCGCAACTGAACTTGGCCGATGGAAACTGGGGCCGCTTCTGGCTGGCGGCGGCCTTGCTGGCGTTGGCCATCGGTGCCTGGAAACTGCGCGTGCAATCCGCTTCGCTGCTCCTCCTGTGGGTTCCGCTCGCGTTCTACGCGCTTTCCATCGCGTACGGCTCGGTGCCGCTTCATGTCTACACCTGGTGGCCATTCGCTACCTTCAACCAGCGCTACGGACTCCAGTTGCTGCCCATGTTCGCGGTTTCAACCGGAGTACTGACTGCTTCTGTCTTTCTCCTGGGCAAGTCCTTTGGCGCGGCCGGCCGCCATGGCGGCAAACTCGCCGCTCTCATCCTTGCCCTCGTGGCTGTCAGCTATGCCTCGCTATGGAAAGCCGAACCGCAATGCCTGAAGGAAGCCCGGAGGAACTGGGAGATCCGTCACACTTTGAATTCCGCGGTGCAGCGCGTTGTTGCTCAGTTGCCAAAAAACTCTATCTTCCTGATGGACCTCGGGGAACATGTCGGCGTCATGGAGCAGGCGGGCATTCCACTCCGTCACATCGTGAATAACGAAAATCATCGCCCCTGGAAGCGCCCAACCGATCCCGAAGGCCTCTGGGAGCGCGCTCTCGCCGATCCCCCGCGCTATGTCGATTTCGTGATTGCTTTCGATGGCGATCCCGTTGACCAGGGTGCGAATAAGACCAATCTCACGGTGCTCGCGGAAATTCATGCCACTGGCCAGCCCCATGCCCGCATCTACGCGGCCCGCGGCGCCCCGAATCCATTGCGTTAGCCCATGCCGGCAGGCGACACTGAATCCGCGCATGCGGCGGTGATAGAATCCGCTCAAAGTCGGCGCGCTGCTATGCACACAAACCATCAGCCCATCGTTGCTCCAACCTCCGGCCTGCCTTTTACCAAGGCCTCGGCCTGCGGCAACGATTTTCTGATGGTGGAAGGCGCCCACGCTTCCGGCGACCTGGGCGCGCTCAGCCGCCGCCTGTGCGATCGCCATCGCGGCGTCGGCGCCGATGGCGTGGAATGGCTTTTTCCGGATCCCGAAGCTGACGTCAGCGCCCGCCTCTTCAATCGCGATGGTTCGGAGGCAGAACTCTCTGGCAACGGTACCCGCTGTGTGGCAGCCGAAATTTGTTCCCGCCAGAACAAAACGCAAGTTGTCGTTCGCACCGCCGCTGGACTCAAGACTTGCCGCCTCGCGGGGCGCCATGGCTCCACGTTTGAGTTCGAAGTGGATATGGGCCAACCCGAAGTCGGCGGCCAATTATCGATTGAGACGATCGGGGTGCCCGCGGTGGGAACCAGAATTTCGATGGGCAATCCGCATTTCGTAATTTTCGCGGAGAACTTTCAGGATGATTGGCAGAAGCAGGCGGCCCGGATTGGCGCCCATCCTCAGTTTCCGCAGGGAACGAATGTGGAGTATGTCGTCCTGCGAGGGGCGAACGAAATCGAGATTCGTCTATTTGAACGCGGAGTGGGAGAAACCGAGTCTTCCGGCACCGGATCCTGCGCATCGGCCGTAGCCGCCATTGCCAGCGCGCGCGTTGCTTCCCCCGTCACCGTGATTGCTCCCGGAGGTTCCCAGACCGTGCGTTGGGAGAACCAGGTTTATCTGCGTGGTCCCGCGACACTAATCTGCCGAGGACAATTTTTCGTTTAAGATCGAGTCCAGCAGAATGCGCTGAAATTCGCGCCTTGATCGTGTTTTGAACTGGCGAGCCTTCACCGCCTGCGGAAAAACTCGGTTTTGCACTTGATTTCGGGTGGCGCAGCGGTTCACCGCTGCGGTAAGTGCATTGCTTTGAATCCGGCTTTAGCCGCTGATGGCGCACCTTCTGCCCGGGAGCTAGTTTTTTCCGCAGCGTTCGAAACAAGATCTGTGCCAGACTTAAGATTAATCCGAGATGATTTCCGCTTCCTACAATCCGAGACTCAAACCGCGCGCTCTCCGTCCGGGCGACAAGGTTGGAATTGTTGCGCCCGCGTCGAACGTCAACCGCGAACTGCTGGATGCTGGCTGCGACGGTCTTCGCCGCGCCGGTTACGAACCGTTTTATTTCGAATCCATCCTTGACCGTGACCTCTACTTTGCCGGTTCGCTCGACCGCCGCGCCCGCGAACTCGAAGACATGTTCCTGCGCGACGATATCCGCGCCATCGTTTGCGCGCGAGGTGGATATGGATCGAACTATCTGCCCTTGGCCCTCGATCCAGCCAGGATCATTCCCCATCCGAAAATCCTGGTGGGCTACAGCGATATCACCTCTCTGCTATGCTGCATCGCGGACTCGGCGAACTTCGTGACTTTCCACGGTCCGATGGTGGCCAAGGATTTCGCCATCGCCGGAGGCGTGGATCTTCAGTCGTGGCAGAACGCGTTGGGCGCAGCGGAACAGTGGGAGATTGTTGAGGGCTCGGGCGCTAGGCCGCTGGTGGCGGGAGAAGCGGACGGAATCCTCTACGGTGGCTGCCTCTCCATGCTGGCGGCGTCGCTCGGCACCCAGCACGAGATTCGCACGGCGGGCACGATTCTCTTCATCGAAGACATCGCGGCCAAGCCTTACCAGATCGACCGCATGCTCATGCAGTTGAAACTGGCGGGCAAGCTGAAAGATGTTCGCGGGATTGTCTTCGGCGAGATGTTGGATTGCCGGCAAAGTCCGGATCAGGATTACACGCTGGAAGAGGTGATTCTGCGGATCGTCGAAGACTTGCGGATTCCGGTGGCGTTCGGGCTCCGCTCCGGCCATGTGTCGCACGCGAACATCACGCTGCCGCTCGGCGTCAAAGCCAGGCTCGAAGTGGGCGGCGACGTCAGGCTGCAAATTCTGGAGTCCGCCACCACCCGATGACTGATCTCTCGATGACAAAACCCAAACATATCCACCTCATCGGCATTTGCGGGACCGCGATGGCCTCCCTCGCCGGCATGTTGCAGGAGCGCGGCTTTCGCGTCACCGGCTCCGATGCGGCATCCTATCCGCCCATGTCGACGTTTCTGGAATCGTTGGGCATCCACGTCGCCCAGCCGTTTGCCGAGGCGAACCTGACTCCTCGGCCCGATCTCGTTGTCGTCGGCAACGCGCTTTCTCGCGGCAACGTCGAACTCGAACACTTGCTCGACCAGCGCATTCCGTTCTGCTCCATGCCGCAGATTCTGCATGATGAGTTCCTCGTCGGCAAAGACGTTCTGGTGGTTGCCGGAACCCATGGCAAAACCACGACCACCTCAATGCTGGCGTGGATCTTCGAGACCGCCGGCCTTCAGCCTTCATTCCTGATCGGGGGTATTGCGGAAAATTTCGGCCGCAGTTTCGGTCTCGGCGAAGGCAAGTATTTCATCCTCGAAGGCGACGAGTACGACACCGCGTTCTTCGATAAAGGTCCGAAGTTCCTGCACTACTTNNAACCTGGTGCCGCGGCGCGGGCGGATTGTTGCCTTTGATTCGGGTGCAAGCGTCGACGAATGTTTGCAGAAGGCTTTCTGCCCCGTCGAACGTTACGGCGTCTCCAATCGCGCCGACTGGAAAATCGCGGATGTCAAACTGGGCCAGAACCGAACTTCCTGGTCGGTGCTCCGCAACGGAAAACCCTGGGCTGATTTCGTATTTCCGCTTGGTGGCGAATACAACGTTTGGAACGCAACCGCCGCCGCCGCGCTTGCGGCGAACTATCGAATCTCCACGGACGTGATTGCTACGGCCCTCGAAACTTTTCGCAGCGTGAAGCGCCGTCTCGAAGTCAAGGCCGAGGTCAACGGTATTACCATCATCGACGATTTCGCGCATCATCCCACAGCCATCGAGCAGACGATTCACGCGCTGCGCGCCCGCTATCCGCAATCGCGCCTGTGGGTTGTGCTCGAGCCGCGCTCCAACACCATGCGCCGCAATGTGCTGCAGGACGCGCTCGCCCGCAGCCTCGCGCTGGCCGATCAGGTCGTGATCGCAGCCATCTTCAAATCGGAGGCGATTCCCCAGGCCGAACGCCTGGATTTGAATCGCGTGGTCGACGAGATTAAAAAACGTGGAAAGCAAGCCCGCGTCTTCGCCGATGCCGATGCCATCGTCAGCGCAATCGTGCCCGAACTGCGCCCGCCCGACGTGGTTGCCATTCTCTCCAATGGCGGATTCGGTGGCATCTATGAGAAGCTTCCTCATCGCTTGCGTGCGCGCGGAGTGCTAACGTAACAGGTGCCTTCAAGCTTGGGAGCCTGTGGTGACGGGGCTCCGCCCCGTGTTTTACGCCGTCATTCGGCCTCGCTCGACGCTGTCATCCTGAGCGAAGCGAAGGACCTATGCATTTTGTTTGCGCCCGCGAGACTCTTTACCTGGCCTCGAAACCAAGTCTCGAGTTTGTTCCCGTATTTCCGGGACGCGATACCAGGCTGCTGACTCGTTGGCTGAAAATATTTCAATGTGTAGTCTCGCTCCCAGGGAGCGAAGCAGTAGCGGGAAATAAGTCCAAACCGGAGACCTTGCCTCGGTGTTTCGCACCATTCTTATGTTGCTGTTTTGGGCCGCTGCGCTGCCGGTTGCGGCGCTGCTGGGATTCCCCTGGACCTATCTCACCAAAGACATCACCTTCCTGTATCGCGGTTGCATGTTTGCCGCATTTGCCGGCGTCCGCATCGCCGGCGTCAAAGTGCGGACACTCGGGCTCGAAAAAATCGATCCGGCCCGAACCTACATCTTCATGTCGAACCACATTTCCAATATCGATCCGCCGATCACGCTGCCCCTGATCCCCCGCCGCACTTCAGTGATGGTCAAAAAAGAATTGTTCAAGGTCCCAATTCTGCGCCAGATCATGCTGATCGGATCGCTCGTACCCGTCGACCGCGGCAACCGCGAAGCCGGCATCACGGCCGTACGTGACTCCGTCAAAGCCATCGCCCAGGGACTGAACATGACCATCTACGTGGAAGGGAAGCGCTCGTTCGATGGCAAGCTCCTGCCCTTCAAGAAAGGCCCTTTCTATCTCGCGGAGGAGTGCAAAGTGCCCGTCGTGCCGATCACCATTTCAGGGACCGAAGCAGTCATGCCGAAGGCGCGCTTTGCAATCCGTCCAGGAATGGTGACGGTCCAGTTCCACGATCCCATCGAGCCCGCCGATTTCGGAGATCGCGATTCCCTCATGGCCAAGGTGCGAGCCGCAATCAACAGCGGCCTTCCGCCGGAGTTGCAGGAGTAGGCAGTCTTGTTTGTTGCCGCCTGCGCCTCCTCTCGCGCTTTTCACTCGGGGTGAGATCCCACGCTTTCAAAAAACGAAGGGTGGGCGCCCGGCTCTGCACAGAACCGGAAACACGCCCACCCCCTACTCCCTTGGAACTGACTCAGTCGCCGCGCGTGGCCACAGAAGGGGAGAGGCAGCCTCGCAGCACCGAAGAGCCATGAGAGATGCCGATGACCATACACCAACCCTTCCCCGTTTAACGGGTTCGGGCTTTTTGTTCGGATTTCGTAATCGCGGCCCCGACCGCCCTTGCCGAAGCGGTGTACCGGGGTGCCTGTGTGCGCAGCAGGAACCTGGAATACCCGGCACTCAGCCCGCCACGCGCCGACACAAAAAAGCCCGCTCCCGCGCAATTTCCCGCTGTCGCCGGCGGCCCCGTAACAGCCTTCCGGCTGTTTCACATGCAGCCATTATACGTGTAAAACTATACGTACATGATAGCCTGTACAATGTTCCACGTGGAACACTTCTCGCAAAACAAACAATCAAATCCGAATTACTCCCCTCCCGACAGCTTTCGTACCGCCTTGGCCATCTCCGGCAGTTTGGCGTAGACGGCGCAGCACTTTAGCCACAGCCTGTGATCGATGGCGGGGGCGCCGCTGACCATGGCCCCGGGGGGGACGTCGTGGGGGATGCCGCTCTGGGCAATGGCTACGGCGCCGTCCCCGATCTTGACGTGGCCGCTGACCCCTACTTGTCCAGCCAGGATGACGTTGTTGCCCACGTCGGTGGTGCCGGCCAGGCCAACCTGGGCGCAGAGCAGGGTGTCGTGGCCGATGGTGCAACTGTGGCCGATGTGGACCAGGTTGTCTAGTTTGGCGCCTTGTCCGATGCGGGTCTCGCCTATGCTGGCCCGGTCGATGCAGGTGTTGGCCTGGATCTCGGCGCCGCTCTCGACTACCACGTTGCCGGATTGGACGATCTTGTGCCAGTGGCCTTCGTCGTCCTTGGCGAAGCCGAAGCCGTCGGAGCCTACGACCACGCCGTTCTGCAGCAGGACGTTGTCTCCCAGGCGGCAGAATTCCCGGATCACGGCATGGGCGTGGGCGAAGAAATTATTGCCTATGGTGACTCCGCGATAGATGACGACGTGGGCCAGGAGGACGGCGTTGTCTCCGATGACGACGTCTTCGTCGACGACTACGTAGGGGCCGAGGTGGGCGCCCTTGCCCAGCTTTGCCCTGGGATGAACGACGGCGGTGGGATGGATTCCAGGGGCATAGCGGGGCGGCTGGTAGAAGAGTTCTATGGCTTTGGCCCAGGCGAGGTAGGGATTCCGGCTTCGAAGCATCCCCATGGGGATAGTTGGAAATGATTCGGAGACGATGACCGCCGAGGCCTTAGTGGTTTTCGCGGCGGCGTTGTATTTAGGATTGGAGACGAAGGTGAGCTGGCCGGGGGCGGCGAGTTCAATGCCGGCTACGCCGGTGATTTCGGTGTCGGGAGAGGCGTTTTCGATGCGGGCGTTCAGGGCTTTGGCGATGTCGGATAGTTTCATGGCGGTGTCTGGGGAATTGTAGCGGAGGCTGGCGGGTGGCGGGTTGGAGATTGCGGCGGGCGGCCGAGCTGCGCTCGGCTTGGACCCTGTCGACTTCGCTCAGGGCGGGCTTGCGAGGGCGCCCGTCCCTACACTAGCTACGCCCGTCCCCACGCGAGCGTACGCGTGTCCCTACGCGGGCTATGCGCGTCTTACTGCTCGAACAGGGTGACCTGTCTGGTATCGGGCTGGCCGCCGCGGCGGCGGCGGTTGGCGGCTCCGATTACGGCCAGGACGGTTACCGACGTGAGCGCTTCTCTGGGTACGAAGACGCGCTGCGTGTTGGAGCGCAGGTCGGGAGGGTTCAGCAGAAATCCCTCGGCGGGATTTTGGGTCAGGTCGTTGGGGAGGATGCCTTCAATCACGTCGCTGTCTTTGAAGCGCAGGCGGACCCAGAGGCCTTCGGTTCGGGGGCGGGTGGTGAAGGTCTTGCGGAGCATGATGTCGGAATCGGAAAACTCGCGGACAAAATAGACGGCTTTGATGTCGCGCAAGTCGATGGCGACGACATTGCCGGAGGTGTTGAGCAGTTCGAGTTTGCCCTCCACGACAAAGTTGGCGGGGGCGACGAAACCAGCGACCGAGTCGCGATCGTGTTTCCGCACGATGACTTTCTTGTGGGTCGAGGGCATCAGGTTCGAGATGCTTTCAGAAGCCGCACGGACAGCGGAGTCCGAGGCGGGCGCTGGAAAGCTCCAAGATGGATTCTCGCACTTTCCGGAGGAATTCGGAGAGTTTGTGGCTTCGCAGTAGCCAAACGGTAAACCTTGTGTTATTTTCTCTAGTTTACTGGAATGTGAGTTTGCGGTATAAGTCTAATGTATAGAAGCAGTTAGATTTCGCGACCGGGCAGCTCTCCAAGATGCGGGCTGCGCCCTGTGGAAAAGCTGTGAATAACGCCCAGGTCGAACCACAGAAGGGCCACCGCAAGGCGACTAGGAAGGCATGGCCGATTACATATACACGCTGGAAACCCGGCTCTCGCCGGACCAACAAAAGGCAGTCACCCTCGTTCTAGACGCCGCGAAGGCGGCGGGGATGAACCTGTATCTGACGGGTGGCGCGATCCGCGACATCATCACGGGATTTCCCATCCGCGACCTGGATTTTACGGTTCAGGGCAACGCGCTCAAGCTACAGAAAGATCTGGAGCGGTCGGGAGCGGTGGTGGGCGACGCCGATGCCGAGACGCGGTCGTTGCTGCTGACGCTGCCGGGCGGGGTTCGGGCGGAGATCGCGATGGCGCGCTCGGAGCGCTACGACAAGCCCGGCAAACCGCCGCAACTGGCTCCGGCGACGATCATTGAGGATCTGCGGCGGCGCGATTTCACGGTGAACGCGATGGCGCTTTCGCTGAACGAGGGATCGCGTGGTTTGTTGATGGATCCGTTCAACGGCGCGGCCGATATCGAAGCGAAAGTGATTCGGGTGCTGCACAACTACGCGTTTCTCGAGGATCCCTCGCGGATGATCCGCGCCACGCGTTTCGCCACGCGTTTTCACTGGCCGCTCGAGGAGCGGACACAGGCGCGTTACGAATCGGGCAAAGAAAACAACTACATCGAATACATCCAGAGTTCGAACATCGGATACGAGATCGAGCAGTTGGCCTACGAGGATGACGCGCTGGGGGTGCTGAAGGCGTACGAAAAAGAGGGATGGCTGAAGGTATTGAATCCGCGCTGGAGCACGGCCAAGGTGGACACGGCGGGGCTGGGCGGGCTGATGAAGACGCGGCAGCAGATGAACGAACTGGGCTACACGCCGGAGGTTGCGCCGGCCGTGCTGCACTTCCTGACCGAACGACTGGGCGACAAAGATATATCGGACTTGCGGCGGGCGATACCGCGCAAGGACCTGGTGGAGGCGTGGAAGGATCTGGATGGGAACGCGCACAGCCTGGCGAAGCGCTTGATGGGGAAGGAAGCGGCGACGCCATCGCGGACGTGGCAGTTGCTGTCGTCGGCTCGGCCGGAGATGATTTTGTTTCTGGCGGTGACGGCGCGGCAGCAGGCGGTGGCGCAGAAGATCAAGAATTTCTTTACCAAGTGGCGGCAGGTGCAGCAGAAGGTTCCGTTGCCGGAGATGACAGAACTGCACATTACGCCGCAGATGCCGGCGTATGCGAAGATCGCCAACGATGTGTTCCTGTTGCTGCTGGATGGCAAGCTGCGTTCGCGGACTGAGACTTTGAAGTTCCTGAAGCCGCTGGCGCCTCCGCCTCCACCACCACCACCGCCTCCGCCAGCAAAGCGCGGTCGAGGAGCCAAGGCCCCGGCGGTAGTGGTTGCTCCGCCGGCAGCGGTGAGCGGCAAGCAGGGCGCGAAGGGGAAGGGAAAAGCCGCGACGGCGCCGGTGACAGCGGTGGCGCCGATCCCAGTGAAAGGCGCGGCAGCGGTTAAGGGCGCGGTGCCGGCGAAGCCGGTCGTTGCTGCAAAACCTGCGGCTGCGGCGAAGCCTGCGGCGGCTGCCAAGGTTAGTAAGCCCGCCAAGGCTGCCGTGGTCAAGAAGCCCAGCAAACCTGCCAAGCCGGTGAAACGTCCCGCGAAAACCAAAGCGAAGGCCACGGCGAAGAAGAAGAAATAGGGCGGCAGGTTGGAAGGTCAACGGCTAGGGCAGCGGGCGGGGGCGCCCGCTCTACACGTGCCAAAAACAAATCCTGGAGTGAGCTACTGTGGCGGGGTTTGCGGGGATGAAGTGCGCTATACTAGGGGCATGCGGCGCTCTTTTTACGCGGTGGCGTGCATAGCGGCGTTGGTGGTTGTTGTGCTGGCGTTGCCGGTCTGGGCGCAGGGCCGCGGTGGCGGACAGGGTGGTTCGCACGGCGGCTTTTCCTCACACTCCTCTGGTTCCGCGCATGTTGGTTCGGCGCATGTTTTTTCCGGCCATGCCTTCTCAGGGCGTGGTTCCGAAGGACATGCTTCAGCCGGATACGGTTCGTTCCGCGGGGTAAATCCCAGCCGTGGTGTCCGCATTCGGACAGGGAACCGCTCCTACGATCATCGAGGGTTCCACGGGCGTCGTGGCTACTATCCATACGNNGCCAACCGGGTGCAAGCGGACGTGGAAGCGCGCAACCGGCCCACTCCAACTTCGGAACCGGAGACGGCGCTGGTGTTTCGCGACCAGCATGTGGTGGAAGTGCGGAATTACGCGATCTCGGGTGGAATGGTGTGGGTGCTGAACGAGAACGTGGCGAAGAAGATTCCGCTGGACCAGCTCGATCTGGATGCGACGGTGAAGATGAATGGCGAGCGCGGGGTGGATTTTCAGGTGCCGGGACCGACGCTGTCGATCATGATTGTG
>PMBA01000131.1:0-5408 GCA_003152795.1 Acidobacteriaceae bacterium | reverse complement strand
CTGAAGCCGCGCCCCTTCAAAACAAGATCAAGATCGAAGTTTTCCGCAGCCTGTGAAGCGGTGCCCTTCGCAAGATCTCACGGTACGGTTGCAGCCGTGCCCCAGCCATGAACTTTGTGACGCGAGTTTCTAAGATCGAAGACCTGAGAGCCCGGAAACTAAAAGCCAAGAGCGAAAAGCTAAGAGCGAAAAGCGAAAAGCTAAAAGCGAGAAGCCAAGACCTTCATGAGCCAAAACCAATTCGTACATCTGCATCTGCATAGCGATTACTCCCTGCTCGACGGTGCATGCGACGTCGAAAAACTGGTGGAGCGCGTCCAAGAGCTGGGCATGCCGGCGGTGGCGATGACGGACCACGGCAACATTTTTGGGGCGGTGCATTTTGTGAATGCCGCGCACAAAGCCGGGGTGAAGCCGATTGTGGGATGCGAACTCTACATCTGCAAAAAAGACGACCACGTCATCACGAGGACACCGCCGGACGGCGACACCTATAACCACCTGCTGGTGCTGGCGGAAAACGAAGAGGGCTACCGGAACCTGGTGAAGATCACGTCGGAAGCGTCGCTGCACGGGTTCTACTACAAGCCCCGGGTAAGCAAGAAATTCCTGGCGGAGCATTCGCGGGGACTGATCGGGCTTTCGGGATGTCTGAAGGGGGAAGTCGCGGAGCGGTTGACGGAAGGGAACTACGAAGCGGCGCGGTCGGCGGCGGGATTCTACCGCGACCTGTTCGGCAAAGAAAATTTCTTTCTGGAGATTCAGGATCAGGGCCTGGAGATGGAGCATCGCATCCATTCCGGGCTGTTCCAACTGGAGAAGGATCTGGGGGTGCCGCTGGTTGCGACCAACGACAGCCACTATCTTTGCGAAGACGATGCGCACGCGCAGGATGTGATGTTGTGCATCCAAACCGGGAAGTCCATCCAGGAAACCAACCGGATGAAGTTCGAGGGGACGCAGTTCTACGTGAAGAACGGCGACGAGATGCTGCGGGTGTTCAAGGACGCGCCGCAGGTGCTATTGCGGACGCTGGATATTGCCGAGCGCTGCAACCTGCGGCTGGAGAAAGTTCCCAGTCCGTTTCCGCATTTCGACGTTCCCGAGGGATTCACTCCCGACAGTTATTTCGAGCACATCACGCGGCAGGGATTCGCGCGCCGCATGGAGAGCCTGCGACCGGCGGCGGCAAAGGGCCGGCTCAAGCATTCGCTGGTGGAGTACGAACAGAGACTGGCGCGGGAGATTGGCATCATCCAGCAGATGAAGTTCGCGGGATATTTTCTGATTGTGTGGGACTTCATCCGCTACGCGCGGGAACGCGGAATTCCGGTGGGTCCGGGGCGGGGATCGGCGGCGGGAGCGGTGGTGGCGTATTCGCTGGGGATCACCGACATCGATCCGCTGCAGCATGAACTTCTGTTTGAACGGTTTCTGAATCCGGAGCGTATTTCGATGCCGGATATCGATATCGATTTCTGCATGAACCGGCGCGGCGAAGTGATTGAATACGTCACTCACAAATATGGGCGGGAGAACGTGGCGCAGATCATCACGTTCGGGACCATGGCAGCGAAAGCAGCGATCAAGGATGTTGGCCGGGCCATGGATATGCCGTACAGCGACGTGGACCGGATCGCGAAGATGGTGCCGACCACGCTGAATATCAAGTTGGAGGACGCGCTGAAGGAGTCGGTGGCGCTGCAGGAAGCATACGAGAAAGATCCGCAGGTGCGGCAGTTGCTGGATACGGCGAGGAAACTGGAAGGTCTGGTGCGAAACTCGGGCGTACACGCGGCGGGTGTGGTGATTTCGCCGCGGCCGCTGATTGAGCTGGTGCCGCTGCACAAGACGAAGAACGACGAAATCGTGACCGCCTTCGACATGGTGGCGATCGAAAAGATGGGCCTGCTGAAGATGGATTTTCTGGGCCTGACGACACTGACGATTCTCGACGACACCTTGAAGCTGATGGCACAGAAGGGGACGACTCTGAAACTGGAGGAGGTCCCGCTGGAAGATCAGGAGACCTACGAGAAGGTTTTCCATAAGGGATTAACCTCCGGCGTGTTCCAGTTTGAATCGTCGGGGATGAGAGATGTACTGCGGCGTTATCAGCCGAATTCCATTGAAGATCTGACCGCTTTGAATGCGCTCTACCGGCCGGGGCCGATTCAGGGCGGGATGATTGACGACTTCATCGAGCGCAAACATGGACGGCGGAAGATTGAATATGAATTACCGGAACTGAAAGAGATTTTGCAGGAGACGCTGGGGGTCATCGTATATCAGGAACAGGTGATGCAGGCGGCGAACAGACTGGCGGGGTACACGCTGGGAGAAGCGGATCTGCTGCGGCGAGCGATGGGCAAGAAGAACGTGGAGGAGATGGCGAAGCAGCGCGAGCGATTTGTGCAGGGAGCGACGAAGAACGGTTTCCCGCCGAAGAAGATCGAGAAGATATTCGATCTGATGGCGCAGTTTGCAGGATACGGATTCAACAAATCGCATTCGGCGGCGTACGCGCTGCTGGCGTATCACACGGCGTATTTGAAGACGCACCATCCGATCGACTTCATGGCGGCGCTGCTGACCTCGGTGACGGGCAGCACGGATGATGTGGTGAAGTATATCAACGAATGCCGGGAGATGGGGATTGCGGTGGAGCCGCCGGATATCAACGTGAGCGATGCGAACTTCACTCCGCACGGGCAGGCGATCCGGTTTGGGCTGGCGGCGGTGAAGAACGTTGGTGGAAACGCAATCGAGTCGATTGTTGGGGCGCGGAAGAAGCTGGGGCGAAATTTCCGGTCGTTCTATGAATTTTGCGAAGAAGTGGACCTGCGGCTGCTGAACAAGCGGGTGCTGGAGTCGCTGATCAAGAGCGGGGCGATGGATGGATTCGGGAGGCGGGCGCAGCTTATGCAGGCGCTGGACGCAGCGATCGAGCAGGCGCAGAAAGCGCAGCGGGACGCGGAGTCGGGACAGCACGGGCTGTTTGGCGTGTTCGCGGAGGAAAGCGCGCAGGAGGCGAAGGACGCGCTTCCGAACACGCCCGACTGGGATGAACACACGCGGCTGTCGGCGGAGAAAGAGATCCTCGGGTTTTTTATTACCGGTCATCCGATGGAGAAGTACAAGGAGAAGCTGGCCGACCTGAATGCGTTGTCGACGGAAGAGATTGCGGCGATGAAAAAGTCGACGGCCAAGGACGAGAACATTCTGACGGCGGGATTGATATCAGGGCTGCGGGTGGCAAAGTCAAGAAGGGGCGAACTGTGGGCGCAAGCGGCGCTGGAGGATATGTCGGGGAAGGTGGAGTTGCTGGTGTTTCCCGAGGCCTACAGGAAGCTGGCGGAGAAAGTGAAGCTTGAGGTTCCAGTGCTGATTCGCGGGGGAGTGCGGATTGAGGAAGGAGCGAATGCGAAAGTCACGGCCAACGATATTATTCCGCTGGACGAAGCGCGGGTGCCGTTGCCGAAGGCGTTGCGGATAAGAATTCCGCTGGGGAGGGCAAGCGACAGCACGGTGGATG
Organism: Acidobacteriaceae bacterium; assembly: GCA_003152795.1. GTDB lineage: Bacteria > Acidobacteriota > Terriglobia > Terriglobales > Acidobacteriaceae > Acidiflorens. The sequence goes on along the minus strand of PMBA01000131.1, from coordinate 1,873 downwards.
CGCTGCACGCGCTGTGCCGTGAGCGGAGGGGCGAAGCGAAGGTGCTGTTCGACGTGGAACGGGAAGGCGATTTCATGGTGGTGATGGAAGCCGAAGGCTATAATGTGATGCCGGATCGCAGTTTTCTGGGCCGGGTGGAAGAGTTGTGCGGGCGCGGCAGCGTGCGGGTGATCAGTTGATCAATCAGAGGGTGGAGCGAAGAGCGTGTGGCTGGCCCGTAGTATGGCGGCGGGCGGCTCTCCACGGGCAGGCTATCGCGGATGCGGCCGATGAGACGAGCTAAAATAAAGCGGGCGGAGAAGTCAGACGCTGGCGTGGGTCGCGGCGCGAAAGATGGCGGCGCGAATGCGGCGATCGCGGGCACCGACTTTATGCTTTCAATCGTGGAAGCGCATCATACGCGAAAGAATGGGAACGTGATCAAGATGGATTCTGGACTGAAGGCGCAGCAGGAACTGGAGACAATCGAGGAGCAGATCGCGCGACTGCAGGGGCTGGAGGGGCAGAACGCGGAGACGCGGCGGCAGATTCAGCAATTGCACGAGCGGGTGGACGACCTTCGGCGGGAGATTTCATCGCACTTGAACGCATGGGAGCGGACGGAACTGGCGCGGCATCCGCAGCGTCCGTACACGCTGGATTATGTGGAGCGGATTTTCAGCGATTGGAGCGAAATTCACGGGGATCGCGGGTTCCGCGACGATCCGGCGATTGTGTGCGGGATGGCTCGCTTTCACGGCGAGCAGGTCGTGATTGTGGGGCAGCAGAAGGCGCGCGACGCGAAACAGCGGGTATACCGTAACTTTGGCATGCCGCACCCGGAAGGATACCGGAAAGCGCTGCGGGTGATGAAGATCGCGGAAAAATTCAAACGACCGATTTTTACCTTCGTGGACACCGACGGCGCCTATCCCGGGCTGCACGCGGAAGAGCGGGGCCAGGGGGAAGCGATCGCGCGCAACCTGCTGGAGATGGCGCGGCTGGAAGTGCCGATCGTGGCGACGGTGATTGGCGTCGGGGGCAGCGGGGGGGCGCTGGCGATTGCGGTGGCGGACCGGGTGTTGATGCTGGAGAACTCGGTGTACTCGGTGATTTCGCCGGAGGGCTGCGCGTCGATCATGTGGCGCGATGCGAGCAAGAAGGCGCTGGCGGCGGAGGCGATGAAGATCACCGCGAAGGATTTGAACGAACTGGGGTGTATTGACGCCATCATCCGGGAGCCGGCCGGAGGGGCGCATACCGATCATGCGCAGGCGGCCGAATTGCTGGATGCCGCGCTGCAAGAGCATCTGGCCGCTCTAAAGCAACAGCCGCTCGGCGAGTTGCTTGAAACCCGCTATAAGAAATTCCGCAACATGGCGCAGTTCTTCCAGGTGGAAGCGTAAGAGCGGCACGCTTCTATGCCGCTGGTGTCTGAATAGGACTCTCGCACAGCCAAAAGCAACCAGCAAGTCTCGCGGAATGCGCGTAGCGAAGGACCTGCGGAGCGAATACACCAATGCTGGGAGGGATGCCATGGCCCAATTTGTCATCCGGAATATCGAGAATGCCGTCAAGGATCGATTGCAACGCCGCGCGCGGCGGAACGGCCGCAGCATGGAAGAAGAAATACGCGATATTCTGCGCAACGCCGCGGTTGAAGCGCCCCTTCCGACAGGCGGGTTGGGGACCGAAATCGCCAGCTTGTTTACCAAGGCCGGGCTCGAATCCGACATTCCTGAACTGCGCGGACACAGAGTTAAACCGCGTCTCTGACAATGCCGGCGGTGTCAATCACTTTTTGAGCGTACTGGTCCGTGCACTCCGAAGAGCGCGCCATTTCGCTCTCGTTGAAGCTTTTGCTGTTGCTCTTGCTTTTGCTCTACCAACCAAG
>PMBA01000364.1:669-4108 GCA_003152795.1 Acidobacteriaceae bacterium | reverse complement strand
CCGATCCAATGCATCTCACATGACTAACCAAGGAACGCTGCGTCTGCGGGAAAAGATTTGCTACGGTGTTGCCGATCTCGGGGGAATCCTCTTCTGGACCACGTTCGGAACCTATCTGCTGTTTTTCTATACGGATGTGTTCGGGCTTCCCGCCGCCTCGGCCGGAACGCTGTGCCTTTTTGCCTGGCTGTTGGACGGCGCGATGAACCCGGTCATGGGCATAATCGCTGATCGCACGGAAACCCGCTGGGGCAAGTTCCGGCCNNTCTGGGCCTATGCCACCTATGTGCCGGTCATGATCCTTTTCGCGATGTACAGCGTTCCCTACTCGTCGATGTTGGGTGTGATCTCCTCCGATCCGGTCGAGCGGACGAGTCTGGTGTCGATCAAGTTCATCTGCGCCTACTCCGGCGGCATGATCGTTACCGGGAGTCTGCTGCCGATGGCCGGGGCGCTCGGTGGCGGCGACCCGGCCCGCGGTTGGCAGCTTTCCTTTGTCATCTATGGCATCGTCTACCTGGTCCTCATCGGCTTCACTTTTCTTGGCACCCGCGAGCGGCTGCGGCCGATCCCGATGGGGAAGAGTTCGGTGNNCACGGCGCACTACTTCAAGTATTTCGTCGGCACCCAAAGCATTTCACTTCCGTTTGCGGGCGGTCCGCGCACCTTCAGTTTTGTCGAGTTGGTCTCGACCTTCAACGCGGCAGGACAGGTTGCGGCCGTTATCGGCATCATGTCGCTGAACTGGTTCGTGCGACCGTTGGGCAAGAAACTAACCATCGGCATTCTGGTGGCGCTGGCCCTCGTCAGTAATGTAACGTTTTTCTTTCTCAAACCCGACCAGTTGGCGGCGATGTTCGCGTTGACCTTGTTGGGAGGCTTTGCCATGGCATCGCTCTGCACGCTTCTGTGGTCGATGTTCGCCGATGTCGCCGATTACAGCGAGTGGAGGACCGGGCGACGGGCGACGGGACTGATTTTCTCTGTATCGCTGATGTGTACGAAGATCGGCGGCGCGCTCAGTTCGGCCGGTGCGGGGTGGATACTGAAGTGGATCGGATTCCAGCCCAACGTGGCCGCAACTCCGAAGGTGCTGCACGGGCTCGTATTACTCGTGAGTCTGATTCCCGCGGCCATCGGAGTAGTTTCTCTTGTCTTGGTATTTTTCTATCCACTTAGCAAGAAACGACTCGCGGAAATCGAAAGCGATCTGCATGCCCGCCGGGCAGCCATGCCGGCTCCGCCGGTCAGTGCCTGAGAAGCGTGCGACACGGATGATGGTCTGTGCCATCAATTCCGTCACAATGACTGGCGCAAAACCCGCGAGCTATCGCCAAAGCCGATCAAAGAACCCTTATGAGCATCAGCCGACGTTCCTTCCTCAAGAAAGCCGCCTTGTGCAGTGCCGCGACGGCCTTTGTACCCCGCGCTCGTCTATTCTCCGGCGACACTGCCGCTTTTGAATTCGACCCGAGCGAGAATCTCCTCCGCGCCCCGCGCGACCCTGCGCAATGGCCCGCCTTCCGGCAGAAACTCGCGCAATGGCGGGATGAAACCCGGCGCTCGTTGAGTTATGATGACACGCTGTATCGCCGGCCGGAATTCGCCTGGGCAGCTTCCACATTTTCCTGCTGCTTCCTGATGATGTGCGACGAGGCTTTCTATGCCCCGCGTTCGGGAGCGTACCTGGTGGACGAGTTTCTCGACCACGGCCTGCGCGAATTTGGAGGATACGACAGTCTCGTGCTCTGGCACGCCTACCCGCGGATTGGGGTAGACGAGCGAAATCAGTTTGACTTCTACTGCGACATGCCGGGTGGGTTAAAGGGGCTGCGGTCCACCGTCGAGGCCATCCAACGACGCGGCGCGAGAGTGTATATTGACTACAACCCGTGGGACACGGGCACGCGGCGCGAGGACAAGGCCGACCTGGACGCGGTGGTCGAAATGGTGAAAGCGCTGAACGTCGACGGCGTCTTTCTTGACACCATGCAGAAAGGCCCCGCGGAATTTCGCGCCAAGCTCGACGCGGCGCGGCCCGGCGTGGTGCTCGAAGGCGAAGCCGCGTTGCCGCTGGAAAGACTTCACGATCATCATGCTTCGTGGGCCCAGGGGTTCGACGACAGTGCTGTCCCCGGTGTGCTGCGCGACAAGTGGATCGAGCGCCGCCATATGCAGCACCAGATTCGACGCTGGCAATTCGACCACACAAGCGAACTGCACGCGGCGTGGATGAACGGTAGCGGAATGATGGTTTGGGAGAACGTCTTCGGCTCCTGGGTAGGATGGAATCCACGCGACCGAGCCTTGTTACGCGCCATGCTGCCGGTTCAGCGTCGCTTTTTCGCGATCTTCACGGGCGAGGGCTGGACCCCGCTTGTGCCCACATTGCAGCAGGGCGTGTATGCGTCGCTTTGGGAATCGGAAGGACTGCGGCTTTGGACCTTGGTGAATCGGACGGATAAGGCCGTCGAAGGCCCGCTTCTCATAGCCGCAACGCCTGGTGGGGAGCGGAGCTTCGATCTCGTTGCGGGCCGTGAATTGCCAAACGTGGCTGCGTCCGGGACGTTCACAGGTAGGATCAGTCCACGCGGCATCGGCTGTTTCCTCGCCGCCGCCCCCGGAAAGCTGGGCGAAGATTTTTCGGCGTTTCTCGAACGTCAGGCTGCTACGAATGATCGGGCAAGTCTCGACGTCGCCTCGCCGACCACGGAAACCAGGCTGCTCGCCGTTCCGCCGACTCGTTCGGTGGCCTGGGTGCCCAAAGGTATGGTCGAACTGCCTGCCGCCACACTGGACTTGACCATCGAAATCCGAAAACGGGAGTGCGGCTTCTATGAAGGATCGTATTTCAAAGATGAACAGTTCAGGGGTATGGTCCGCCACTACCTGGAGAGCAAGACTAGTAGCGCCCAGTTCTCGATCCACGCCATCCGACGGCGCGCGACATTCTCGCGTTTTGCGATGGACAAAACGCCTGTGACGAACGCACAGTTTGCGGAGTACCTCGGCGCCAGTGGTTACCGTCCAAGACACTCGCAGAATTTTCTGAAACACTGGGTCGACGGCAAACCACCTGCTGGCAAGGAGCGGCATCCGGTGGTCTATGTTGACCTCGACGACTNNCGGAAGAGGAATGGCAATATGCCGCCCAAGGCACCGACGGTCGCACGTGGCCTTGGGGTGCAAAGATGGAAGACGCTCGCTGCAACGACGGGAAGTCCGGCGGGACCACACCGGTAGACGCATTTCCGCGTGGCCGTTCGCCCTATGGCTGTCTGGACCTGTGCGGAAACGTTTGGCAGTGGACAGAAAGCGAGCGTTCGGACGGGCACACTCGCTTCGTGATGATTCGCGGCGGCTCTTATTTCGAAGCGCAAGGCTCCGGTTGGTACGTGTCCGGCGGTCCTCGCCCCGCCTCGTTTGCCACCAAGTTCCT
>PMBA01000364.1:0-653 GCA_003152795.1 Acidobacteriaceae bacterium | reverse complement strand
CCGTTACCCTGCTAGAGCCTACATCACTGGCGCAAATCCACTTTTCCCGTCTGTGCTAAAACGGTTATTCAAAGTGTCCTTAACCATCGATCCCATGTACGTCGAAAGACATATCAAATTACGCCGTCAGTATTTCTTTGGGAACTCAAGTTCTTCCCTCCTGGCGCTTCTGGTCGCGACGCTCGTCTTCACCGCCTCAAACGCGTACGCCGTCTTCGGCGAGCGCATCACCGTTTCCGGCACGCAGTTCAAGGCCGGCGCGCAAAGGATCTGGATCAACGGGGCAANNCGCCAACGGAGTGGTCACGGGAGCCACTGCGGCCCACTGGGCGGATCTGGACACCCTGTTCCAAATCGCCCGGAGCAAAGGGGTTTATATCATGGCAACGCTCATCTCGTGCGACCACACCACTGGGGGTCGTTCGAATCATCTGAAATGGCGGGCCATGCTGAGCAGCGGCAGCAATGTGGACTCCTACGTCAGCAACTATGTGATACCGTTTGTTAATCGCTATAAGGACAACCCGTTTCTATGGTCAATCGACCTCTGCAACGAGCCGGACTGGATTATCGAAGAAGCCAGACGCGGTCAGTTGAGCTGGGATGTAATGCAGGTGTATTTCGCCAAGGCTGCGGTCGCCATCCACGAGAAC
>PMBA01000232.1:260-6394 GCA_003152795.1 Acidobacteriaceae bacterium | reverse complement strand
GTGCGCGCGAACACCTTCTCGCTGGTCTTTAAGGAAGAGGAGTTTAACGAGGGACAGTATTCGCGGGAAATTGCCCGACGTTTCGGCACCGAACATCACGAGATTCCGGTTTCGCAGCAGGATACGCTGGCGGCGTTGCCGGAAGCTCTCTGCGCCATGGACCAACCGACCATTGACGGCATCAATACTTATCTCGTATCGGCCAAGACGAGGGCTGCGGGGGTGAAGGTCGCGTTGACGGGCTTGGGCGCCGACGAGATGTTCGCGGGTTACTCGAATTTCAGGCGCGTGCCCAGGATGGAAAGATTTTCCAGACAACTTGGACGGCTGCCGAGGCTGGCGCGGCAGTCTGTTTCCGCTTCCATGGCCCTGTTTGCGGGTATGGGCGATCGCAGTCGCAAGCTGGCCGAGTTGGTCACGACCGAAGATTCCGCCGTTCATCCGTACTTCCTGGCGCGCATGCTGTTTGGAGCGGCGCAGCGCGAGGGGTTGGTGGACGCGGGCTCGCATGACTCGGAGCGTTCACTGGACGGTATCTTGCGCGAGTCCATTGTACGAAGTTCGGCGCTCGATCCGGTCAACCGCGTCTCCTACCTCGAATCCCACTTCTACCTGCGCAACACGCTGCTTCGCGATTCCGATTTCATGAGCATGGCGCATGGTCTGGAGTTGCGCGTCCCTTTTCTCGACCGGAAGCTGGTCGAGGCGTGCTTTCGCATTCCGGGAGATGAGAAGGTAAAAGGCGCCTCGCAGAAGGCCTTGCTGCTGGCGAGCCTTGGAGTGGATTTGCCCACCGAGATTGTGAATCGTCCCAAGCGCGGATTTACTTTGCCGTTTGAGCGATGGCTGCGCGCCGAGATGAGGCAACCGGTGGAAGCTGCGCTGCTCGGAAACGGCCCCAGTCATGCCTCGCTGAATGCAGAGGCAGTTCGTGACGTCTGGAATCGGTTCTTGGCAGGAGAAACTTCGTGGTCGCGTCCGTGGTCGCTGTTCGTGCTGGCGCGGTGGTGCGAACAGAACCTGTGAAGGGCTTTATCGCGAGGCCGGTTTGCGCGCGGAAATCAAGAGGAACAGTCCCAGCTTCGCGCCAAACTTGCGGACAAGAAATCGCGGATAGAGGCGCCAGACGATGCGATAGGCCAGCCCTTGAAAGCGCGGGGAGGGCTCGTTCAAGAGCAGATCTCCGGGACTAAAGACTTGTCGAAATTCAATTTGGTCGAACCCCTGCAGCATGGCGCTTGCCTCTTGCTGGGTATAGGACTTGGTGCCCGGACTTTCCAGATGATCGTGAACGGCTTGCCGCATCGACTTGCCGTGCAGCCATCCGTAGCGCAGCCAGAGCATGAATCCGGTAAGCGACGCGTGGTGGTAGATCATGATGCGAAGCGCGCCCCCGGGCTTTAGAACTCGCCACGCCTCGCGGATGCATTGCTGCGTGTCGGGGCTGTGGTGCATCACGCCGTACGAATACACGATGTCGAACGTGTTCTCGGGAAACGGCAAGCGCTCGGCATCCGAGACTCGCAAATCGGGCGCGTAGCCGGCCATTTCGCAGCGACGCTTCGCTCGCTCCAGCGAAATGCTCGAAATATCCACGCCGCTGGCCACCGCGCCGGCCTTCAACCATTCCAGATAATCGGCACCCATGCCGGTTCCGACCTCGAGCACTCGTTGACCGCGAGATCGGGCAAAGCCGGCAAAATCGTGGATGTGGGGTTCCAGCTGGTAGCGCGCCCGCGCGTGCGCCTCGAAGTCGGCGCAATCGCCCAGATAACGCGAGCCGCAGGGATCGGCATTCCAGAAATCCCGGACGTCCTCTTTTAACCCGGCGACTGGCGCGGCTTGTGCCATAGTTTCAAGAGCGATACTAGCACAGCGCTCTTTGTGAAAACCGGGCGCTGGAGGCTAAGATAGTAGAACCTTTCCACCGGGACAGCCGTGATCGAGACGAAAACAGAAACTGAAGTATCGGGTTCGGGGACAACCTCGGCACTGCTTCCCCTGACCGTGATTATCCCAGTCCGCAATGAGGCGCGTAACCTTCCCCGCTGCCTGGAATCGCTGAAGTCGGTCGGCGAAGTTTATGTCATCGATTCGCAGAGTACCGATGATACCGCTGCCATTGCGCGCTCCCACGGCGCAAAAATTGCCCAGTTCCACTATGCGGGAGGCTGGCCCAAGAAGCGCCAATGGGCGATGGACACGCTGCCCCTGGCGTATGACTGGATCTTGCTGCTCGATGCCGACGAGGTTCTTTCCCCCGAACTCGCCAGCGAGATCAGAGACGCGATTCAGGATCCGCGCACCGACGGCTATTACATCGCGTTGCAGATGTATTTTCTCGGTCGCCGCTTGCGGCATAGCGGAGCGAGTTTCTGGAAGCTCTCTTTGTTCCGCAAAGGACTCGGACGTTATGAGTGCCGCCTGCAAGACCAGGACGCCAGCATGGCCGACATGGAAGTACACGAGCATGTCGTCGTAGCGGGAGCGACACGCAAGCTGATTCACCCGCTGGTCCATCACAACGTCGAGTCTTTCTCGCGTTACATCCAGAAGCACAATGAGTACTCGAATTGGGAGGCTCGCGTCTGGCTTGATGCCAACCGCAACGGCGACGGAGACATTCAGCCTTCGCTTTGGGGAACGCAGGCGCAGCGGCGACGATGGTTGCGGCGGCGTTTCCTGAGCCTGCCCGGGTCGCCGCTCCTGTTCTTCTTCTACAAGTATGTGTTCAGCCTGGGATTTCTGGATGGCGTCCCCGGCCTGGTCTACTGCGCCATGCAAGGCATTCAGTTCTTTCACATCAAAGTCAAAATCTACGAGCTGCGGATGGGGAGGAACTGAGGTCATGTGCGGCATCAGCGGACTCGTGAACTGCGGCGATGCGGCGGCGCTCGTCCGGATGACGAACGTGCAGACGCACCGCGGTCCGGACGACTTCGGCCTCTGGGAGCGGCATTTCCCCGATGGCGGATACATTGCGCTCGGCAGCCGCCGTCTTGCCATTCTCGATCTCTCCCCCGATGGCCACATGCCCATGAGCAACGAGGATGGGACGGTCTGGATCACCTACAACGGCGAGATCTACAACTTCGCCGAGCTGCGCCGCGAGCTCGAAGGCAAGTCCAATGGTCATCGTTTTCGCTCGCACACCGACACGGAAGTCATCATTCATCTCTACGAAGAATATGGCCCCGACCGCTTCCAAGACTGCCTGAACCGGCTGAACGGCATGTTCGCCCTCGCGATCTGCGACTTACGTGGCGCTTCGCCCAAGTTGTTTCTGGCGCGCGATCACTTCGGAATCAAGCCGCTCTACTACTGCGAGCGCGGCGGGAAACTCGCTTTCGCTTCCGAGATCAAGGCGCTGCTCGAAGTGCCGGGAATCGAAGCGAGCATGAACCTGGAGGCGCTCGACAATTACCTGACCTTCCTTTGGGTGCCCGATCCGCTGACTATGTTCGATGGCATCTTCAAGCTTCCGGCGGGCCACTACGCGCTCTGGCAACGCGGCGAGTTCAAGATCGAGCAGTACTGGGATTTGACCTTTCCTCCGGCGGCGCATCGCTTCGAACGGACAGAAGACGATCTGGCGGACGAGATTCGAGAGCGGTTTTGCGCTTCGGTCGAGCGGCAGATGGTGAGCGATGTTCCGATCGGCGCCTTTCTGAGCGCGGGCCTGGATTCGTCGAGCATCGTGGCAGCCATGGCGCGAAAGCAGCCGGTGCGCACTTACACCATTACGTTTCCCGAAAAATATCGCGTGGGTGAGACGACGTTTGACGATCCCGGCGTTCCGCGGCGCCTCGCGCAAAGGCTGGGCTGCGAGCACCATGAGATCGTGGTCGAGCCCGATGTGGTCGGTCTGTTGCCGAATCTGACCTGGCACATGGATGAGCCCACCGCCGATCCGGCGATCATCGCGGCGTATCTGGTGTGCCGCGAGGCCCGAAAACAGGCGACGGTACTTTTGTCGGGAGTGGGCGGCGATGAGATTTTCGCGGGCTATCGCAAGCATGTAGCGAACGCGTGGGCGGAAGAATATCGGCGCCTTCCGCGCTTTGCTCGCTCCGCTGCGGAACGAACTCTGTTGCGGCTGCCGTCGCTTCGTGGAACGCGCATGAAGGGCCCGGTGCGGCTCGCGAAAAAAATGGCGCGCAGCGCAGCGCTCGATTCGGCACAAGCCTTCATCAGGAACTGCACCTATCTCGATACGCGACAGAAGGCGGATTTATATTCTCCAGGGCCGCCGCAGCCGGCAGCCTTCAATCCTGCTGGCCAGCATCTGGCGGCGTTCGACAAAGTCCGGCACGCGGATTTTCTTAATCAGATGCTCTATCTGGATACCAAGATTTTCATGCCCACCTTGAACCTGACCTACAACGACAAGATGAGCATGGCGTCGTCGGTCGAGGTGCGAGTGCCATTTTTGGATAGAGAGCTGGCCGAGTTTGTCGCGTGGAATGTTCGCCCGCAGTGGAAGCTGAAAGGGAAATGGCGTCCGGTGACGAAGCACATTTTTCGCGAGGCCATGCGTAGTATGCTGCCAGACGAGGTGATGCGGCAGCCGAAAGCGGGCTTCGCCGCGCCGGTAGACTATTGGCTGGCGCGCGATTTGCGCCCGATGGTGGACGATCTTCTTTCCGAATCCCAAGTCCGGCGCCGCGGGCTGTTCCGTCCGGAAGTGGTGCGCAGCTACGTTGACGAGCACCGCCGGGGCGCGGAAGACTGGTCGATGCAAATCTGGCAACTGCTGACGCTGGAAGTCTGGATGCAACTTTTTCTCGACGGGGGCGCAAGATCGTTCGCGCAGCGGCAGATCGACGCATCTCAACTAATTCAACCCCTGACGATTGCATGAAACAACTCTTACAGGACGCGCGCACGGGTGTGCTAAAGGTCGCAGAGGTCCCGTCTCCGCAATTGTTACCAGGCTGCGTGCTGGTTCGAGTAGCGGCGTCTTTGGTGTCGGCGGGCACGGAGCGCGCCTCCTCTGAATTCGCCAGCAAGAGTCTGCTGGCGAAGGCAAAAGCGCGTCCCGACCTGGTGCGCGACGTGCTTGCCAGGATGCAGCGGGACGGCTTGGCGTCAACGATACAGACTGTGCGGTCGCGCTTGGACCAGCCGCAATCGGTGGGCTACAGCAGCGCCGGAGTGGTGGTTGCCGTTGGCGATGGCATTGCGGATATCAACGCCGGCGACCGCGTCGCTTGCGCTGGCGCCGGCTATGCGGTTCATGCCGAGTTTGCCTGCGTGCCGCGCATGCTGGTCGCGAAGATTCCCGGGACCCGTGAATTAGCGCCGCAAGTTTCCGGCGAAGTTTCCTACGAAGAGGCTGCCTTCGGTACGATCGGCGCGGTCTGCCTGCACGGTATCCGCACGGCGGAAGTCGCGCTCGGCGACACGGTCGCGGTGATCGGTCTGGGTTTGCTCGGACAGATTACGGTTCAGCTTCTGAAGGCGGCCGGGTGCCGCGTCTTTGGGATGGATCTGCTTCGACCGCGTGCCGATCTGGCGATCCGAAGCGGAGCCGAGACCGCTTGTACGAGTGCGTCCGAGTTCCGCGATTTGTGCTTCCAGAAAACGGGCGGCGTGGGCGTTGACTCGGTATTGATTACGGCGGAGACTCCAGGCAGCGAACCGGTGAACCTGGCTGCGGAACTGGCGCGCGATCGCGCCATTGTGGTTGCGGTGGGAACCGTCGGCATGGAGTTGCAGCGCAAACTCTATTACGAGAAGGAATTGGATTTTCGAATTTCGCGCTCCTATGGTCCCGGTCGTTATGACGCCGCGTATGAGCAGAAAGGACGCGATTATCCGATTGGACATGTGCGCTGGACCGAAACGCGGAACCTCGAAGCCTTTCTGCAATTCATCGCAGGCGGCAAACTGAACTTGCCGTCCCTGATCACGCACCGTTTTCCGATGGAGCAGGCAACGCGGGCCTATGACCTGATTACGGGCGCCACGCGTGAGCCGTTTCTGGCCGCGCTGATTACCTACGCCGGCGCCGAATCTGGAACCACGCCGAATCTCTCGCAGAGAATTCCTGTGTCCACCGTTGCGCCGTCGTCGGGTTCCGTCGGTTTGGGTGTGCTTGGAGCGGGAAGTTTCGCGCAGAACACGCTGTTGCC
>PMBA01000232.1:0-174 GCA_003152795.1 Acidobacteriaceae bacterium | reverse complement strand
AACGAACTGGCGGCGCTGGTGTGCGCGCAGTCGAAGAGTCCATCGCCCGGGAAACATGCTCCGCTCCTCATGGTCGGTTTCAATCGTCGATTCGCGCCGATGGGCGTGCAGATGAAGCAGTTCTTGTCGGAAATCCACGAGCCCCTCTCTATCCACTACCGGGTAAATGCGGGT
>PMBA01000184.1 GCA_003152795.1 Acidobacteriaceae bacterium | reverse complement strand
CGCAGGCCTGCTGCTCCGGCTCCGGCAACGGACCGGGCAATGCGACGAATGGTCTCGGTGTCTTCGAGGGGGTCACCGAGCGCAGCCTGACATGAAACCACAAGTCCCGATCGCAACGTTTCCAGGATTCCGAACATATTTGGCGTTTCCTTGATAGCGGTTCCTAGCCACTCTCGACTGGGAAAGAGTGGTTGTTGTCTACCTGTATATACTATAATGTTTTCGAGCGCAACCATGAAGGCGCCATTCCTCCGAGTGGCGGCGCCCGATTTGCGAGCCGCAGGGTCGAAGTGCGGTGTTTTGAAGCCCGCGTGGGCGGAACGGACCATACAGAATGGAAAACATGCTGCTGGTTGGANNTTGCTGCTCATTCTGGCCGGAGCGATGAATGGCAGCTTCACGCTTCCCATGCGGTTTCTAGGACGCTGGGAGTGGGAAAACGTGTGGAGTCTCTTTATCGCAGGCGCTTGCCTGGTGATGCCGGCCGCGATCATTACGGCTATTGCCCCGGGAAGTTGGACTGTGCTGGCGCACGCGCCTGCGCATGCTGTGTGGATCGCAGTGTCCGCGGGATTTGCCTGGGGCTTTGGGGCGATCATGTTTGGTCAAAGTGTCAGCGCCATTGGGATCTCGCTGGCCAACACGCTGGTGCTCGCGATTAGTTCGGCCTTGGGTTCGCTGCTGCCGATGCTCCTGCTGTCGCCGCAGAAATTGTTTTCCGCGACCGGCAAGATGATTGTTGCGGGGGTGGCCATTGAGTTGGTGGGAATTGTTCTTTGCGGGGCTGCCGGACGGCAGCGCGAGAAAACAGCAGGTGTCGGGACGGAGCGTGGCGATCTGGTCGGTCGCGCCCGGCCTCTCGGCCTGGCGCTGTTGCTTGCGACCGGAGCGGGAGTGCTGTCGGCGGTTTTCAACATTGGCTTTGCTCTGGCGCAGCCCATCGCGCGCTTCGGGCGTGATTCCGGACTGAGCGAATTCTCCAGCACGAATTTGATCTGGTGGCTCATGCTGGGTGCAGGTTCCTTGGCGAACCTCGCATTCTGCGGGTTCTTGCTCGTAAAGAACCGCAGCTTCTCGAAGTTCAGACAGCCGGGTGGAATCCGATTGTATGGACTCTCGGGGCTGATGGCCCTGCTTTGGGGAGGAAGTATTTTTGTTTATGGCGCGGCAGCACCGCGGCTCGGTGCACTCGGCACATCGATTGGATGGCCGCTGAGCTTGGCGACTGGACTACTCCTGGCTAATGCGATTGGAATCGGGCTGGGGGAATGGCGGCAAGCTCCCGGTCGCACGAGGAGCCTGATGTATTCAGGTATTGTAGTGTTGCTGGTCGCCATCATAGTGCTGAGCAGAGCAAGCTACTGAAGGAAGAAGAAAAAGGGAGCGCTGCATGCAGAAGATCAGGCACGCGGAACTCGGAAAGAAGGGTGCTTTCGGTCCTTCCGCCGAATCGAAACGCGTCGACCGTACCTGGGAGTTCGCGCCGCTCGACAAGAGCAGCTTCACCCCCATGTATTTCCAGATTCAAACGCAGCTGTTGAAGATGATTCAGGGTGGACAGCTGCGGGCGGGCGATCCCTTGCCCAGCGAGGAAGAACTCAGTCGCGCGTACGGAGTAAGCCGGATGACAGCGCGGCATGCCTTGCAGTCTCTGAAGAGTCAGGGGTTTGCGTCGCGCCACAAGGGGCAAGGCACATTTGTCAGTCAGCCGAAAGTTGAAAAGGATATTACGCATCTCTGTGGATTCACCGCTGAGATGCGGGCCCTGGGCTTGCAGCCCACGTCGCGCATTTTGGGCGCAGAAACGATTCCCGCCTCGGCTGAGGTGGCGCTGCGGTTGCGGGTGGAAGTGGGGTCGCCGATGTTCAGCCTGCGGCGATTACGTCTGGCCGACGGCCTGCCGGTGGCGGTTGAGCAAGTGTGGCTTTCCCGAGAGCAGTTTTCAGGGCTGGACCAGATCGATTTTGCATGCTCCTCTCTCTACCAGACCTTGCGCGAGCGCTATGGGATACGCGTGAGCCGGGCCGACGAGATTCTGGAGGCCCGCGCTGCGAGCCGGGACGAAGCGGAGTTGCTGGAGATTCCGCGCCGGTCGAGCGTACTGGTGATGTCGCGAACGCTCTGGAATGTGGACGGCAAGCCGGTCGAGATGGCGCACTCGGTCTATCGCGGGGACCGCTATCGCGCCGTGCTCTCCATCCCCTCAACCGCAGTCGAATAGCGGACTGCGCCACGTCACCCCGGGCCGGACTTCCCCTGTAGGGCAATACGCCCCCCGGAACTCCCGGAGAAAACGGCTCTGCCCGGAACTGCCCAACTTGAAATGACAGGCAACAAAACCAGCCGAAAATACTTGACAGTATGTATATACAGGTATACGTTCTGTGGCAGCGATTCGAGACGCGCGCCCTGAGTCCGCGCAATTTTCGGCCACGAGAGGCGCAAGTCGTTTTGCGACGCCAGTATGGGTAAGCCGGGAATATGGTTGGACAAATGAGGGCTCTATGACGACAAGTAAAGCAAAAGGATGGTTGGTCTACTTCGCGATTTCCTTTTGGTTGAGCGGATTCCTCTGGGCTCAGGTGGACAAGGCAACCATCAGCGGCACGGTCGCCGATCAATCGGGCGCGGTGATTGTCGGCGCCAGCGTGACCGTTACGAACGTCGATACGGGAGTACGCTATACCGGCGAGTCCAATGATGTTGGCGTTTACCGCGTGTCCGCGCTGCCGGTGGGGACCTACTCCATCGACTACGAAAAAATCGGTTTCAAAAAGCTGACTCAGTCCGGTTTGACGCTGGCGACGGCCCAGGTTGCTGAAATTAACGTCAAGATGACCCCCGGAGCGCTGACCGAACGCATGGAAGTCACGACTGCGCCCGTCCTGCTAGATACGGAAACCACAGATATTGGCACGGTCATGACTGCCGACTCGATGAAGGACTTGCCCCTTGATATCAATGCCTCAGGCGTCGGGCGCGACATAACCAGCTTCATTTATTCGAATATCGCGACTACCAATGGCGGCAACTACAGCGGGCACATCGCCGGATCGCAGGACGTGACCAAGAACGTGATGGTTGACGGCATCGACGCTACCGCCGGGCTGCAAGGCTTCATCCAGGACATCGGCATGGAAGCGGTGCAGGAGATGAAGGTGCAGATTAGCGGGGTGTCTGCGGAAGGGGCTTCGACCGGCGGCGGCACAATCCTGCTGGAAACGAAATCCGGCACCAACACCTTCCACGGC
>PMBA01000169.1:7430-8169 GCA_003152795.1 Acidobacteriaceae bacterium | reverse complement strand
TTAAAAGGGCGTTGCTCTACCAACTGAGCTACGCGCCCACACCCAATTCAATCTAACATATTTTTTCTGCAGCAAACCTGTCCGCCGGGCGTCTCTCACAAACCCGCGCGCCGGCCACGCGATCGCGCCGCCGTTCGATTCTCGGCTGCCCCCATCAGGCCAGTGACGTTGCCGGCGCCAAAGCGTTACACTCTGCATTTATGCCGCGTTCCCGTTTCTTCTGGGCAACACTTGCCTTCGCCGTCTGGACGGCCCTGTCGCCGGCGCTCCTCCACGCCGCGAAAAACAAACAGTTGCCCTCGGTGCGCTGGACCGCCGGCGTCCCCGGTTGCACATTCGAACGCGGCGATGACGGACGTTATCGCTGGACCATGACCGGCAATGATCTCACCATCACGCTCCTGGTGGACTCGCAGGAACTCACCAAGAGTCGCCGCCGCTTCTATCACCTTCTCGGCGCGTATGTGAATGTGGCGTACACCGGTAAGGACAAGTTTGAGTTTCCGGCGGACGTGCGCATCGACTTCGTTCGTCATCACGACGTTCTTGAAGCCTACATGGATCCCACCGAGCTCTCCAGCAAGTTGCAGAACGACATCGACACGCTGGTCTTCGAAACTGAGCGCCAGATCAAGAAGAATCCTAAACTCACCGAAGAAAAAAACGCTTACTTGAGAGAATACGAAAAGGAAGCTGCCGAGTTCATCGAGTTCCTGAGCACGCAAAATCTCGAACCCGT
>PMBA01000169.1:0-7326 GCA_003152795.1 Acidobacteriaceae bacterium | reverse complement strand
GCACCGGAAAATTGTGTTACAGTTTCGTGCTCATGGAGATCGCTCCAGAACCAGCGCCGGACAGGCAACCTGCGGTCGTGTTCTACTGCCCGGTCTGCGCCGTGGAAGTCAGCGATCCGCTGACCTGTGGTGATTGCTCGGCCGTCATCTGCCGCCGCTGCGGAACACCACTGGAGTCTTCCGATGAACTAGGCATGGGATGAAGCCGGTCGTTGGTCATCAGTCATTGGTGGTTGGCGAAATCCGCAAGCATCCACCTTTGAGCAGCTACGAATAGCGACTAGCAACCCGCGAATCCTGAACGACTAACGACCACCGACTTGTACTGACTACTGAATGAACATACCTCCTGCTTCCCGGTCGCCCGAAGCCGGAACATCCGGTCAGCAGCCGAGTCTCGTCCGTGGTCTTAGTTTGCTCGACTCCGTGCTGCTTCTTGTCAGCGGCATCATCGGCTCTTCTATCTTTCTTACCGCCAAAGATATTGCCGGGCCTTTGCCAAATCCCAAGTTGTTTTTTCTGGTGTGGGTTCTCGGTGGAGTGATTTCGCTGTGCGCCTGCGTCGCGTTCGCCGAACTCGGCTCCATGTTTCCCGACTCCGGCGGACAATACATTTATCTCCGCGAAGCCTACGGCGATCTGGTTGCGTTTCTTTACGGCTGGATGTTGTTCGCGGTCGCCAATGGCGGCACCATCGCGGCACTCTCCGTCGCATCCGCCGCCTACATGGGAAATATTATTCCTGCGATTTCCCAGGAACATGTAATTTTCTCGCTGGCAGGCATGCCCTTCACGCGCGCCCATGCCGTCGGCCTCATGCTGATCGTCATCCTCACTTACGTCAACGTTTTCGGGCTGCGCTGGGGCACCCTGCTCCAGAATGTCTCCACCTGGACCAAATTCACCGCCATGGCAGTCTTCGTTGTCCTCGGATTTGCTATCGGCAAGGGGCATTGGTCGAACTTCAGTGCGCAGGCGCCGGGCGGAATCAGTATGGGCCTCGGCCCCGGACAATTAATCTCCGCTCTCGGCGTCGGCTTGATCGCGGTGTTCTGGGCCTACGACGGCTGGGTCTACATCACGTGGGTCGCGGGCGAAGTGAAAGACCCGCGCCGCAATGTTCCGCTGGCCATGGTTCTAGGTGTGCTCGCGGTCGGCGCAATCTATCTCGCCATGAATATGACCTACGTGTACGCTCTGCCGTTGAGCGAGGTTGCCAAGTACGAGACCATCGCCCACACCGCGGCGACAACGCTTTTCTCGCCCGCGGCTGCCGTGTGGCTGTCGGCGATGATCGCGATTTCATGCTTCAGCGCAGCCGCCGCTTGCACCCTTTCGGGCTCGCGCGTCTATCTCGCGATGGCGCAGGACGGCGTGTTCTTCCGCCGTATGGCCGTCATCCATCCCAAATGGCGCACCCCCGCTTTCAGCCTGATCGGCCAAGGCATCTGGGCCGCGGTGCTCACCATGAGCGGACGCTACGACCAGCTTTACACCTACGTCATNNGTTGCCTGGACGCTTAACACCGTCATCCAGCGGCCGACCGAAGCGTTCTGGGGCGCGACCATTGTGCTGATTGGTGTGCCGGGGTATTTGTATTGGAAGCGCAAGAGCGGCGACAAAGTCTCTTAGGTCTGGCCATCCGTTATTGTTTTGCTGACAGAACTCAGGCAGAATACTAGTCAACACACAGGAGCGTCGATCCCATGGCAACCACTTCAGTTGGTCATTCCACAAAGACGGTTGAAAAAAGTGAAGGACTGATCAGCTTCGAGGAAGCGATGGAAAGACTGTCTCGCGAAGACCGGTTTCGCGCCACCGTTTACGCCATGAATACGCTTCTCGTGCAGAAGGGGATTTACTCTCCGGAAGAATTTGAATTCCAGTTTCGTCAGTTCGCTCAGAAACATTTGTAGCAGGCAACGGTTACTTCCCACCAGATTTCCACCCTCCTGGTCTATCCTTCCATTTTGGCATGTGACATTTCGGAGACGAGCATCGCTCATGTGCGCCAATATCGCAATTGGCGCACTCACAATCGCACCAGTGCTCCTCGGTAGATGTCGGTTCTTGTTTCTTTGTGTGCTTTGCCATGCTTCGTCTCCCTTCCTGCTCAAGCGATCATCCCATGCTCACGCGCATGGGCACCATAGAATCTTCTTGCGGCTCGCACCGGTTTGGTGCTATTTCTAACACCCCTTGAGGGCTGGCTGTCAGGAAAGCCGAACACTGATCTGCAGGACACCATAATTGTCGGAATACAACCCATCGGCGGATCAACCCGGGCACGCCAGCCCGCTCTCTTCCGGCGTCTCCATCGCCGAAGCCGCCGATCCCAACCGCCCCAGGCGCGTCATGGGATTTCGCGACCTGCTGTTGTTCTACGTGGTCACCGGCGTCAGCCTGCGCTGGATCGCCACGGCCGCCGCCGCCGGCCCCAGTTCGATCGTCATTTGGATCGGCGCCTGGCTCGTCTTCTACACGCCACTCGCGCTCTCCGTCATCGAACTTTCTTCGCGCTTTCCGAATGAAGGCGGCCTCTACGTCTGGTCGAAGCGCGCTTTCGGCGATTTCTCCGGATTCATGGCCGCCTGGACTTACTGGACCTCGAACCTTCCCTACTTTCCCGCTGTGCTGTACTTCGCGGCCAGCAACGTGCTCTTCATGCGGCAGGCGCAGTGGTCGCATCTTTCCGCCAACCCGACGTTCTACATAGTTTTTGCGCTGCTGACGCTTACCGCCGCAACGTTGTTGAACGTCGTCGGGCTCGACGTCGGCAAATGGCTGCATAACGCTGGTGCGCTCGCCATGTGGATTCCAGTTCTCATCGTCATCGGCATGGGCCTCGTAGCCTATCACCGTTTCGGATCGGCAACCACGTTCTCCATTCACGCTATGAAGCCGAGCGTGCGCCTCAACGACATCATCTTCTGGTCGGTGCTGACCTTTGCCTTCGGCGGATGCGAAACCGCGTCATTCATGGCGGAAGAGATCAAGAATGCCCGCCGAACTATTCCGCTGGCGCTGTTCCTGGGAGGCCTCACCGTCGCGTTCTGCTACATAATCGGAACCGTCTGCGTATTGCTGGCGCTTCCTTCCTCGGAAGTCAGCCCCCTGCAAGGACTGGTGCAGGCCATCGCCAAGACTTCCGATCGTGTCGGTCTTCCCTTTTTTCTCCCAGTCGCGGCGTTGCTGATCGCGCTCAGTAACATCGGCGCATCCGGAGCGTATCTCGCCGCTGTCGCGCGCCTGCCCTTCGTGGCCGGCATCGACCGCTATCTGCCATCTTCATTCGGAGCGCTGCATCCCCGCTGGGGCACGCCCTGGGTCGCGCTGCTGACCCAGGCAGTAATCGGCGCAATCTTCATTTTTCTAGGCCAAGCGGGAACGTCAGTCAAAGGCGCCTATGACGTGCTGGTCAGCATGGGCGTGATCACGTATTTCATCCCGTACTTATATTTATTCGCGTCGATGTTCAAGTTACAAAGCGAACCTGCCGGCGAAGAAGTGATTCGAGTCCCGGGCGGAAAGCCAACAGCCTATGCGCTGTCAATTTTGGGGTTCGCGACGACACTGTTCACCATCGCCCTCTCCGTACTGCCTCCGCCCGACGAACCAAACAAGCCATTGGCCGTCGTCAAGATTGTCGGTGGGTGCGGAGCGCTGGTGCTGATCGGGGTCGGGCTTTATTGGGCGGGTAGACGGAGGGTGCAGCGCGGAGATGGATCTCTTCCCGTGATGGATCGACAATAGCGGAAGCTTCCAGCTGACCAGGCCCCCCATTTCCTCGATAGCCCCGTGCCGTGACAATATTTTGACAATTGCCCCCCTCAGACCAGGCATACAATCCCGGTAACGTTGTTTTTGGGGGTGCTCCATGAAAAGCCTTCTCGCTCTCGCCTTCGCGGTTTCCATTGCCTGCCTGCCAGTTTCAGCGCAAACGGGCCCCAGAGGCGGGCGTTCAACCCCGCCGGCCCGTCCGCAGCTTTCCTCGCCCGACCTGACTTCCAACACAGGCACCTATCTCTCTGGCAAGGTAGTGGTGGACGATGGCAGCGTGCTTACCGACTTGGTCTCCATCCAGTCCCTTTGCAAGGGCAAGAAGCGGACCGAAACCCAATCCGATCCGCATGGCAACTTTAGCTTCCAGATTGGCGGCATTTCCGCTGCTCCCGGCGATGTCGGATTCGATCCGGAAACGAGTTCGACTTCCGCCCACCCCAACAGCCCCGACCATCGCGACCTGCGGGATTGTCAAATCATGGCCTCGTTCCCCGGTTTCACCTCCGACGTTGTCGACCTTGCTGGAGTTTCCGGAGGCGAGAACGCAAACATTGGACGCCTCGTCCTGCACCGTCTGAGCAAAGTGGAAGGGTCCACCATCAGTGTGACCACCGCACAAGCTCCGGCATCGGCCAAGAAGGCTTTCGAGAAAGCCCAGCAACAACAGAAACAGGAAAAATGGGACGACGCGCAGAAATCATTCGAGAACGCGGTCTCCATTTATCCGAAATTCGCTGTTGCATGGTTTGAGCTGGGGCGTGTGCAAATTCAAAAAAGCGATCTCTCGGGCGCCCGGCACTCCTTTCAGCAATCGATCGCCGCCGACTCCAAATATGTCAGCCCCTATCTTGGCCTGACGCAGATTGCCATGCGTGCGCAGAATTGGCGTGAACTCGCTGAAGTCAGCGATAATCTCCTGGCTTTGAATCCGGACAGTTTCCCCGAAGCTTGGCTCTCCAATAGCGTCGCCAACTACTTTCTCCAAAACTTAACGGCGGCGGAGAAGAGCGCCCGGCGCGGACTGCAATTGGATCCCGTGCATCACGTGCCTAAGTTGGAATACGTCCTGGCGATGGTTCTAATGAAGAAGCCCGACTATCCGGACGCGGCTCAGCATTTGAGGACCTATCTCGGCCTGGCCATTGAGCCCGCCGAAGTGGCCGAGTGTCAAAAGCAATTAGCCGAAATTGCCCGGCTCTCCGCCACCGCCAACCTGTCCGCCACTGGAAGCAAGTAGTACTGCGCCCCTTTGGCGCGGACACTCCGTCCACAACATTGCGCCACCGCAACATGCCCCTGGCCGTCCCCAAGAATCGTCGCTGGCCGCGGCAGTCAAGTGGGAATTGTGGCGGTGTCCTAATTTGTAAGCTGTGTCATCAATCGGTTTTGTGCAGGACCACAGTTGCGCACGGAACGGGGCGGACCCCCGTCACCACACGAGTGAAATTAGGACACTACCGGAGTTGTCCACAGCTCGGGCAGTGAAGAATTGGAGGCTGCAATCTTGGGATTAATCACGAACCGGAGATTCAGATCGAACCAATGTGGCAATTGCCGCGTGCGGACCAGGGTAAACGTCGAGTCCTGAGCCGAAAAAACAGTGCCGAAACTCTCGCCCTTCTCCGCGCTTCCGCGTCTCCGTGGTTAGAAACTTTCTAAACCGGAACTGCCGTCTTCCGTTTTGGATTGAAGAACGGCAACGTCACCACCGTCGCCGTCGTCTTCATCCGTTGCGCCTCAATCGTCAACTCCATTTGCAGTTTGGTGCCCGGCTTGGAATACTCGGTCCCCACACTCGCCAGCGCAATCAACTTCTTCAACAACGGAGAGAACGCCGTCGTCGTGGCTTTGCCCACATGCTTGTCGCCAGAATAGACGGGCACCGCAACCCGCGACGCCTGGCTGGGCGCCGCCGGAGACAGGCCGAACTTGTCGAACTGCTCTTCCACTTCCACCCAATCGACTTCCAGCCCAACCAATTGCCGCGCCACGCCTTGCTTGTGATCTCGCGCCAGCGCGCGCTTGCCGATAAAGTTTTCTTTCTCCAGATGCACCATCTTCCCAAAACCCAACTCATACGGCGAGTACTTCTGCGACGGAATCAGCGCCTTCTTTGAACTCGTGTAATCGACCTCGATCAGCAGCAGTCCCGCCTCCACACGCGACACATCCAGCGCCAGCATCCCCGCCGCATGGATATCAAACTGCTTGCCCTTGTCCATCAGCGCATCCCAAACTTTGACTGCTTCATTCCACGGTATCCAAATTTCGTACCCGAGGTCTCCTGTGTATCCAGTGCGCGAAATATCGACCGGCACGCCGGCAATCTTACCGCTGGTCTTGCGGAAGTATTTCAGGTTGGCGATGTCGGCTTCCGCGACCGTCTTCAAAAGTCTCGCCGAGGCCGGCCCCTGCAGCGCCAGCGCCGCCGTCTGCTCGGAGATGTCTTCAATCTGAACGTCCATGTTCAGGCCGTTTTGCCGGAACCAGCGCAGGCTCGGATCGGCAGCCGTCCAGCGGTATTTGTTTTCTTCGAGGCGCGTAATGGTTCCGTCGTCGATGACCTTGCCGTCTTCATCGCACCAGCACGCGTAAATGACCTGCCCCACCGCGACTTTGTTGACGTCGCGCGTGATCACGCGGTTCACCAGTTTCGTCGCGTCCTTGCCAGTGATCAGATACTTATACAGCGGCGAAATATCGATCAGCGCACACGCATTGCGGATTGCGTTGTACTCGTGCTCGTGATGCACTTCGTACACGCTGACCGTGTAGTATCCCGACCACTCGCGGTAATTCAGACTCTGGCAGAGGGCGAAAGTTCTGTCGTGAAATGCTGTTCCAATGGGCAAAGCGGCCTCGTGTGGGTTCCCCAGTGAAACGCTGTGCCCTCTGTGGTGAAGAAAGCCTTAACCGCAGAGGACATCGAGGAGCACCAAGGAAAATCTTGAAGAAACCCTGACGCCGGATTATATGCAACGCCGCACTCTCGCGGCAAGCACGGAAACGGGCTGACCACGAGTCAGCAATCACGCGTAAGTGGAGACAAAAAGATACTTTCTCGATAGAATGGCGAGTCATTTTCTCCGGACTCAACAGTCCACCAGGGTCAGTCTTGGATTATCTATGCCTTCTGTCTCGAGCGGTACGAAGTACGACGTAATCGTAATTGGCGGAGGCCACAACGGCCTCACCAACGCCGCCTATCTCGCGAAAGCGGGGAA
The DNA here is from genome assembly GCA_003152795.1 of Acidobacteriaceae bacterium. Lineage (GTDB taxonomy): Bacteria > Acidobacteriota > Terriglobia > Terriglobales > Acidobacteriaceae > Acidiflorens. The sequence goes on along the minus strand of PMBA01000169.1, from coordinate 318 downwards.
GAAAGTCCTCGTGCTCGAACGCCGCCACGTGCTCGGCGGGGCGGCTTGCACCGAAGAAGTTTTCCCTGGCTTCAAGTTTTCCGTCTGCTCGTATGTCGTCTCGCTGCTGCGGCCCGAAATTATTCGGGACCTCGATCTTCCCCGCCACGGACTTGAAATCCTGCCGCTCGACGGCACTTTCACTCCCATGCCGAACGGCGACCATCTCTGGCGCGTCAACGATCACGGCAAGACGCACCGCGAAATTGCCCGCCACTCCCGCGTTGACGCCGAAGCCTACGATGAATTTGGCAAGGCCATGCAGGCGATGTGCCGCTT
>PMBA01000179.1:826-13642 GCA_003152795.1 Acidobacteriaceae bacterium | reverse complement strand
GGAATCTGCGCCGACTTGCCGGCCGCGCCGACCATCAAGAGCAAACCGATCGCGGTCAGCAGACCAGCGCCGCCCGTTTCCCGCGACAGCGTCTGCACGGCCGCGAAGACGCGGGTGAAGTCGAGCGAGCCAAAATGCTTGATCATCAGGAAGAGAGCAACCAGGAATCCAAAGTCGCCAATCCGGTTGACGATGAATGCTTTCTTGCCGGCCGCCGCCGCCGAGTCTTTTGTGAACCAGAAGCCGATCAGCAGGTACGACGCCAGGCCCACTCCCTCCCATCCGATGAACATGACCAGATAGTTCTTCGCCAACACCAGCGTCAGCATGAAGAACATGAACAGGTTCAGGTAGGACATGAAGCGGTAGTAACCGTCGTCGTCCCACATGTAGCCGACCGAGTAGATATGAATGAGGAAGCCGACGCCGGTGACCACGAGTAACATGACAAGCGACAACTGGTCGAGGTAGAAACTGAAGTCGACCTGGAAGCTTCCGGAGCGAATCCAGTGGGCGAGGTTGAAATAATAAGGGGCCGATGCCGATGAGAAGCGGGCTGCAATCACGACCCCAAGGAAAAACGCCAAGCCGCAAAAGCCGAGCGCAACCGAGGTGACCGCTTTCTTCGACGCTCGCCGGCCAAAGAAGCCATTGATCGCCGCACCCGCAAGGGGAAGGATCGGAACGAGCCACAGATAGGGATTCGGCGTCATAACTTCAGCAGGTTCACCCGGTCAACATTCAAAGTCTCACGCGTGCGATAGACGGCAATGATAATCGCCAGGCCAACCGCAGCCTCAGCGGCGGCCACGACCATCACGAAGAAGACGAAGACCTGTCCGCTGAGGGCGTGCCATTGCGCGGCGAAAGCCACAAAGGAGAGATTCACGCCGTTCAGCATCAGCTCGATCGACATAAAAATCGTAATGATGTTGCGCTTGATGAGGAATCCGAGCACGCCACAGATGAACAGGATTCCACTGAGCAGCAGATAGTAAGAAAGAGGAATCATGGGCGATCCTTTTCCGTCGCCACCAGTTCGCGAGTCTCCCGCGGTCTGGGACTGGTGTGGACTGGCCGTCCGACGGGCTCGGGACGGCTGGCGAGCACGACCGCGCCCATGATGGCGATCAGAATCAGCACTGACGTGACTTCAAAGGGCAGGAGGAAATCGTGAAAGAGGAGTCGGGCAATATCGCCGGGGTCGCCCTTCAAGGCGCCGACGGGAAACGACAGCCTGTCGGGTCGATGGAGCAATGTCCAGGCGACCAGCACTCCGCCGAGTACAACTCCAGGAACGCCAATCAGGGTGGCGACCCGGCTGCCTTTGGTGCGCTCTTCCTTGCCGGCGTTCAGCAGCATGATGGTGATCACAAATAAAACCATGATCGCGCCGGCGTAGACGAGCACCTGCACGGCAGCCACAAATTCGGCGCCCAACAACAGATACTCCGCAGCGAGCGAGGCCATCACCACAATCAGCGAGAGCGCGCTGTTAATGGGATGGCTCTGCACCAGCAGGTTAATCGCACCGGCCACGCAGATCGTTCCGAAAAAGAGAAACAGAATTAGATGAAGCATTTTTCGCTAGTTCCCAGTTCTCAGTTCCCGGTTCTCAGTAAAACCCAGATCACAACTGGGAACTGAGAACCGGGAACCGGGAACTGCTTTCAAGCTCTCCAGGCCACAATCAGCGCTGTAACCACAATATTGGCAACCGCCAACGGCAGCAGAACCTTCCACCCGAATGCCATCAGTTGGTCATAGCGAAAACGGGGCAAGGTCCAGCGCACCCAAACATACAGAAACATGAAAAAGAAAACCTTCAGGCAAAACCAGAGCACGGGCAGAGTCATCTGCAGGATCGGCGGTCCGAACACCGGGCCCAGCCAGCCACCGAAAAACATCAGCGTTGCCAGACAAGCCACCGTTACCATGTTCGCGTACTCGGCCATGAAGAACATGGCGAACTTCATCGCGCTGTACTCGGTGTGATATCCAGCCACCAGTTCCGACTCGGCTTCGGGCAGGTCAAAGGGCGTGCGGTTGGTCTCCGCGTAGGCCGAAATCAGGTAGATAAAAAACGCGACCGGCTGAAGAAAGATGTTCCAGTGCAGGTGTCGCTGCGCATCGACGATGTCGCGCAGACTGAGGCTGCCCGCCACAATCACGACTCCTACCAGCGAGAGGCCGAGCGAAACTTCGTAGCTGATCATCTGCGCACTGGCGCGCAGTCCGCCGAGCAGCGAGTACTTGTTATTCGACGACCACCCAGCCAGGGCCACGCCGTAGACGCCCATCGACGTAATGCCGAGAACCACCAGCAGGCCGATGTTCAGGTCGGTAATCTGCAGATACATGCCCCAGGGACCGATCTCGACCCAGTTGCCGAATGGGATCACCGAAATCGAGGTAATCGCAAAGACCATCGCGATCATTGGCGCCGCGATGTAGAGCGGCTTGTAGACGTGGGGCTGGGTCAAATCCTCCTTGAAGATGAACTTGACGCCGTCGGCAAGCGGCTGCAGCAGGCCGAAAGGCCCGACTCGCGTGGGGCCCCAGCGATTCTGGATGTGGGCCGACACCTTGCGCTCCAGCCAGACGCTGTAGGCCACCGCCGTCAGCAGAACGCCGACGACGGCGAGCGACTTGATGATCGAGATGATGACGAACGTCGTTATGCTCATCGAGTTAGTTAGTCAGTGTGGAGCGGGCACTCCTGCCCGCTGCTCTTGATCTTGCTTTTGATCTGCCTGCTTGCTAGTTCGCCCTAGTCCGCCGCCACTTCCGGCACTGCCGTTTTGTTTTCAAAAACCGAATTCAGAGTCTTGGAATATCGCCCGAGCGTGCCCGAGCTGAACAAATCGTCATGAGCCGGGACGATGAGCTCCGGTGGCTGGATGCTGCTCGCGCCGCTTTCGGCAATCTCGAGATGCTGATCGTTACCCGCCAGCAGATTCACCCGTGAAACGTCGTATCCGGAAACCACGCGCTGGATTTCATCGAGAATTGCCATGGGGTCAAATGGCGTCATTTTCGGTTCCAGATTGTGCGCTTCCAGCCATACCGCATGACGATCTGCCTCGCCCGATTGCGCGCCGCGTGTTTGACCCATGTCGGAGTGTGTCCCGCTCCCGAAAGGCACCAGACCGCTCACATCACTGCCCATGGCGTCGGCAATGCGAACGATCATCTCGAAGTCGGGCTTGGTGTTGGAGACTTCACCGGCCTTTTTCACGAGTTGCAGATCGCCGCAGGTGTTGGTATAAGTTCCCGTTTTTTCGTACGCGTTCGCTGCTGGCAAAACTACGTCGGCGATGTTGGCAGTTTCCGTGAGGAACATGTCCTGCACCACGACAAAGCTCTTCGAGAACACAAAGGGATCAATGCCTAAACGGCCAATCGGATTGGAGCCCACCACATACAGCGCTTTCAGCTTGCCGGCCTTCGCCGCTTCCGCCATCTGCGGCAGACTCAGGCCTGTTTCGGCGGGCAGACTGTCCCATTCCTTTTGGAACTTATCCGCGCTGGCGACGGGTTCGTATCCCGGCAGAAGGTCGGGATAAAGGCCCATTTCGCTGGCTCCGCGTGAATTCGCGTAATCGCCCAAAGAGATGAGCTTTGCCCCGGTCAAGCTCGAAGCGAAATTCACCAACGCTTCGATGTCATGACCGCGCAGTTCGGAGCCGAAGGCGATGACCATGTTCTGTTCGCCGCGAATTTTCTCGCGCAGCGCAAGCCAGGCTTCGCGCGTGACAGTTTCGCTGACGAACTGATCGAGCATGGAATCGTCGCCGGCGAGAAACGCCACCGCTTTCGTTTCCGCGCCCGCCGGGACCAACGCGAATCCCGCGGCTTGCCGCCGCAATTTGATGGGCGCTGCATTGATGACGTAAAGTTTCGCGCGTCGCAGCCGCACGTTCGTCCGGATCTGCCATGCCAGCAGCGGGTGCTGATTCGTAGGGTCGTTTCCGATGAGCAGGATCGCGGGCGCGTTCAACACATCGCGCATGGAAGCCGTTTTTCCGGGCTTGCCATGGAGTGCGGCCGCGAGCGCCGGGTAGTCTGCCGTCCGATGATGGTCGACGTTGTTGGTTTTAAGCACGGACCGGGCAAATTTCGAAAGCAGATAATTTTCTTCGTTGGTCGTACGATTCGATCCGATCACGCCAATCGCGCTTCCGCCGTCCTGATCGCGAACTTCCCGGAGCCGTTTGCCGATCAGTTCGAAGGCTTCTTCCCAGGTTGCCGGAGTGAGTTTGCCGTTCTTACGAACTAGCGGTTCCGTCAGGCGTTCTTTGTGATGCGCAAAGTCGAAAGCGTAGCGTCCCTTGACGCAGAGGAAGTCGTTGTTAATTCCGCTCTTGTCGCGGTTATCGCCGCGTACGATCTCCGCGCCAGTGTCGCAGCGCCGTACGCCGAGCGTGGTCTTGCACCCGTCCCCGCAGTGGGTGCAGATGGTGCCCACATGGTTCATTTCCCAGGGCCGCGTCTTGTAGCGGTATGCTCCCGAGGTGAGCGCGCCGACCGGGCAGATGTCGATGCACATGCCGCACTCTTCGCAGTCGAGATGGTCGCTCTCGTTGGGCGCGATGATCGAACTTACGCCGCGATTCTGCACGCCCAGCGCCCACACGTCCATGCCCTCGCCGCAAACGCGCACGCAGCGGTAGCACAGGATGCAGCGCGGACGATCGAAATACACCACCGGAGACCACTGCTGTTCTTCCTTATGGTTCTTGGCCTCCATGTACTTCGATTCGGCGGCGCCGTAGGAGAACGTCATGTCCTGCAGTTCGCATTCACCGCCCGCATCGCAGACCGGGCAATCCAGCGGATGGTTGCCGAGCAGCAACTCGACCATGGCTTTGCGGGCCTGACGCACTTCGTCGCTGTCGGTCGCGACGATCATGCCCTCGGTCACCGTCGTGGTGCAGGCGGTCTGAAGCTTGGGCATCTTCTCGATCTTGACGACGCACATGCGGCAAGCGCCCTGCAACGAGAGTCCGGGGTAATAGCAGAAAGAGGGCACCTCGATGCCCACGNNTTACAAATCGCAAATTACCGATTTCTCTAAGCCATCACAGGTACCGCCGTCCCTGTTTTTTCAAATGGACACGGTTTCCCATCCAGGTGGTCTTCAAACTCTTTTCTGAATTTTTTCACGAACGCCATGGTCGGCATCGCCGCTGCGTCTCCCAGCGGACAGAACGTCTTCCCCAACATGTTCTCCGCCAGGTAATAGATATTATCGATATCTTTTGTAACACCGGCGCCGGCATGAAAGCGGGTCAGCGTCTTCTTCAGCCAGTCGGTGCCTTCGCGGCACGGGATGCACCAGCCGCAGCTTTCATGCTGGTAGAACTTGATGGTACGCAGCGCGAACTTTACGATGCAGGTCGTGTCGTCGAGCACTACCACGCCACCGGAGCCAAGCATCGAACCCGCCTTGGCCACCGAGTCGAAGTCCATCGGGATGTCGATTTCCTCGGGCAGCAAAATCGGAGTGGACGATCCGCCCGGAACCACGGCTTTCAGACTGCGGCCGTTCGGAATTCCGCCGCCCACCTCATAGATCATCTTCTTGAGGTTATAGCCCATGGGAAGTTCATAGACACCCGGCTTATTGAGATGTCCCGCCAGGCAGAACATCCGCGTCCCGCCATTTTTCGGTGTGCCCAGTTTCGCGTACCAATCGGCGCCACCCAAAATGATGTGCGGCACGGCGGCGAGAGTCTCCGCATTATTAATGACCGTGGGGCCGCCCCACAGGCCGACCACGGCAGGGAACGGTGGACGGATGCGCGGAATGCCGCGCTTGCCTTCAAGCGACTCCATCAGCGCCGATTCTTCCCCAACTTCGTAGGCGCCCGCTCCGCCGTGCCAGTAAACGTCCAGATCGTATCCGCTGCCGAAAATATTCTTGCCGAGGAAACCTTTCGCGTAGGCGTCCTTGATCGCCTTCTGCATGATTACCGACAGGTAGCGATACTCGCCGCGAATGTAGATGTAGGCGGTATGGGACCCGACCGCGAGCGCGGCGATCATCGCGCCTTCAATGACGCCGTGCGGATCGTGTTCGAAAATCAGCCGATCCTTGCAGGTGCCGGGCTCGCTCTCGTCGCCGTTACAGAGCACATACTTCGGCTTGGCCGATTGTTTGGGGACAAACGACCATTTCATTCCCGTGCTGAACCCGGCGCCACCGCGTCCGCGCAGCCCGGAGTTCTTGACCTCATTGATAATGTCGTCCGGCTGCATGGCAAGCGCCTTCTGCACGGCCTTGTAGCCGTCCAGTTGGAGATAGCGCTCGATATCCGTAGCGCCCTGGCCAAAGCGCTTCGAGATCACGCGTGCCTCGTCGGGATGGGAAACTAATGTCGCCATTTGTAATTTGTAATTGGTAATTGAAAAGCGCGATCTTCAATTACCAATTACCAATTACCAANNCAAATCTACTGCGTTCCCTTCTTTTTATACTCATCCAGGATCTGGTCCATCTTCGCGCTGGTCAGGTTCTCATGAAAGTCGTAATTCACCTGCGCCGCCGGAGCCCAGCTGCACGCGCCAATGCACTCCACTTCTTCCAGAGAGAACAAGCCGTCCGGCGTCGTGCCCTTATGGCCGATGCCCAGCTTCTTTTTGCAGTGGCCGAGTAGCTCTTCGCCGCCGCGCAACATGCATGCGATGTTGGTGCATACCTGCACGTTGTACTTTCCGCGCGGCTTGGTGGTCAGCATCGAGTAGTAGCTGATCACGTTGCGGACTTCCAGTTCGGTGAGGTCCAGTCGTTGCGCGAGTTCGGCAATCACTTCGTCGCTCAGATTGCCGACCTCATCCTGCGCGTAGAGCAGTGTAGGCACGAGCGCCGACCGCCGCGTCGGATAGTGGGTCAGCATCTCGGTGAAACGTGCTTCGAATTCGTCGGAGAACTTCATGAATTTGTAATTGGCAATTTGTAATTTGTAATTTCTACCGGTTCAACTACGTTTCCGCACCGATTGTTGCGTTGCTGTAAATATAGCTGTCAACTCTTTCGACTCTTCCAATAGTTTCTTCAATAATGCCATGCGGACTATTCCTGCTTCCGCCAGCATCTCCAACCAGAAGCCGCTTTCGTCCGCCTCTTCCGCTACGATGCCAATTCGTGCCGCGAACTCAGCCCGCGACCTTGCTCTGCATGACGCCCGGTAGTTCGCGGCTACCGAAGTCCCACACCGCAGAAGCTGTTTTCCCATGACCTGTGCGTCCGCGGTTCGTGGCAACGAGCGATAGAGTTTCACCACCCGGAGCGCAAACGACTTTGTCCGCGCGCGCAAATCATCCGGAGTCATGAGTTTTCCAATTACAAATTACAAATCGCCAATTACAAATGTTCTACCGGTCAATGTCTCCCAGCACCACATCAATACTCCCAATCGCGGCGACCACGTCGGCAATCAGGCCACCCTCGCACATCTTGGCCAGCGCCTGGAGGTTCGCGTAGGACGGGCCACGCATGTGCACGCGATACGGCTTGGCGGTTCCGTCGCTGACAATGTAGTATCCCATCTCGCCGCGGGGCGATTCGATGGCCTGGTAAACCTCGCCGGCCGGGACCGTGAAGCCCTCGGTGATGATCTTGAAATGGTAGATGAGGGCTTCCATCTGCGTCTTCATCTTTTCGCGATCGGGCAGAACGACCTTCGGCGAGTCGGCTTTGATGGGGCCTTCCGGCATTCCCGCCAGCGCCTGCTGCACCATGCCAATGGATTCGCGCAACTCGGCGACGCGGCACAGATATCGCGCGAACACGTCGCCCTCGGTGCGGACCGGCACCTTGAACTTGAAGTTTTCGTAGCCTGTGTACGGAGCGTCGCGGCGCAGGTCAATGTCAACCCCGCTGCCGCGCAGGGTTGGACCGCCCGCGCCCAGAGCAATCGCGTCCTCGGCGCTCAGGTAGCCGACGCCTTTGGTCCGCATCACGAAAATCGGATTTCCCGTCAGCAGGCCTTCATATTCATCCACGTTGCCGGGGAAGCGGTCGGCGAACTTCTTGACCTTCTCGAAAAATCCCAGCGGTGGTTCCAGCGACAAGCCACCGATGCGGAAATAAGAGGTCATCATGCGCTGTCCGCTCACCATCTCGAAAAAGCGCAGCACGTCTTCGCGCTCGCGGAAGCAATAGAGAAAAACGGTCATCGCGCCCAGGTCCATGGCATGCGTTCCCAGCCAGACCAGGTGCGAATTGATGCGGGTCAGTTCGTTCATCAGAACCCGCATCCACTGCGCTTTCGGCGGAATCTCCAGCCCCAGCAACTTCTCCACTGCCAGGCAGTAGGCGAGATTGTTAGTCATGGGACAGAGATAATCGATGCGATCGGTCAGCGGCACAACCTGCTGGTAGAACTTGGCCTCGCAGGTTTTCTCGATGCCGGTGTGCAGGTAGCCGATCTCGGGCTTCACCCGCACCACGGTCTCGCCGTCAATTTCCAGCACCAGGCGCAGCACCCCGTGGGTCGAGGGATGTTGCGGCCCCATATTCAGGACCAGAGTACGGTCGCCGGAGGGGGTTTCCCGGCCGGACGCAGCGGCAGTAGCTGGAAATTGCGTCATGGCCTAGCGGTAACCCTCCACCGGGTAGTCCTTCCGCAGAGGATGGCCTTCCCAGTCATCGGGCATCATGATGCGTTGCAGGTTGGGATGTCCGGTGAAGCGCACGCCAAACAGATCGAACACCTCACGCTCGTAGTGGTTGGCCGAAGGCCAAACGGAGGTGACAGATTCGATCGCCGGACTGGAACCGTCAAGGCGGGCCTTCACCCGTACCCGCTCCTTACGGGGAATCGAAAGCAGATGGTAAACCACCTCGAACCGGGGCTCTGAGGGATACCAATCGACGCAGGTGAGGTCGGCGAGATAATTGAATGGGCAATCCGCCGAATCTCTCAAAATCGCGCACGCTTCGCGGATCGCATCCTTCTCGACCCAGATCGTAAGCTCGTCGCGATCGANNCCCCAGTCGAGCACGCCTTTTTTCCATACATAGAAGAGGCCGACGAGAACGATCGCGATGTACACCATCATTTCCCAGAAGCCGAACATCTTCAGTTCGCGCAGGATCACCGCCCAGGGGTAAAGGAAAACGGCTTCCACGTCGAACAATATAAAGAGCATGGCCACCAGGTAGAACTTGACGGAGAAACGCCCCTGAGCGTCGCCGATGGGCTCAACCCCGCACTCATAGGGCGACATCTTCGCGCGGCCCGATTTATGCTGGCCAACCAGTTGCGACAGGACCACAATTACGCCCGCCAAGGCCGTGGCGATGCCGAAATGCATCAGGAGGGGCAGGTAGCGAGCGAAATAATTGTCCGGCATAGGAGGAGCTATATATAATCTGCGGCAAGCAACGGTAAACGTTCTAGATTAGTTTTGCGTGCGGGATGTGTCAAGCTAAGTACGCGTTTTAACAGCAGTTTCATCCGGCGGAACCTGTCTTGACACGACGCGTTGGCGCGATCGAGACAGAACCGGGGAAAGCCTGAATCGCATGATCTTTGGCTTTAATACAGACATTCGGCACGAAGACACCATCTACCACGTGCAGAGCGAGGCTCGCGAAAGCGAGCAATTGCTGCAGACGCAAGTCTTCGTGCGCGGCCGCTGCATCGGGAAACGCGCCGTCCCCTATGGGCTCAGCGCGGCCGCGGGCAAGGCCGGCGCCCAGACCGTCGCTACGGGCGCGTCTTCCATCCCTTCTCCGGGCAACGATCAGGACAAAGAGAAGATGCTGCGCGAACTGCATCGCGAGGTGCTCGATGCCATTCGCGAGGGCAAGCTCGATTTCATCCTCGACAAGCGGGACACGCCGGAAGTGCTGGCGGCGGTAAAAGAGCTGGACCTGGAGTGGATCAACGCCGGTTCCGTGCATGCGAGCGGCGCCTTGACCATGCTGATCCGAGTCACCGATGGAGGCGCCACCGTGGAAGGCGCTCGCCTCACCCTGCGCTTCGCAAGGCCCGACGCCGCGCCCTATTACGCCCAGGTTCTCACCGACGCCCAGGGCAATGCCGAGATGAGCGTTCAGGTCGATGAAAAGTCACTCGCTGATTCCTCGGTCGTGGTGCAGGCAAGTTTTGCCGGACGAACCGCTACGCGTAAGTTCCAGCTACGCGCCACCGTATAGAGCTGATCGCGCTCGTGTGGGGATGCTCGTGTGGGGACGGGCGTCCTCGCCCGTCCAAGCCGAGCGCAGCTCGGCAGCTGCCTGCGGCCACGGCAATTTCGGATTCCCGCTAGCCTCCGGCGAGATCCTCCGCTCCAAGGGCGCAAAATGCGAGAATGGATTCCATGAATTTGACGATCAATGGCGAAACTCAGGTCTCATCCGCCGAAACTCTGGGCGCGCTCGTTGAGCACCTCGGCATGAAGCCCGACCGGGTGGCGATCGAACTGAATCGCGAGATCGTCCCCCGCGAGCAATGGCCAAAGACTCCATTGCACGATGGAGATCGGCTGGAGATCGTGCACTTCGTCGGCGGCGGATCAAGATAAGCAGCGCATGTCTGGCAACCCGTTTCTCAACCTGCTACCCTGATTTCGCGTGGCCCCGTCGTTCAACGGATAGGACTTCAGTTTCCTAAACTGACTATGCAGGTTCGATTCCTGCCGGGGCTACCATCGATCCTCGGTAAAAGCCCTTAAGCCGTATGCAAAGCCTTTCATCTTGACTGCGTGCGGGCCGGGGAGGAGAATTTCTCGGGTTGTGCCGGCCGCCGCATACTCCCTTCCAAATCCGTGGCCGAGCCGCTTCTCTCAGCAGCCTGCTCAAGGAGACTTATGAATAGCGCAACGAAACGCGGGAAGTGGATTCTTGGGCTGCAAGGTCGTCTGGCGTTGGGATCCACGCTGGTAATTCTGCTGGGGCTGACGGTCGTTGCGCTCCCGCCGGCGCAGGCTCAGACCTTCACCACCTTCAACGCTCCGGGCGCGGGAACCGCCAAGAACTCGGGAACATTTGCCGTAGGGATCAACACGGCCGGAGCGATCGTGGGGATCGCCTTGGATGCGAGCAATGTTTCCCATGGATTTTTGCGCGCCAGCGGCGGTGCGATGACCGCCATTAATGTTACGGGCGCAGGTACGGGTAGCAATCAGGGAACTTTCGCCACCGGCATCAACACGGCCGGGGTTATCACCGGAACCTACGCGGACGGGAGCAATGTGTTTCACGGATTCGTGCGTGCTGTCGGTAGCGCGATAACCGTCATCGATGTTACGGGCGCAGGCGCGGGTAAACACCAAGGCACCATTCCCATGAGCATCAACACGGCGGGAGCAATCGCCGGCGCATACAAGGATTCGAGCAGCCAGTATCACGGTTTCGTGCGCACGGCCAATGGCAAGACGATAACCACGTTCGACGCTCCGGGCGCAGGGACTGGGTATGCCGTGGGAACCGTCCCGCTCGGCATCAACACGTCGGGAGTCATCGTGGGCTACTACGTTGACCAGGGCGGAGCGCGCCACGGCTTCGTGCGGTCCGCCGGTAAAGTGATCACGACGATCGATGCTCCCGGCGCGGGCACAGCCGCGAATGAAGGAACTGTCGCCATCAGCGTCAACCCGGCGGGAACGATCACGGGACAATACTCGGACGCGAGCAAAGTGGCGCACGGGTTCGTGCGCACTGCCGGCGGCGTGATCACCACCTTCGACGCTCCCGGCGCAGGCAAGGACGGCTGGCTCGCGGCGTTGGCGGCGATGGGGAACGGGCCCCCGCTTCAGGGGACTGACGGCTTCAGCATCAACCCGGCGGGGATCATCGCGGGAGCCTACGCGGACACGAGCGGGGTGGGTCACGGTTTCACACGCGCAGCCAAGGGAGCCATCAGCACTTTCGACGCTCCGGGCGCGGGCTCGGGCATGCTTCAGGGAACCGTCGGCTTCAGCATCGACACGGCGGGAGATGTCGCCGGAACCTACGGGGACGCGAATTCTGTGTTTCACGGCTTCGTCCGCATCGCTCCAGCGCCGACCACGACTGCGCTCTCGTCTTCACCGAATCCGTCCACCTACGGAGAGGCGGTGGCCTTTACCGCGGTGGTGACTTCCAGCGCCGGCACGCCGCCCAATGGAGAAATCGTTTCGTTTCTGAAAGGCACAACGGTATTGGGAACGGGATCGTTGACCGGCGGCTCGGCCACATTTACGACTTCAACGCTCAAGGTGGGTACAAACTCGATCAAGGCGGTGTATGCCGGCGATGCAAACTTCGCCAGCAGCACATCGAAGGCGGACAAGCAGGTGGTGAACAAAGCCGGGCAGTGAGAGATTTAACCTGCCGCAAGTTCGTGCGCACACGCAGCAGGCGACGCTGCTTTCGACGTCCCTGGAGCGGACGAGATCCGCCAGCCTCACGCTCCCCACAAGTCACTACAAAACCCGCTTTATTCCCGTATAATCAAAGACACTGTGCTCAAGTATTCAATCGTAGTTCCTCTCCACAACGAACAGGAGAACGTCACCGACCTGTACGCNNGAGACGTTCGAGATGGTGCTGGTCGATGACGGCTCGATCGACGGCACGTTCTCATTGCTGCGTGAGATTGCGGCCGTCGACAGCCGCGTGACGGTCGTCAAGCTGCGCCGTAATTTTGGCCAGACTGCCGGCCTCGCTGCCGGATTTGACCATGCCCGCGGGGAATACATCATCGCCATGGACGGCGACTTGCAGCACGATCCCGCCGACATTCCTTTGTTCCTCGAAAAAATTGCCGAGGGCTATGACATCGTGAGCGGCTGGCGCAAGAATCGCGTCGATAGTTTCTGGCT
>PMBA01000179.1:0-816 GCA_003152795.1 Acidobacteriaceae bacterium | reverse complement strand
ATTCTGGGGCAGGTTCCGCTCTACGGAGAACTCCACCGCTTCATCCCGGCGCTGGCTTCGTGGTATGGCGCGTCGATTATCGAAGTTCCCATCAAGAATGTGAACCGGGAACGCGGCGCTTCGCATTACGGAATCTCGCGCACCTTCCGCGTGTTTTTCGATCTCATTACCATCCGCTTCCTGCTTAAGTATCTTTCCCGGCCTTTGCATTTCTTCGGGACGGTTGGGATGTTCAGCATTTTTGCGGGCAGCGGCGTTGCCTGCTGGCTGATCCTGGAGAAGATCCTCCACCACACCGACATCATGTACCAGCACGGCCCGATGATGATGTTCTCCGCCGTCCTGTTGCTGGCGGGCCTGAACATGCTCGCCGTTGGGCTGCTCGGAGAAATGCAGGTGCGGCATTACCACGAACCCACCTCGCGCGCCCCGTACTCCATTGATCGCGTCCTGCGGGCGCAGAGCGAAGAGAGCACGATCTCGGAATAAGGTCAGAGGTCAGAGGTCAGATTGCAGAGGTAAGAATCAAAGTCCTCCAACAGGTCGTCGTCGGAAGATTTTCACCTCTGCAATCTGACCTCNNCTCGGCACCGAGACCGCCTTTGAAGTTCTGAATCGCGCCCGCGCGCTCGAAAAACAGGGCAAAGATATCATTCACCTCGAGATTGGTGAGCCCGACTTTGACACGCCGGCCAACGTCGTCCAGGCCGCAGTCGACGCGCTCCACAAGGGGTGGACCCATTACGGCCCCGCTGCCGGCCTGCCCGACCTGCGGCAGACCATCGCCGATTATGTCAGCCGCACCCGCAACGTCCC
>PMBA01000010.1 GCA_003152795.1 Acidobacteriaceae bacterium | reverse complement strand
GTTTCACCCGTCAGAATGGCAAGACCTTCAGTCGGCTGTATGATCTCGTTCTCTAAAACGGTGATTTTTCAGGATGTCCGGAAATACGTATGGGTAGATGAAACAGTCACAAGGAATCGTTGCCTGCCGAGACGCGTAGACGAGCGGAAGGAGGAATCTCGCAAAGCCCAAGCCAGACTATTCTTTCGGACCGGACGGGGCTGGCACCGGCTGTCCCTTGGTCACGTTGGGCGGCGTGTCGGAGTCACGGACCGAAAGATCGGCATAAANNGGCGTAGATGACTCGGTACTTCTTCGAGTCCTTCGGCCGATACCAGAAGATCGGCGTGTCGGCCGCGCCAAACGAAACGCCTTTGCCCACGTAATGCGCGTCGGCGTTCGGCGAAAGGCGGATGGCGAAACTCAAACCTCGCTGAACTCGTTGCAGAATTTCGTTGAACCGGGCTTGCCGGACTTCCTCGGTCTCCTGCGCCTGGACTTCCCCGCCTTCTGCGGTCTTCTGCGTCTGAGTTTCAACATACTCTTTCATCTGCTCCGCGATTTCTTTAATCTGCTCTTCATTCGGCTTCCCCTCGGTCAGCTTGAGCATCAGCTCCTCTAACTTGCGCATCTGCTCCTCGTTCGGCTTCCCCTTCCCCGGAGCGAAATCTTCCCACATCTTCTGGGTAGACATCCGGAGACCAGCCTTCTTCCCAGCGATTGTCGTCGTTGTCAGAAAGTCGAGCGAGTCCGGGAAAGCGCCGTCGCTCAGTTTGCTGTATTCGCGGAACATTTCGATCAGATCCTTCTCCTCCTCCGGGGAGTGATCGGTCTTCGCGTTCCGTACCGTGTAGCCGGCCGGCGGCTCAAGGCTAAACAACGACTCGTCCATATCGACGTTGAACACAAAGTCGCTGAACGTCGCTTTCACACTGCCTTCCATTCCCGAGGTCATTTCGACGCGGACCGGTAGACCGGTTTTAGGATCGCCCCACAAAATCAAGTCGTGGGGCTGGCTGCTAATATGGAACCCGACGACCTTGCGCCCGTCGATCTCCTTCTCGCCCAGTGATTCGTGTTCGACAGCGCCTGGTTTCTCCTCAACGAGCTGGAACAAACGAACAAGGGTAAAGAAACCCCTGGATTCGGGAGTCTTGTCTTTGCGGTTTTTGGTGGAAGTGATGACCGTAGCCGTTTTAGACGCGGGCTCCAGAGTGAGACTCTTGCCCTGGCTAGAATCCTGGATCATCACAAACTTCGGCATGTCAGGCAGTTCCGTCACCTGACGCATTCGAGTTCCGCCCAGCGTCATTATCTCGCTCGTTATTGTCCGCGCGGGCGGACCCTTCGTTTCAATAATCATCTTGCACTTAAAGGTCTTCGCTTTGAGGATCGGGGCAGCGAAGTCGTCAAAGGCGAACGTGGCGCCGCTGCCGGGGAAAAACAAGGCAACTCCTGTGATGGCCAGAACAAAAATGGCTGCTGCCGCAATGCGAGAAACTGGGGAACGCATGATACACCTCCAATTGTCTAGGGAACGGGTAAGTAGCGAGGGCTGAATCATCTCCGACCGCGTGCGAACGAGGGGCCGCCGAGATTCCTCAGAGGCGACCGCCGACATAACTCGCTCGACGATGGCGATTTCCGCGACGTTGACCGGCAATTGTGCTTCAGCAAGCGCGCCGCACAACTGTGTCAGTTGCCCAAAACGCTCGCGACAATCGGGACACGTCTCGAAATGTCGACGAACATCTCGCTCTTCGTCGGTTGATAAGCAACCGGCCGCCAGCAAGCTGATCGGCTCGGCCCAAAGTTCGCAGTTGTGATGGAGATCATTCATGGTTTGCTACCCCGTGATTCCCCATTCGAAGTGAAAAGGTTCACCTCAAGGTTCATTTGCCGCAATTTTTCCAACGCGTGATGCAATCGCGACTTCACCGTCCCCAACGGACAGCCAAGAGCCGTGGCCATCTCGTCCAACGTCGCCCCTGCGAAGAAACGGAGTTCGACGACTAAGCGATGCACTTCCGGCAAGCTCGCAACCGCTTGGCGAATCCGGCTGGCATCTTCGGAGGCCTCCGCGGAACTACTGGGCGTGTGTGAAGTGCGTGGCACTTGGCCAAGAGCATCTGGTGCGGCAGACCTGGCGGCGTTCTGGTGTCGCCGTCCTTTCAAGAACCGGTGCCGTAGAATGCCGTTGAGCCAAGTGGAGAACTGGCAACGGCCATCGAAACGTGCCAAGGATCGCCACGCTTCGACCAGGGTCTCTTGCGAAAGATCTTCGGCCCAGTGGCCATTCTTGCCAAGAGCTAGCGCGCAGCGCCACAGGCGTGCTGCGTGCTGCTCGGCGAGCTGCTCGAAGGCAATCGCCTCGCCGGCCCGGGCACGGTCGATCAACTCGCGTTCATCGTCTTCGGACATGTTCATTCTATTGGTGATTCCCCTGTTGCCGCCAAAAGGTTCACTCGCGAGAACAATTTCTTGTGAATTTCCGGCAGACCCCTGTCTAAATAGGGGTCTAGCTGCACAAGGCGGAGCCAGCTATTTGATAGGCCGTCGGGGCTTGAAGGTCCAGGAGTACGAGTGCGGGAAGAAACTCGTGATACGCGAAGCCTGGTTCGGGGCGAAGATCGCATGGGTAAAGGAGGTGTGCCAAAACGCTGAACCGGCAGAACTTCCGAAAACGCGTCGGCTTCATCGACGAATGGCACTAGCTTCGGGGAGGTTCAGTCGCCGCCGGCGGTACCGATCACCAGCCAGCAGTGGCTCG
>PMBA01000176.1 GCA_003152795.1 Acidobacteriaceae bacterium | reverse complement strand
AGTTCGCGCCGGAGTAGCCCACGTCGCCGGTCGGCACGCTGTTTACCGTCTGCGTCGCATCCGTGTAAAAGCCATACGCGAACGCGCTGCAGTTGGGGTCGCTGGAGGTTGCCTGGCTCAGCGCTGTTCCAGCATATTGCTGGAACTGTGCCAGGTTGGTCGCGTTAATCCCCAGGCTCACCGGAGTCGGGGGATTCGTGCTGTAATTGTAGGCGGGCGCTATGTTTGCCAATGGAATCGTGGCCAGTTCGGCGTATCCCGCTGCTGTCGGCGCGCACCCGGTTGAGGACGTCGCGTTGCCAACCGGGTTGTACTCCCAGTCGGTGAAGAAGAACAGCTTGTTCNNGGTCGCGGCGCGTCTGCTCCCAGCCGCCGTAGAAGAACAGCTTGTTCTTGATGATCGGACCACCAACCTGCCCGCCAAAACGGTTGTTGTCGTAGCGCGTGTTCTGCGGCGTCAGTCCGGCGCTGACCTGCGACAGCGAAACCTGGGAATCCTGCGCGTTCAGGTTCCGGTTCTGGAAGTACTCGTAGAGGCGGCCGTGAAGCGTGTTCGAACCCGACTTCACCGTCTGGTTGAACTGCCCGCCCGAAGAGTGGCCAAATTCCGGCGAAAACTGGTTCTGCAGGACCGTGAACTGGTCGACGGCATCGTTGGGAAGCTGAAGCAGCGGACCGGTAACGGCCTTGCTGTTGTTGTCCACGCCCTCAACCGTGTAGTTGTTGTTGCGGGGCCGCTGGCCCGAGACGGACGGACCGGAGCCCAATCCAACACCACCGCTGCTTGCCACGCCAGCATCCAGAAGCGAGAGATTGATGACGCCGCTGCCCCCGGAAACGCTGGGCATATCGCCGAGTTCCTTCGGAGAGAACGTGGTCTCGATCTGCGCCGACGTCGTATCCAGGGTCGGCGGCACACCTGAAACTTCCACCGTCTCTGACGTCGCGCCCGGCGTCAGCGTCAGGTTACGGGTGCCGGTCTTGTTCAGTTCCACGGCAACCATTTCGCCGATCGTCTTGAATCCGGTCGCCCTTGCCGTAATCCGGTAGTCCCCGGCCAGCAGGTGATCGAAGCGGTATTCGCCCGTATTATTCGTCTTCGTCACCGCCACGTCATTCGTGGCAACGTTGGTGGCAGTCACTTCGGCGCCAACCACTACGGCGCCCTGTGTATCAACCACCGTGCCGACGATGTTGCCGTCCACGGCTTGGCCATATGCCATGCCGACGCTCAGCGCCAGCAAGCCGAGAAGCGCCAACATAAATGCCACCAGGCTGAAATTTCGTGTGCTTTGTTTCATGGTCTTTTTCTCTCCTGAACTGCTCAAAAATGAACCTTTACGGAAACCATCCTCAACCAACTCTGAGGCAAATACAGCGCACCCTCGCGGAGCGCGCGAACTGGGAAGAACAACCCACTGATGCAACTGACGCGCCACAACAGAGTATTTGGTTATGTTCTTGTTTTCAACGAGTTGTGGCGTGTGTTTTGTTGCGAAACTATCAAAATCCGTATGGAACATGCGGGCGAAATATGGTTTTTGGTATGTTCTTGCCCCGATACCCTGCACTCCTCTCTGGCTCCAGGTTCCCCATAAACAAGACAGGTCTTGCTCCACACATCGCCAATCCGACCCTCGCCCCCTGGCGGACGGGCAAGACGAATGGAGGTTAATCTATCGAGATCATGCAGGTCGTCGGACAGGCAATGCGATCGCTGGAGGCTAGTCCCCTGTGACCACGCCACCCAGCCTCGGAGACTTCAGCCTCGGAGAGTTCAGCAAAGGTCTCGACTTGTTCAACCGCGCTTGCTTTTTCGACGCCCACGAAGTTCTCGAAGACATCTGGCGCTCCCTGCCTCGCGAGCGCCCCTCGCGCCGGCATCTCCAGGGGATGGTTCAGTTGGCCGTCGCTTTTCATCACGAGTCCAAAGGCAACCTGGTGGGAGCACGCTCGGTTCTGCACCGCGCCCTGCGCAATCTCAGCGGCGCGGATACCTCGTTTCCCGATCTTGATCTGGCCCGCCTGCGCGCCGATTTAGCGGATTGGCAAAACTATCTCGATGGCGCCGCCCCCAGGCCCCAGTCACCGCAAATATTCCAGCGCAAGCTCACCCCCTGAGGAACCCCCGTGCCCTTTGTACCCCCGTGGTTTGCCATTGCCCGTGACCTACACGAACCCCGAAGCAGAATCGCAAACAAGAATACCCTGCTAGAATTTCGTCCGAGTGAATCCCATTTCAACGCCCTCCCGATCCACCGCGCCCGAATCGGTTCCGCTGCTTGACTTGCGCCGCCAGTACAATGCCATCCGCGAAGAGGTGCTGGCCGCCATCGCGCGTGTGTGTGATTCGCAGAGCTTCATTCTCGGCCCGGAAGTCGAGGCGCTTGAGCGTGAGATTGGTGCGCTGACGGGCGCGCCATGCGCCGTCGGTTGCGCATCAGGCACGGAGGCACTCTGGCTGGCCCTCGTCGCTGCGGGCGTCAAACCTGGAGACTCGGTCATCACCACCGCCTTCAGCTTCTTTGCCTCCGCCAGCGCCATTGTGCGGGCGGGCGCGATGCCGGTTTTTGTCGACGTCGATGCCGGTACCCTGAATCTAGACGCAACGCTGGTTGACCGGCAACTGCGCACCAGGCGCCCCGAAAATGTTCGCGCGATTCTTCCCGTGCATCTCTACGGGCAATGCGCCAACATGGACCAGTTCGACCACTTGGTTAAGGATTTTGCGCAAGAGTTAAAAATCGCCATCGTGGAGGATGCCGCCCAGGCAATTGGCGCCGAGTGGAACGGGCGCGGCGCCGGCTCGCTCGGTGCAACCGCCGCCTTCAGTTTCTATCCCACCAAGAACCTGAGCGCCTACGGAGACGCGGGCATCGTCACCACCACCTGCCCGCAGTTGGCCGAGCACATGCGCCAACTCCGCAACCATGGCAGTCCCCGGCGCTACTACCACGACGAATTCGGCTGGAACGGCCGCATGGACGCCATTCAGGCGGCCGTGCTGCGCGTCAAACTTCCGCACATCGCGGACTGGAACCACAGCCGGCGCCAGCACGCCGCAACCTATGATCGCCTGTTTGCCAGCGCCGGACTGACTGCCATACATACTTCAAACCAGGGTTCGAACGACCGTGCCGCGCCCGTGCGACTGCTCGAGCGAAGTCCGCAAGCCAAACATGTGTTTCATCAGTATGTGATTCGTGCCCGGCGCCGGGACGACCTGCGCAACTTTCTTGCCGAACGAAAGATTGGATCGGAAATCTACTATCCTCTCCCCCTGCACTTGCAACCCGCGTTCGCCTACCTCGGACTCAAAGCGGGAGACCTGCCCGTCTCGGAACAGGCCGCCACGGAAGTGCTGGCCCTGCCCATGTTCCCGGAGTTGACCGAGGCGGAGATCGGTTGGGTCGTCGAGAGCATTGCCGAGTTCTACAGCTAATTAAACCGCAGAATACGCAGAGATCGCGGAGAAACGAGATTCCAAAAAACCTCTGCCCGCTCTGCGTCCTCTGCGGTTAAGAGGTTCTTGTTTACCGCTTGCGCTTAGCTTTCCTACCGACAGCTTTCTTGCTCACAGTCTTCCTGCTTACAGCTTTTCTGCTCACAGTCCGCACCGGTTCTTCTCCCGGCGCATACACCCGCCGCACAATCGGCGTGTTGAGCTTGTACTTGCGCTCGCTGACCGTGCCCTTGTCGTCCTGCACGCGAATGGTAAACGCGGGCAGCACGCCTTCCTTATCGAAGTTTTCCTGGGCAACGGTCACGGGCAGGACCCCTTCCATGCGCTCCCGATAGGCCGTCTCATAGCGATGGCGCTTCACGTTCCAGGTGAAGACGCGAATCTGGTTGAAATCAAACGGCAGACCATCCTTCGGTTCGGTGACCACGCTCAGGTATTGCGCAACCTTCTTGTCTCCATCCTGAACCTGATTCAGCACGAAGAATGCCACAATGCGCTGGCCTTCCGCATATTGCGCCACGTCGAGCGGCACGTCGAGATCGATCATGCGCGCCAGCACCCATCCAACCCGGTCGTGCGAGTCGCGCACCAGCCACCAATCCTCAATCGCAGGCTCTGGCTGTTTTCTGTCGTTGTTCTGAGGATTGCTGTTCGGCGGATTGCCAGCCGGCGTGGCCGGGCGCGGCGCTGGCGCAACCGCCCCCCCCTTCTCGGCCGTGCCTCGCTTCAGCAGCAGGAGCTTCTCGCCGGAAGAAATCTGATAGAGATGTTCGGTGTCGCGCCCCGGCTCGACGTGCAGATTTGTGTCGTTCCGCGTCGCCCCCTTCGCCTGCACCGGATCGTTCTGGTTATCCGCGGTCAGCTTCTGGATTCGATCGTAGACGTCCTGACTGACCAGGTAACGCTGTTCAACCCATCCCGTCACACCGGTTGCGGTCCGCACTCTCACAAAACGGCGGTCACGATCGAGCACCTCCACGCGCTCGCCGTTCTTCACCACTCCGGCCTTCTCATACACCGCCGCCACGTGGTCGCGAAGGTTGGCCTGAACCCCCGAAACGTAGGCGATCTCCAGAACGCGTCCCCCGCCGCGCCTGCAGCCCGCAAGCAAAATCGTGGCCGCCACGCAGAACGCAACCGCCGCCGATCGAAGCAGCAATGTAGGGATGAACTTCACGGGGTCAAACTTGTACTATAGCGCGGCCACATGGCCTGAGGAAGTGAACGAAGGGTATAAGTAGACGCGGCATGCGTCTCTACCTTTGAGTTCTTGTCCGTAATAAAGGGCGAAGCCAGCAACACCTTACGGCCCTATCGTCACCGTCACAACCGGTGCCAGGGTTGTTCCAGGATAGGTCACGGTGATCTTGTAACTACCCTGCGTCGTGCTCGGATCGATCGTGCACGTCTCCGGAGGGGCGCCGCTATTCGTGCACGTAATCGCTCCTAATGCTGGCGCCGGCGATGGTGTCCAGGTTGCCCCGGTTGTAACATCCTGCGGAGCGCCATTGGAGGTGGCCGTTGCGACGAAGGTCGCGGCTACGGGATTCGCGCTGCTTACGGTCCATTTTTGCGGAGTGACCGTAAGGCTGGTAATGGTCCCCAGGTACACGATCGCCGAAGCTGTGCCGCTCAGTCCCTGCGCGGCCGCTGTTAACGTGGCCGTACCCAGGCTCACCCCTAACGCCACCCCCGTCGTGGTGTCAATCGACACGTTCGCATTGTCGCTTGACCAGGCCACGCCGCTCGTAATCAGGCTTCTGGTTCCGTCGTCGTAGGTTCCATAAGCTTGCATGTTCAGCGTTTCGTTAAATTGAATCTGCGGAGTAGGCGGTTGCAGCGCGATCGACTGGAGAACAGGCTTTGGGAAAAATCCCCGGCAACTGACCCCAAAGGCCAGTGCAACCAGAACCGTGAAAGCAAGCGTCAACGCCAGTTTGCGTCCAGTCAGCATAGATAATTGCCTCAGATAGCGTAAGTTTAGCAGAACACCCCGCCTTTTCCCCGTCCCCACTAGTGCAGGGTTTGGGACATTACTTCGACCACAGCGCTGCGGGCCCGAAGGCATTCTCGAATATTAAGGAACGGGGCGCGATGGGGAACTTGCGCGGTGTTTTCTGGGAAAGCCGCGGATTCCCGGCCATGCAAGCCGATGCAGGTCCGCTGCTTCGCGCAGGATGACTAAGTTTCTTCGGTGAAACCAGCGAATCGTCACAATCTCTGTGTACGTCGCTCACTGACCTCCGTAGCACTCCAGGCACAATCCACCTGGCACCACCTCAGAATTGTCATCCTGACCGCGCGCGCCTACTTCGGCCGCTTCTTCCCCGCATTCGCGATGCGCTCGTCAATCGGCTTCCGGGAGGCAAAACCCTCGTCTGTCCCGTGCCAGTGCCCGATCGCCGGCTCGCCCAGTTTCCAGCACAACAACAGGATCTCGCCCTCCACCTTGCAGGGGAAATCGAGCAATCCGATGTCGAGATCTTTCACCTGCACGCCGGTCGCGTCAATCTCGGCCAGAGCATCCTTGATGCGCCGGATCGCCTTCTCGCGCTCGGCTTTGCGCCGCGCCAGATGGACCACATTCAGCATCATTCCGCCGCTGAGAAATACCCGGTGCGCCGTCTCCTGCAACTCGGCGTCCACATCTTCAATCAGCTTCTTGCCGTGAATTGCCTGCCGGAGCAACGACTCCAGAATCGGCAGGAGCATCTGCGCTTCATCGAGGGTAAAGGTGCGGTCGGACATGTACGTCCATTCTACTGGAATCGGCCAGAGAAAGGTCTCAGGTGTCAGGTCTTAGGTCTCAGATCTTACGTCTCAAATACGGGACTGTTGACTGGGTCGACCGCGCGGATTCTGGCTTCCCTGCGAGCCGGTCTTTGCATCCAAACTTGTAAGTCTTGTGGCGTCGTCAATTGTTCCAGAGTCAGTTGTTCTAGAATAGTGATCAACCTTGGGGTTTCCGCGGAGAAATCAAAATGGCATTAGCGCGTGCATTGGGCACGATTCTACTTTCCCTCACTTGGGCCTGCGCAGTCGAAGCTCAGGATGTTGCAATCCCTCAACTCACTTCGGGTTCCGAACGCAAACCTGCATCCGCCTCCAGTGACCCAGCCAGGCCCGCGCCGCCGCAGACGGTTGCTCTAACCGTAGCGCAAGGCTCACCCCTGCAAGTAGCTCTGGATCGGGAAGTCCGGGTGAAGAAGGTGGGGCAGCCGGTCCACGCGCGCATCGTGGAGCCGGTCTATGCGTTTGACCATATCGTGGTGCCGGTTGGTTCCGAGATCATCGGCGAAGTCACGAGGATCGAGGAGATCTCAGGGGGCAAGCGTACTTTAGCGGCGCTTAATGCAGATTTCACGCCCGTGTGTAAGGTTGAAGTCGGCTTCCGTGAATTGGTGCTAGCCGACGGGAGACGTTTCCCTCTGCATACGAGCGTCACTCCCGGTTCAGGCCAGGTCATCGAATTGGTCACGGCGAAGAACGCAAAAGAGAAGAAAAATGAGGTAAAGGAAATGGCGTCCGAAAAAACCAAACAGGCGAAGCAGCAAGCCCACCAGGAATGGGACAACGCCATGAAACAACTAAAGACGCCCGGGAAAGTGCGCCGCTTGGAACGCTACGGGGAGGCGCAATTGCCGGTTCACCGGCAGTACATTCCAGCCGGAACCGTGTACTTCGCGGAGTTGAACGACCCGCTGGATTTCGGAAGCGAGGTGATGAGCCTCCCGATGGCCTCGTCGATCGGCAGCGCACTTCCCGAAGGCAGCGTCGTTCACGCCCGGCTGGTCACACCGTTATCGTCCGCCACTGCCCACCAGGGTCAGGACGTGGAAGCAGTCCTCTCGCAACCGCTGATGGATGGTGAACGCCTGATCCTTCCTCAAGGCAGCCGCCTGAAGGGCACGGTCAAGCAGGCACAGCCGGCGCGTCGCATGAAAAAGAACGGACAGTTGCGAATCGCATTCTCGGAACTGGTTCCGCCCGATGGCATTGCGCAGAAGGTCGTATCTACCCTCGAAGGCGTTCAAGCCGGCAAGGATGCCAACGTGAAACTGGATTCCGAAGGCGGCGCGGAAGCGACCACCTCGAAGTCGCGTTACCTCGGAACCGCCGTATCGCTTGGACTCGCGATGATGTCGGCGAGGGGTGGCGAAGATCACGATCACGACGGCGGGAACAATAGCGGGGCCGCCGGCGGTCTTGGTGGATTTAAGCTGGTTGGGATGGTCGTGGGCGCGGTCGCACGCTCCCGCGCCTTCGGTACGACCATGGGAGCATACGGAGCCGCAGTCTCGGTTTATTCGCACTTCATGGCGCGCGGACGCGAAGTGGAATTCCCAAAAAATACTGCCATGCAGATTGGCATCGGAACGCGCGCGGCGACAATGCCGCCCGCAGCGCCGTCCGCGTCCGCCGCTCTGGTTGACTCAGACGTCCAGTTGCAATAGGAGAGAACGGCGGTAAGACGGAAGACTCTCGCTAGCTTGGTGGAGAGCCGGGCGTCCCCGCCCCGGCTGGACGGGCGAGACGCCCGTCCCTCCACCGGATGACTCATCACGTGGTCACGATACTAGGTGTGCGCCCCTGCGTCTGCCTCCGTGTCCATGCTATTTTCAATCAACGGACATGGAAACAACGCCCCCAGCACTTTCCCAATCTACCCCCCGAAATGTGTACGTATTCGGCCTGACTTCGTTCCTCAACGACACGGCCAGCGAAATGGCGTACTGGGTGCTGCCCGCCTTTCTCGCATCGCTCGGCGCCGGGCCCGCGCAGCTTGGGATCATCGAAGGCATTGCCGAGAGTATGGCTTCCTTCGCCAAACTTTTCTCTGGCTACGTGACCGACAGGGTTTCACACCGCAAGCCCATCGTGGTCGGCGGATACTTTGTCGCCAACGCGGTCAAGCCGCTGCTGGCGCTGGTTTCTTCGTGGTGGCAAATTCTGGGAATCCGTTTTTCCGACCGCTTTGCCAAAGGCGTTCGCGGAACCGCCCGCGACGTGATGGTTGCCGAATCGGTCGACAAGTCATCGCTCGGCTCCGCTTACGGCCTCATTCAAGCCATGGATTCCGCCGGCGCCATCGCCGGCCCACTGCTGGCCCTCGCAATCATCGGACGCCTTGGCCTGCGCGGCGTCTTCGCCTCCGCCGCCATCCCCGGAGCTCTCTGCGTAATCGTCGCATGGATTGGCATCCGCGAGGTTCGGCGCAATCCGCCGGTCCAGGGACGGGCGCCCTCACCCCTCCCAGCCGAGCACAGCTCGGCAGCCGCAAGATCCCAGTGGCTCCCGAAATTGCCGCTCCCCTTCTACTACGTGCTGGCCGTTGTCACACTGTTTTCGCTGGGAAATTCCAGTGACATGTTTCTCGTGCTGCGCGCCGGAAACATCGGCATTCCCCCGTCTCGCGCCCCACTGCTCGGACTGGTCTTCAACATCATGTTCACGCTGCTGTCCTGGCCCGCCGGCAGGTTCAGCGATCGCTTCTCGCGCTCCGCCATCGCCGCCGCCGGATATTTCGTTTTCGCCATCGTCTATTTCGTCTTCGCGCTCGCGCCGTCCCAACTCGCCATCTGGCTCGCCATGGCCTTTTACGGCCTCTTCTATGCGCTCACCAATGCCGTGCTCAAGGCCCTGGTTGTTGAAAGCGTCGCGGTTGATATCCGCGGTCGTGCCCTGGGAATTTTTTCGTTTCTCACCAGCGTCACCACCCTGCTCTCGAGTGTCATCACCGGGGCCCTCTGGAAGGTCTATGGCCCAGCCGTCCCCTTCTATTTTTCGGCAGGGATCGCAACCGTCTCGGCGTTCGCTCTTCTCGCCCACCGTTCGCCTGCCCGCGACTGACCCGTGTGGTGACGGGGCTCTGCCCCGTCCAGGTCGAGTCATCAAGCATGGCGCAACCGTGGCGCAACGATGATCTCTGTGGTGAAGATCCTGCAGAAATCAGGCCGGGCTTTCCGACCGGCGCAGCCATAAATACGCGACCACCAGAAATGCCACGCCCGCCACGGTATCGAGCGCCACATCCCAGATCGTGCCCGTGCGCGATGGAATGTAGCTCTGGTGCCACTCATCCATCCCGGCAATGAAAGCCGTCCCCAGCCACGACAAAAGCGCGGCCCGCAACAACAGAGTGTGAACTCGACCGAGCGTCGCCCGCCAGCCTCGCAGCAGCAGCAGGCTCAACATGCCGTACCCGACAACGTGCCCGGTCTTGCGCAGATAGTGATGGAATACCAGGAAGTCGTGCAGGTTGATCTCGCCAAACAAGCGCGTCAATATCGTGTACAGCATGCCACTTGTATTCCGCGACGAGAAGAAATCGGTGGACTCAAACGTGATGAGGACCGTCCAGACCACCGCTGGCCACCACGCGCGCACAAGATTGGGACGAGACACACTCAAGTCGGTCTCTTCCCTCACTCCGCCGCATAATTCGGTGCTTCGCGCGTGATCATTACGTCGTGCACGTGGCTCTCGCGCAGCCCGGCCGCGCTGATCCGCACGAAGCGCGCCTTCTGCTGCAGTTCCGGCACCGTCTGGCATCCGCAATATCCCATGCCCGATTTCAGCCCGCCCACCATCTGGTGCACGATCATCGAAACCGATCCACGATACGGCACCCGCCCTTCAATTCCCTCCGGCACCAGCTTACCCAGTCGGTTCGACTCTTCGCCCATCGCCGGTATCGCCGTCGACGCATCTCCATCCGAGTTCTGAAAATAGCGCTCGCTTGAACCCGCCGCCATCGCTCCCAACGACCCCATGCCGCGATACGACTTGAAGGTGCGCCCCTGGTACAGAATCAATTCNNCGCGCCGCCTCCGCAATCGCCGTAATCTGCGGCACCCCCACGCCGGTCACAATGCGCGTCGTGCAGATCGAGCCCGGCCCAATGCCGACCTTAACCCCGTCCACTCCCGCGCGTACCAGGTCGCAGGCGCCATCGAATGTTGCTACGTTCCCAGCAATCAGTTCCACCTCCGGCAACTTCGCTTTGACTTTTTTGACCGCCTCCAGCACCAGCGTGGAATGCCCGTGCGCGCTGTCAATCGCGAGCACATCGACTTTCGCCTGCGCCAGTTCCTGCGCGCGCTCCAGAAAATCGCCCGTCGCCCCGATCGCCGCACTCACCCGCAACCGCCCCTTGTCGTCCTTGGCCGCGCCGGGATATTTCAGTTTCTTCTGGATGTCCTTAACCGTGATCAGGCCCTTCAGGATGTACTTGTCGTCGACGACCAGCAGCTTTTCGACCCGGTGTTCGTGCAGAATCTCTTCCGCCTGCTCTAGCGTCGTTCCCACGGGAACCGTGATCAGATTCTTCTGGGTCATCACCTTGCTGATGGGAATGTCAAAGCGCGTCTCGAAGCGCAAATCGCGATTGGTCAGAATACCAACCAGTTTTCCATCCTTGAGCGTGATGGGCACGCCTGAAATCTTGTATTTCTGCATGACGTCGAGCGCGTCGGAAACCTTCGCATCCGGCGACATGGTGACCGGATCGACAATCATGCCGCTCTCCGACCGTTTCACCTTGTCCACTTCATTGGCCTGCTGCTCGATGGTCAGGTTGCGATGAATGATCCCGAGCCCTCCCTGCTGCGCCAGGGCAATCGCCATGTGCGACTCGGTCACCGTGTCCATGGCGGCGCTGATGATGGGAATGTTCAGCCGGATGTGGCGCGAAATCTGGGTCTGCGTGTTGGTGTTGGCGGGCACGACTTCGGAGCGCGCCGGCAGGAGCAAAACGTCGTCGAATGTGAGTGCTTCGGGGACCGGAAAATGGATCATAGGATTTTGGATGAAAGTTCTATTGTAGGGAGGGGGTGGGCATCAAGCAAATGCAGGCGGTGAGTAAGTTTCCGGGGTGCCGAGGAATCGCCAAGTGAAGCGGACCATCCTGGGGTTGTGAGCGCTATTGCGATATTTCAACAACTGCGCACCCAATTCCTCTCAGAACTCTAGACGTGCAATAACTTCCAAGAGCACCAGCGCGCCAGTATCAGCAATCCCGGAGCGATGGTAATGAGCAATGCACGAAGAAACCACTTGCGAAACGTACTACTCCGCTCGGCAGGGGTTCTCGCGTTTCCATCCGCTTCGGTCAGCCATCCCCTCGTGTACAACAAATTGGCGATGAGCGCGTATAGTGGAACGCCCAAGAAAACTATAAAGAACGGTTCTCCCACGTCCTGACTGTCTGTAACCATCTGACCGTTGACCCACGCCCAAGACCATAAAGTCGCACAGCCTGCAACGAGCATTCCCACGTTGAACGGAATCCTGCGAAGTTCCCACCACTTGATTGCATCTCTCGGTGCGCCCATGTTGTGATTCTTATCCATTGCCATGAAGAGGTCCAGAGGTAGTTGTCGCAATCAGCGATAGCGCTCACGATCCGGACTGGCCGGCTTCGGATTCCGGTCGGTTCACGTGCAACCCAGGCACTATGCTTCTGCATAGCCTCGCAGCTAACTTCGCTGACTACCGCTGTCACGGCGTCCGATGAAAGACGAGCTGCCATCTCCAGCAAAAAAGGCGCCCATTATGGACGCCTTTGTGCCTGTTGGAACCGCAGAGAACTACTCTTTCTTGTCGCTGCCCTCAGTCTTACCCTCAGCCTCATTCGCCGCCATATTCGCCTGCGCCTGGTTTTCGGCATCGGCATTCTCCATCGCCTTGCGGTTTTCCTCGGCGCGCTTGGCGCGGATTTCGGAGCGCTTCTGGCGCTTTTCATCCAGCACCTGTTCGCTACCCAGCAGTTCGATGAACGCCTTCTCGGCGCCGTCGCCTTTCCGCCACGCGGTGCGCACGATGCGCGTATAGCCGCCTTTGCGGTCGCCGAAGCGCGGAGCCACGGTATCGAAAAGCTTCGTGACCGCTTCCCCGGTCATCAGATAGGAAGCTGCCTGACGGCGCGCCGCCAGATCGCCCTTCTTGCCGAGCGTGATCATCTTCTCAACCGACGGACGCACTGCCTTGGCCTTGATCACCGTCGTCTCGATGCGCTCTTCCATGATGATCGACGTGACCATGTTGCGCAGCATCGCGCGCCGATGCGAAGTGGTCCGTCCTAGCTTGTATCCCGCAACTTTGTGACGCATGGTTTACCCCAGTAGTCGATAAATAGTAGTCCGAGTCAGTTCTCAGTTCCCGGTTCTCAGTTCTCAGTAAGCGGGTTGACTGAGAACTGAGAACCGGGAACTGAGAACTGAAAAAAGGACATCATGCCCAATCCAAAACGGAGA